>JAZJZP010000333.1:4652-15924 GCA_040389805.1 Pseudomonadota bacterium
GCCTGAGCCACCACGCACGCGTCATCAGCACTGATGACTTGGTCAAGCCAGCTCATCGTGCGCCGGTGGGGGACCAGTTCGTCCACCCCAGCCTTGTCAAGCGTGAGCTGGTCCATCATGCGGCCCCCATCAGCAAGGTCGCATTGCTGCCACCGAAGGCAAATGAATTGCTCAAAACATACTGCGGCGCGCGGCCTAAACGCTCGCCGGCTGAAACCAGCTTCAAGGCGGGCAATGCCGGATCGGCCTGTCCATCCCACCAGTGGGGCGGCAATACACCCATCGGGTTGTCCACCAAGGTCAGCCAAGCAAAGGCGGCCTCAACCGCGCCCGCTGCCGCCAAGGTGTGTCCGGTCAAGGGCTTGGTTGAACTCACGGCCACTTGGGCACCGAGCACCTCGGCCACGGCCAGGCTTTCCATCGCGTCATTGTGGTGCGTGGCCGTGCCGTGCAGATTGACGTAGTCCACCGCTTTCGGCTGAATGCTGGCGCGCTGCAACGCCAACTGCATGGCCTTCATGGCGCCACGCCCACTCGGGTCAGGCGCGGACATGTGGTGAGCGTCCGAGCTTTCACCCCAGCCCGCCAATCTCACGGGCCCTTCGTCGCGGCTCATCAGAAACAAGGCGGCTCCCTCCCCTAGATTGATGCCGTTTCGGTTGACCGACATCGGGTTGCAGCGGGCCGCCGAAACCGACTCCAACGCTGAAAACCCCGCGACGGTGAAGGCGCCCAAGACATCGCAGCCCCCCGCAACCACCGCGTCAGCCAAACCTGCACGCAATAAACGAGCGCCGCTGGCCAAGGCCTTGGCACCGGACGAGCAGGCGGTCGAGATGACATGGGAGACCCCGGTCACCCCCAATTCTGCGGCCAGGAAGTCGGCCAGATTGCCTAACTCTTGCTGTGCATAGCTGAAGCCTGCCGGCCAGGTTTGAGTGCGCTCCCACTGCAGGCGCGCGGCTTCGCCCTCGGGCAGGCCTGAGGTACTCGTACCCACGACCACGGCCACACGCCGTGGGCCGAAGCGGGCAATGGCCGCATCCACCGCAGGGCGCATCTCTGACAAGGCGGTCAAAGCCAAGGCGTTGTTGCGAACGCGAAACGCTGGGCCCGCATGACTTACATCGGACAGTTGCCCCGCGACCTCGCCGAGGTGCAGCACACGCCCCGGTGAGTAACGATCCGTAGGCGTCAGCCCGCCAGGGCCATCGGTGCTCAACAGTGCCTCACGCACCGCGCTGACCCCACGCCCCAGTGCACATACCAATCCAAGGTGTTGAAGGTAAACCGTGCTCATGGTGCGGCAAACTCTGGCGTCGCGCCTTGGCTGTGCACCTGCAAGGTGTAGCCATCAGCACGTTGGATCAACTCAATGTGGCCGGGCTCGATCACGCGAACCGTCACCACAACACGGTCACCATGGCGCAGTTCACGGCGCTGGAATGTGTCGGTCACCGTCCACCCCTGCGGCAGCGCTGCCTGCACCTGTGCGAGCGGCCACCACACCAGTTGAAGGTCGTTGAGCACCTGCTCGGCACTGACCACTTTGGGCCAACCCGGCGCCAGACGTTGCTCCAAGTGCTGGCCGTCCCACACCACATGAGCCACGGTTTGACCATACTGCATGAAGGCCATGCGAACCGCCTCGGCATCGATCTCCAAGGCCACATCCACCGAGCGGGTTTGATTGCCCACCTGCACGTCCAGCCGTTGCGCCACAGTCAACTCTCGCCCCATCGAGGCGGGGGACAAGCGCAGCAACGGTGGGGCGTCTGCGCGCAGCAAAGACGCACAACCCACCAGTCCCGCCAGCAGGATCAGGCTGCACACGCTGATCAAAAAGCGCCGACTCATCACTGCGAACAGACCTCGATCAACACACCAAGACGTCGTTCAGGTTCTGCCACATAGGGGTTGGTGGTGTCCCAGGCATAGCCGGCCAGGATGGCCGAAATCATCCGGCGAATCTCAGGAGAGGCCTGCTCATGGAAGATGACTTTCTGGAAATCACCGGCGTACCAGGCTTGGACGAACACACGAAAGGTGTCGACGCCAGCCTTCAAGGGCCGTGCGTAATCGGCCTCCCAGTCCACGAGCTCGCCGGCGGTCTGTCGACGCAGGCACTCGGTCGCCAGACTGGCGGACTTGAAGGCAATCGTCACCCCACTGGAGAAGACCGGATCAAGGAACTCCCCCGCGTTGCCCAGCAAGGCATAGCCTCGTCCCCAGAGTGATTTGACGTTGGCCGAATAGCCGGTGATGTTGCGCGCCGGTGTGTCCCACACGGCATTGCCGAGCAAGGCGGACAAGGACGGATCTTCATTCACCAGCGCTTTCAAACGCTCGGTATCGGTCCCGGTGTATTGCTTGAGGAAGTCCGTGTGGGCAACCACGCCCAAGGAGCAACGTCCGTCTGAAAACGGGATGGTCCAGAACCACACATCGCAGTGCTTGGGGTGCACCGTGACCCTGATCTTCTGACGGTCAAAGCCCGCACCAAGCTGTATGTTGTCCTGAACGTGCGTGAAGATGGCGCCACGCGTGGGGAAGTCGGAGGGGTACTCCAGGTCCAGCAGTCGGGGCAGGATGCGGCCAAAGCCACTGGCATCGAGCAGGAACTGGGCTTGCACAATGTAGTGCTGCCCGTCTTGTCCACGCACTTGCACGATCGGGTGATCGCCGCTGACGTCCACCCCCAGCACCTCGTGCTGGTAGCGAACCTCGGCACCTGCACGCTCGGCCTCTTTGGCCAAGACATGGTCGAATCGACCGCGCTGGACTTGGTAGGTCGTCCCCCACCCTTTAGAGAATTTATCGCGAAAATCAAACTCGGTGTAGCGACCTGCGCTGCTGAACGCGGCACCATTTTTGTACTGAAAGCCGGCCTCGACAACCGCCTGCAACATGCCTGCGGCTTCGATGTATTCCATGCTCTGGGGCAACAGGCTTTCGCCAATCGAGAACCTGGGGAACTGCTCTTTCTCCAGGATCAGGACCTGTCGACCTTGCTTGCGCAACAAGCCTGCGGCCACAGCGCCCGCCGGGCCCGCGCCAATGATCAAAATGTCTGCTTGTTCTTGTTTCATGTACTTCCTCTGACTGAATCCGTGTTTTGTAAACGCAAGCTGGGCGCCAAGATGCACACCAAGGTCAGCCCCACCAGCAAGGTCAAGCCAAAGGCATGTAAGGCAGGCGTGGCCGACAAGGCCAGGAGTCCAAATGACAGCCCGGTACTGATCGCCCCCAGCAACACCGCCAACCAAGCATGTCCTTGGCCCTCGCCTGGATGCTCCAGCAAGAAAATGCCGTAGTCCACCCCCATGCCCAGCAACAGCATCAGGGCCAGCAAATTGAAGAGCTGGAAGGGCTCGCCCAGCCAGCCTTGTACGGCCAAACACCCCAAGGATGCCAGAGCCGTGGGTAGCCAGGCTCGCCACGCACTTCGACCAAACCGGAGAGCGAGCGCCGCCCACACCAAACCATGCCCAAGCACCAGCAACCACGCCATCGTCGTTCTGAAGCGCCCCAGCAGGCGGGACAAATCGGTCGTGCGATCAACCCAACGAACACCATCGAGTTGCTCGCCCAGACCACGCAACTCATCGGCTTGCGCTCGATGCGACAAGCCTCCGATCAGGACCACACTGGCATAGGCGCCATCGACCTGCCCCAGCCACTGCGCGCGCAGCCCGGTCGACACGGGGCTGGACAACCAGCGGGTGAGTTCAATCGGCGCAGGACTGAAGGTGGGGCGACTCAAGTCCTCGCCAAGCACCTGGCCAACCTGCTGCAATACCGCGGTCTCCACCCGCCCGGTCAAGGCGCGGTTGTCTGCCTGACGCAGATGTGACGGGACCCAATCGGACACCGCATTCAAAGACAGGGGCTCACCCTTGCGCGCAGCCTTCTCAAGCCATGGTGCCAATTGGGCCTTGAGCGCCTCTTCGCGCTGCAGCACCGTCTGCGCATCAGGACCTTGCACCATGAAAAACTGTGCCGGGCTGGGCATGCGCAGCAAGCGCCCCACTTCCAGCTGAGCCTGAATCAAGGCCGGTGGTGAGGACTGCAACTGGCGCAGATCATCGTTGACATGCAAGCGCGAAATGCCCCACGCGCATAACACACCAAAGATGACCAAGGTGATGGCCAGCGCACGGCCACGCAAGCGAGGCCAGTCAGCCAAACTGCCCGCCACCGCGCGCTCCATACCGCTGCCAGGCAAGGCCCCTCGGTCAAACACCGGAAACCAGCACACGGCGGTCAAGAAGGCCGCGACCAAACCCACCGCTGAGAACAAGGCCATCTGGCGCAAGCCAGGGAACGGCACGATGGCCAACACCAAGTAGCCCAGCACACTGGTCAACAAAGCCAGAGACAAGCCCGGCAGCAAATGCGTCATGAGAGCCCAGCGTTCGGTCTTGGGCATGGACAGTCGCGATGCGAAGTAATGAATGCCGAAATCTTCAGCCACCCCCACCAAACTCGCACCAAACACCAAGGTGAGCAGGTGCACCTGCCCGAACACCCAGACCGTGACGGACAAGCCCGCAGCGCACCCGACCAACAACGACAAGGCGATCAATACCACCGGACGCATGGCCCAGAAGGCCCACCAGACCAGGGCCACGACGGCGGCCAACGAACCCCAGCCAATGGTGTTCATCTCGCGGTTGCCTTGCACCGCCCCTGCTTCAGCGTGCAAGGGGACCCCTGCCATGAGCACCTGTAGTGCCGCAGCACCCACGCCTTGCTGTGCAGCCCGCCCGGCCTGATCCAATGCATCACCCCAGCGACGGTTGCCATCCAGGCGAAACGCCGAACCTTCGGTCTCGTACAACAACACCGCCCACTCGCGATGACCCACGGTATCCGCGACCCACAGCAGCCCGTCGCGCGGACGAGCTGCGGTCAAGCCCGCCCTTTGAGACCACCAACTTGACCACAAGCCCAAGGGATCGGCCATCCAGGCCGTCGGTTGCCCGGTGCTGAGCCCATGCAGACGCGCCAGCGCCTGCTGCGCCATGGCTTGCGGCTTGGCTTGCTGCAAGGCCGTGCGCTGTTGATCGGTCAACAAGGCATCGCGCCATGGTTGATAGAAATCCATGGTCTGTCCGGCCGTGGCACTGTCGGCCACACGGCGCAGACCCGCGTGTGCCGCTCGCAATGATTGGTCAAATTCATCGGCGGCCGACTGGACCACAGCCCAATCACTGGCCCCCACCATGACCACGATGCGACGCTCGCCCTGCTCGCCCAACTGGCGCATGGCCCGCTGAGCCACGGGCGCCTGCTCATCGACGGGAAGGAGCGAGAAGACATCCGTGTCCAAGCGCGGTGCGTGCCAGAAATTCCATTGGTGCAACGCAATGGCGGCCACGACCAGCATCCAGACCCAGGCCAGGCAACGAGAAACCGTCAAACGCTCAAAAAATTTCATGGTCTCTCGTCAGTTGAAGCGCGCAGCTTCGGCCTGGCTCAAGGCCGTGGTGGTTTGGCGAGAGAAGCGGATATGGCTATCGTCTCCCGACGCCTCGAAGAGTCGAACATGAGTGACATGCCGATCACCCTCCAGCTCAATGCGCGCAATGAATCGTGCCAACCCTGTGTCACGAGGGATCAAGATCAAGCGCCACCCTTGAGACCCGGACAAGGCCCCCTCGCTTTGAAAGCGTCCCGCCAGGGCCTTGACATCGCCCGCCAGCAGGGCCATCAACATGTCGTTGACGGCTCGCAAACCCGGTTCCTGCCGAGTGTCCACCTGCTGAGACACCCCGTCACTGACCGTGAGCAAGCGCTCCCGCGTGACCACCAAGGTCGACGCGAAAGGTTCGCTGGTGATCCACTGAATGCCACGGTCTCGCGCCATGACAAAGCGGCCATGCGATAACAATGGCCGCTTGAAACCCTTCAACGTCTTGGTCTGATCAAACTCGCCGCGCAAAACCGCAGGGTTGTCCAATCGACGGCTGACCTCGGTCAGCAAATCCGGTGTCGTTTGACCGAACGCAGATGAGCACGGCCACATCGCCAAACTGCCCCCGCCCAGCAAGACGGCGCAAAGAAATCCACGTCGACTCGTCATGACCCTGTCCTCACCATCCCCAATCGCTCCAGCAACACCGGGGGGCAAACCCAGCACATCTCGCCAGTGCGGATGTCCAGGGCGACCTGAATGGTGCTCGCTTTGTTCAGCCGGACGCCGGTTTCGGCACACATGATGAGGTAGTCCACTTTCAAGCGGTTTTCCCACTCCACAATGCGCGCTCGAATCTTGATCCGTTGGCCGTACCGCACCGACCCCACGTACTTCAAGCGCATGTCAACGATGGGCCAGGCATAGCCCGATTCCCGCATCTGCGGATAGTCGTAATTGAACTTGGCCATGAGGGCATTGCGCGCCAACTCCAGGTACTTCACGTAGTTGCCGTGCCAGACGATGTCCATCGGGTCCAGGTCGTGAAAGGCGGGACAGAGTTCGATCTCATGGCTCAGAGGAGACTCACCCACGATAGACCTCCCAATCGCCCGCCCGCATGCCCGTCAGCAAGCGCTGCAGATCCACATCCAGGGCACGGTCTTCGACCACCAGTTCCACTTGCGTGGACAACTGGCTCAGAAATTCGACCAGCGGCAAAGGCAAGGGCAGCGTGCTCACTTGCTGACGCAAGACCAGGGCTTGTCGTGCAGTGATCAACATGGCCGCCACGACTTGCTCGGTCAGCTCCAGTACCCGCAAGGCGTCGCGGGCGGCAATGGTGCCCATGCTGACCTTATCCTGGTTGTGGCACTCGGTGGAACGCGAGAACACCGAGGCCGGCATGGTCTGCTTCAGTGCTTCTGCGGTCCAGGCGGACACGCTGATCTGCAAGGCCTTCAGGCCATGGTTGATGGCGGCGCGTGGGCCCGTGGCCGCAGACAGATTGGCGGGCAGCCCCTGGTTGAAGCGCGCATCCACCAACAAAGCGAGTTGACGATCCAGCAGGTCTGCCACGTTGGCGACCACGTTCTTGAGGGTGTCCATGGCCAAGGCAATGTGCCCGCCATAAAAATGCCCACCATGCAGCACGCGCTCGCCATCGGGATCAATCAAAGGGTTGTCGTTGGCGCTGTTGAGTTCATTCTCAATCAGTTGACGCAGCCATGGCAATGCATCTTCCAGCACACCGATGACATGGGGGGCGCAGCGCAATGAATACCGGTCTTGCAACCGCTGCTCATTGCGGGCAGGCCGGTCCGACATCAGGTCCTGGCGCAAGCGCTGGGCCACGCGTTGCGGACCGAGGTGCGGCTTGAGCATGAACAAGGTTTCGTCAAAGTGGTGGGCATTGCCATCACTGGCCCACACATTGCAGGCGGTCACTCGGGTGGCCAGACGCGACACTCCATCAGCGCGCTGCCAGGCCAGGCACGCCAGCCCGGTCATGACGGAAGTGCCATTCATCAAGGCCAAGGCCTCTTTGGGGCGCAGCCGCAAGGGCGACAAACCAATGCGCGGCAACACGTCGGCCGCTGGCTGACGCTGGCCTTCGAACCAGACATCACGCTCGCCACAAAGCACCGCGGCCACATACGACAGCGGCGTGAGGTCTCCGCTGGCCCCCACCGATCCTTCGGCCGGGATCATGGGCAAGGCATCGTGCACCAGCAATTGCTCCAACTGCACCAGCAGCCCCCAACTCACACCCGACACACCCTGGCACAAAGACGACAGCCGCGCGGCCAGCACGGCACGGGTCTCCTCGAGGGTCAGCGAACGTCCCGCACCAATGCCGTGATATGTGTAGAGGTGATGCGGCAGTTCGGGGATCAACTCCGGCGGGATGCTGACGGTGCAGGAATCACCATAGCCCGTCGTGACCCCATAGACCACGCCGTCCTCTCTCAACAGGCGATCCAGGAAGGCTGCACCGCGCTCGATCCGATCACGGAACGCTGGGTCTTGGCTCAACGCCGCCGGTCGCGTGCGAGCAGCCAGCGCGGCCACATCGTCCACGCTCAGTCGTTGGCCATCAAAGACCACCGGAACCAGGCCATCAGTGGTCATTTGTTCGATCATGTTGTTCAGGGCTTGGGCACGTCACGCCCTGCCTCCAGAAAGGGAAAAAGTTAAACCAAGCCAACGGTGCGCGGCCAAGCAACACCTCCAGCCAGTTCGCAAACTGTTGCGCGTAGGCCGCCATCGCGGCTTGACGCGCATGCCGGGGCAAAACCACCTGCTCAGCCAGGCAATGAATCCTCAGCACATAACCAAGGCGACCGAGTTCGTTGGATTCACGCACACAGCCCATGGCATAGAGCGGACACTTCAGCAAGGCCGCCAGCACATAAGGCCCCACCGGCCACTGCGCTTGCTGACCTAGAAAGTCAGCAGGCACCATCATGCTCTGCCGCACGGGCACCCGATCCCCTGCAATGGCCACGAACTCACCTTGCGCCACCTTGTCGGCCAGCAGCATGGCGGTCGCCGGATTGACATCGGTGACCTGGATCAGGCGGACTTCGCTGTCGGGGTGCAGTCGCTGCAACATGCGGTTAAAGCGCTCTGCATGCTGGGTATGCACCAGCACGTTAAGCCGCACGCCACGGTGCCGCTCCGCACTGACACGGCACAGCTCCATGCAGCCAATATGACCCGTGATGATGACGGCGCCTCGCCCCTGGGCAATCAACGCCAGCAGCCCCTCTTCGCCCACCACGCGCAACTGGCCTTCGTCGATCCCACCGCTCATGGCCAAAAGTTTGTCCAGGATGGTGTCGGCAAATGCCAGGAAATGGCGAAGGGTGTCGCGCCAATCAGGCGCGTGCCCCAACGCACCTTGAGAGCCCTGCAAGCGTTCAAGGTAATCCAATGACGAGCGCCGAGCATCCGCACGAGTGGCCCAGTAATACACCACCACCGGATACAGGCACAGTCTGAAGGGCAAACGCCCTAACGCCCGGTAGACCCAGAACAAAAACCGGATGCCCGCCACAAACGTATGCTCGCCCAAGCTGGCCCAATGAGGTGCTGCGTTCATCAGGGGGCCACTTTGCGCCACAACAGCATGGGTAAGCGCAACAGCATGCCGGCCAGCAAGCGGGCATGCATGTGCGAGATCAACACGTTGTCCCACAGCAGTTTGAAATGCGAGATCCCGTCCATGGGATAGCGCACCCGTGTGGGCAGACTGACCAATGGAATGCCGCGCCAGTGAAGGCGCACCAGCAACTCAGGATCAAAATCCATGCGCCGCCCCAGTCGAACCTGATCCATCAGCTTGACGACGGGGGCGAGGGGGTACACCCGAAACCCGCACATGGAGTCGCGAATATCCAATGAGAGGGTGTTGATCCACACCCAAATGTGCGTGGCGTAACGCCCATAACGCCGCCCCTTGGGCACGGACTCATCGTAGACCGGCTCACCACAGACCACGGCCTGGGGCTGTTGGCTGGAGAGGGTTAAAAACTTTGGGATGTCCGCCACATCGTGCTGACCATCGGCATCAATCTGCAGTGCATGGGTGTAGCCCAGCTCCAGGGCCCGCCGCAAGCCTGCCATCATGGCGCCGCCCTTGCCCTGGTTGTGCGGCAACCGCACCAGGTGCATCGCGGGGCCATGCAAGGTGGCCAGTCCATTCAACACCTTGGCACACACCGCATCGCTGCCGTCATCAACTACCACGACTTCCAGGCCACGCGAGCGCACCGCATCCACCATGAAACCGATGGTCTCTGGATGGTTGTAGCAGGGAATGACCGCGACCGTTTTATGCATGCTCGCCCTTGATGTCGTACGACCAGAGGGCGCGGCCGCTGGCATGGTCACAAGGCTCGGCCGTGGCGCCACCGAGTGAATACAGCTTGAAGGTCAGGCTGCACAGGAGGGCATCAGGCAAGTGCGGTTTGAACTGCAAGGCCACCATCAAGGTGGTGCCAGGCTCCACCGGACGCACAAACTTCAGGGCCTCCAGACGCACAAACCGGTCAGGCATGGCAAAGCACTCACGCCCCAAGGCCAAGGCCCAATCCAGCTGCGCCACGCCCGGCAAAATCGGCGTCACATCAAAGTGGCCATCAAACACGGACAGTCCCGCATGGATGTCCAGGGACGCCAAGGCCTGCGTCTCGCCACGCTCCAGCCACTGCACGCAGGGCATCTCGGGACAACTCGGTACGGCCGTGTCCACTGAAGGCTGTTCCACAAAAAAAGTCCTCAACAGGGCTTCAGGCGACTTGCCCTGGGCATTGACAGGCAAGGCCTCCACAAAGCGCCAGCGACGTGGCAAGGCCATGGCCTCAATAACATCAACCAACGCCAGCCGAAGCAAATCACTCAAACCACGGCGCCCGCCATTGAGCTTCGCACGCCCCAAGGGCGTGGGCACCGCCACCACCCCCACTCGGTCACCGATGGGCGTCTCGACGACCAAGGCTCTGACCTCCTGCACCCACGGCGTGGTCAGGAGGTGCTGCTCAATGGCGGTCAGCGAGACGCGCTTTTCTTCGATCTTGACAATGCGGTCAGCACGGCCCAGCAAGCGAAAACCATCTAGCCCCACGGGCTCAGCGCGGTCACTGGTGACCCACCATTGCGCGTCGGGCAGTCGCGGCGAACAGATGGACAAACATCCGCTGTCATCCAACTGCCACTGCACATCGGCAAAGACCCGCCATGCCTCGTCCGCGCTGGCGCTTTGTCGCCAGGCGATACCGCCGGTTTCGGAACTGCCAAAAACCTCGATGGGCGCCTGCCCCAAGGACATGCCAACCGATCGGGCCACCTCAAATGGCAAGGGGCCTCCGGACGAAAAAACAGCCCTCAAGCCCTGCCGGGCCGCACGCCAATCGATGTGATCCCCCAACCGTTTGAGATGCGCCGGCGTGGCCACCAGCACCGAAGGTTTCGGGCCCAACGACGCGGCCAAATCTTCCGGATACAACAAACGACGCTTGGCCAGAGGCCGCCCAGCCGCCAAAGGCCAGAGCACCAGAAACAACAAGCCATAGATGTGTTGATGCGACACCGTGGCCCAGACCGTCGGCTCTTCACCGCAAGCGCAGGCCAGCGCAGGACCAAAGGCCGCTTCCAGCGCCTCGATCTCAGACACCAGTTGGTCCAGCCGTTTGTCAATCACACTGGGCAGCCCTTGCGAGCCCGAGGTGTACACCTGCAAGCGGGCCATGCGCAGATCAAGCGGATGACGAGGCAGATCCGCGTCGCTCGCTGGCGCCGCCTGAACGCCCCCAGGCAGATCACCTGCCAAGGCATGGCCTGACAACTGCAAGT
>JAZJZP010000333.1:15934-19629 GCA_040389805.1 Pseudomonadota bacterium
CCGGCAAAACGGCCACCTTGCCTTCGTGCCATGCCGCCAGCAAGGCCGCCGCAAACGAGACGGGGTCATTCAGGTAAATGACCCAGTGCAATGCGGAGGATGCCGCAAACGTTTGTTGCCAGCGACCGACCAAGATCAGCCATTGCGCATGGGATACCCAGCGGTCATCGCACCACGCGATCCGCCGCGAAGGGTCAGGCGCTCGGCACGCCAGATCGGTCAATGACCACCAATCAGCCATGAGCTCCTCACGTCGCGGCATCGACAGGGGTTTGCGCCGCCATGCGACCCCGCACCCGCTGACGGACCAGCCACTCCACCGCCGCCAGTGCACCCATCAGCACGTAGGCCACCAAGCCGTTGTACAAGGTCCAAAGGGCATCGCTGGCCCACAGCGCCGTGGCCAAGGCCACCATGCCATTCACGGCAAAGAACACACACCACACCTGGGTCACCTTGCGTGTGTAAGCCACTGCTTGCGGGGGCAAGTTGGGCTCGCGCAAGCGCGCCAGTCGCTCCACAGCACTGGGGGGTCGAACCAAGCTCGCACCAAACACCAACAGCATGAAGCCATTGACCCCCACCGGGTAGAGCTTCAGCGGCATCCAGGCATTGCCCCACCAGGTCAGCATGGCCAGGAACAGTGCCGCACTGGCGATGGCCCAAGCGGTTGCCGTGCTGCCCACACCCAGCCGCACCAAGCCCAAGGCCACCAACAGCACCGCCAGCCAACGAGGCTCCAAGCGCCCCAGGCAAAGATAAACGATCAGCGGATACGCCAGGGTAACAACCCCCAACATCACCCCACCGAGGCGCCCCTTAGGCATCGACCGCCCCACCCGAAACCAGCGTATGCAAGGCATCGACCACATCGCTGATCGTGCGGACCGTCTTGAAGACCTCGGGTTGCAGTCGCTGGCCAACCAGCGGCTTGAGTTGCACCATCAGGTCAACCGCATCAATGCTGTCGATGTCCAGGTCTTCACGGAGCTTGGCATCCGGAACGATGCGCTCAGGTTCGATGTCAAAGGTTTCAACCAGAATGTCTACGATGCGTTGGAAGATTTCGTCTTTAGTCATGGCAGGCATCTTGAAAATGGGAGATCAACGCGTGCGCAAGGCACTCACAAAAGCCACGAGGGCTTGCACACTACCGAAATGTCGGCGAGTCTCTTCAGAATCGGCCGACACGGTCACGCCGTAGCGGCGTTGCAGAGCCAGCCCCAGCTCCAGGGCATCAATGGAGTCCAACCCCAGTCCCTTGACAAACAAGGGTTCTGTCGCATTGATGTCATCAGGGGTCAAGTCTTCCAGGGCCAAGGAACTGATGATGAGCTCCTTGATCTCTAGTTCAAGGGTTTGCGTGTCGGTGGTCACGTCGTGTCTCCATGGCGAAATAATCGGTAAGGTGGTCGGTCAAACGGCGGGCAGCCAAGGCGTCGTTGGCGCAACGTTCAGTCAGCAAGGTCACTGGCAGATCGTCACGCACCTCAATCTGGAAATGAGGTTTTTGCGATGGAATGCGCCACCAAGGCGTCCCTTTGGCCAACATTGATTGCGTGCAATGGATCACCACAGGGGTGATGTCCACGCCACTGCGCACCGCGACATTAGAGGCACCGCGCTGCAATTTGGTCGGAAAGCCAGCCGCTGGCGTGCGGGTGCCCTCAGGAAAAATGATCAGATTGTTGCCAGCACGAAGGGAGGCCACGCCATCTTCGACCATGCCCGGGCCCACATTGTTACAGATGAACCCTGCGGCCAGCACAGGACCACGCGTAAAAGGGTTCCCCACCAACGAGGCCTTGACCACACAATCGGCTCGATCCGTGAAGGCCATCAGAAACACCACATCAATCAATGAAGGATGGTTCGCCAGGATCAGCAAACCGCGCCGCTGCAGCTTTTCAAGGCCACGCACTTCGTAGGTCAAGATGCCCAACTGGTGCATCAAGCCAATAAAGACACGGAACGATCCGTGAATGACGCCGCGAGCCACGATAGACAAGCGCTGGGGATCACGCACGAACAAAGACAGGATCGGAAACACCACCACCCAGAGGGTGAGGCCACCCAAACCAAAACAGGTAAAACTCAAGGCCGTGGCAAACAAGCGCCACGCATGGTTCAAGCGTTCAAGCATGCGCGCTCCAAGACCAGTGGCGGACCACCAGCGCCCTGCGGGGTCGCCATGTTTTGCAGGACATGCCGCAACACAAGCAATCCAGTCGGCCAGTCAGGCCACTCGGCGGACGGCGCCTGAGCCAGCGCATCCGGCTGCACCTTCACCCGCACCACGACATCCTGCTTCGTGCCAAGCTGAGGCAACGCAATCCTCCAGGCCCAGGCATATTCACAAGGGTCTTCATCTTGAAAGACGGAGTAATCACCGGGGAGCGGGGCTTCATAAACCACCACCAAAACTTCGGGCGCCCCGTCGGCGAGCAACGCCATCGCCTCCACCAGAGCCGCTTCGACCGTCGCACGGCCCGCAGCCACCACCACCGTGTTTTGAGTGTCGCCTCGGGCGATGGAATACAGCGCCGACACGGCGTTATGAACCGAAAGACCAAAACCCGTCGGCGACAGCGCCTGGCCCTGCACAAGATCACCCAGCAGGGACAGTGATCGGGCGGCATCCCCATAGCGCGAGGCAAACACCATGGGCACCTGGGCCGCAGACGGCTGGCACCAGTACGCCACTTGGCAAGCCATGCGCCCCAATCGGTCGACGCGCCGCCGCATCATGGCGGGCATTTCTGTCAGTGGCGGAACCACTGCAACTTGTTTGGCTGGCAGCACGGGGGGACCCAGCGCCCAAGCCAGCCACTCGCTAGGCTGCGTCAGGCTGTCCGCGTAGGCGGCCCAATCAAGGATGACAAATTCGAACTGCACAACAAATCACCACAACACCAGCCGACGGCCCCATCGAAGCCCATCAGGCCAGTCGCAGCGCGATATCCATCGTTGCAGCAGGCCCCCAACAACCCCTTCTCTAGGATTTTTCGCTTATTTTACGACAAGCCCTCAGCTGACAGGCCCCAACCGATCCACAGCATCCGTGATCAAGCCATCCAGCCCTTCCGCCCACAAGACCTCGGCCCGTGCCAGATCATTGACCGTGTAGGTCAACACCCTCAGTCCAGCCTCATGCGCCTGAGCGATGTTTTCCGCCGTCAAATGGGGATGGTGCCCCACCACCGCCACGCAGTCCAACGCCAAAGCCTCGCCCAACCACCCTGCGCGAAACTCCTCCAGCAACAAGGCCCGGGGCAACGCGGGTTGGGCCTGCTTCGCAGCCTGCAAGGCATCAACACTGAACGAACTCAACAAAGGCAGCACCGCCTGCCCCTTCCACAGGCGCGCCACCCTTTGGGCCACCACCTCCCCGGTCAAATCCTCCTGCCCCGGGTTGGGCTTGATCTCCAGGTTGACCATCAAGGCATTGGCCATCAACCAACGCGCCAAAGACTCCAGACGCAGCAAGGGCTCCCCCGCATAGGGCGCACTGTGCCAAGACCCCGCGTCCAGTCGGGACAATTCATCCCAGCTTTTGTCCACCACCAAGCCTTTGCCCGAGGTGGTGCGTGCCATCTCGGCGTCGTGCATCAAAAACGGCTCGCCGTCGGCGCTGAGCTTGACATCGCACTCGAACATCCTGAATCCGAAGGAGGCCCCCAGGCGGAATGCCGCCA
>JAZJZP010000333.1:19639-22580 GCA_040389805.1 Pseudomonadota bacterium
CATGGTGTTTTCAGGGGCCAGCTTGCCCGCGCCCCGGTGGGCGATCCAGCGTGGATAAGGCCAGGGCGCCACGGCAGAAAGGTTGTTTGCATTCATGGGCGCAAAGCATAGCCTCAGGGAGCCCCCATAAAGGAGAGGGCATACGTGCTGCGGTAACATCACCCCTCAGGCGCGAAAACCGTCAGCACCCTGCTTTTCGCACCCATTGCCGCCGTTTTTTCACCCCGGCCGCGCCTGGCGCCTCTCCAATGAACGCACCGCTTCCGCTGAATCAATTGACCACGCACACCGCTGATGCCCATGCTGAGGGCTCACCTCGCCTGCGCGAAATCCCCTATAACTACACCTCCTTCTCCGACCGCGAGATCGTCCAGCGTCTGCTGGGCAAGCGAGCCTGGGAGCTGCTGAACCAATTGCGCACCGAGCGCCAGACCGGCCGCTCCGCTCGCATGCTCTACGAGGTGCTCGGCGACATCTGGGTCGTGCAGCGCAACCCGTATCTGCAAGACGACTTGCTGGACAACCCCAAGCGCCGGGCTCAACTGATTGAGGCCCTGCACCACCGCCTGGGTGAGATCGACAAACGCCGCACTCCCGACAGCGACGCCAGCCGAGACGCGCTGGTGGGAGAGCTGCTGGTGGCCGCCCGCGCCTGTATTGACCGCTTTGACCGCAACTTCACTGAGGTGCATGAATTACGCCTGCGTGCTCGCAAGGTCCTGGGCAAGGTCACAGCCAAGGACAACATCAAGTTTGATGGCCTGAGCCGCGTCTCGCACGTCACCGACGCCACCGACTGGCGCGTTGAATACCCCTTCGTGGTGCTGGTGCCCGACACCGAAGCCGAAATGGCCACCCTGGTCAAAGGCTGCTTCGAGCTTGGCCTGACCATCGTGCCTCGTGGCGGTGGCACCGGCTACACCGGCGGCGCCGTGCCTCTGACCTGGAAAAGCGCAGTCATCAACACCGAAAAGCTCGAAGCCATGACCGAGGTCGAGCAGGTCGACCTTCCTGGCGTCGATCATCCCGTGCCCACCATCTGGACCGAAGCGGGCGTGGTCACGCAACGCGTGGCCGATGCCGCCGAGCGCGCTGGCTTTGTCTTTGCAGTTGACCCGACTTCCGCCGAAGCCAGCTGCATTGGCGGCAACATCGCCATGAACGCCGGCGGCAAAAAGGCCGTGCTGTGGGGCACCGCCCTGGACAACCTGGCCAGCTGGCGCATGGTCACGCCCGACGCCCAATGGCTGGACGTGGTGCGCCTGAACCACAACCTGGGCAAGATCCACGACATCCCCATGGCCAGCTTCGAGCTGCGCTATTTCGAGGCCGATGGCAAGACGCCGATCCGCACCGAACGCCTGGACATCCCCGGCAGCACCTTCCGCAAAGAGGGCCTGGGCAAGGACGTCACCGACAAGTTTTTGGCAGGCCTGCCCGGCATCCAGAAAGAAGGCTGCGACGGTCTGATCACCAGCGCGCGCTGGGTTGTCCACCGCATGCCCAGCCATGTGCGCACCGTCTGCCTTGAATTCTTCGGCAACCCCAAGGATGCGGTGCCCTCAATCGTCGAGATCAAGGACTTCATGTTCGAAGAGATGCGCCAGCAAGGCGGCGCCATCCTGGCCGGCCTGGAGCACCTGGACGACCGCTACCTGCGCGCCGTCGGCTATGCCACCAAGAGCAAGCGCGGCACGCTGCCCAAGATGATCCTGATCGGTGACATCGTCGGTGACGACGAAAACCGCGTCGCCCAAGCCACCAGCCAGGTCATTCGCCTGGCCAATGGCCGCAGCGGCGAAGGCTTTGTCGCCGTCAGCGCCGACGCCCGCAAGAAGTTCTGGGCCGACCGCAAACGCACGGCCGCCATTGCCAAGCACACCAACGCCTTCAAGGTCAACGAAGACGTCGTGATCCCGCTGCCACGCATGGGTGAGTACACCCTGGGCATCGAACGCATCAACATCGACCTGAGCCTGCGCAACAAGCTGCAATTGGTCGACCGCCTGCGCGACTTCCTCACGGCGGGCAACCTGCCGTTGGGCACAGCCGAAGATGCCAGCGAATTGCCCAGCCCGGAACTGCTGGAAGAGCGTGTGCAGCGCGCCCTGGAGGTGATCGACCACACCAAGGCACGCTGGACGTTCCTGGCCGAACACGTCGATACCCCGCTCACCAGCGCCGCAGACCAACTTGGCAAGCTCGGCTATGAGCAGCTCAACAACGGCAGCTACGAAGCACAAGAGGGCGACACCGTCTTCAACCTGCTGCAGACCTGGTCGATTCGCGTGAGCTGGAAGCGCGAATTGCGCGACGAGTTCGCCAAGATCTTCAGCGGTGCCGCCATGGCCCCGATCCTGGACCGCGCCAAGGCCATCCACAAGGAAGTGCTGCGCGGCCGCGTCTGGGTGGCCCTGCACATGCACGCCGGTGACGGCAACGTGCACACCAACATCCCCGTCAACAGCGACAACTACGAGATGCTGCAGACGGCGCACGAAGCCGTGGCCCGCATCATGAAGCTGGCGCGCGACCTGGATGGCGTCATCTCGGGCGAGCATGGCATCGGCATCACCAAGCTGGAGTTCTTGACCGACGCCGAGATGGTCAACTTCACGGCCTACAAGGCCAAGGTCGACCCGCTGGGCCGCTTCAACAAGGGCAAGCTGCTGCGCGGCGCCGCCCTCAAAGACCTGGGCGATGACGTGCACAGCGCCGACCTGAGCGAGGCCTACACCCCCAGCTTTGGCCTGATGGGACACGAGTCCCTGATCATGCAGCAGTCCGACATTGGCGACATTGCCGCCAGCGTCAAAGACTGCCTGCGCTGCGGCAAGTGCAAACCGGTGTGCGCCACCCACGTGCCGCGCGCCAACCTGCTCTACAGCCCGCGCAACAAGATCCTCGCCACCTCCTTGCTGGTCGAGGCCTTCTTGTACGA
>JAZJZP010000334.1:0-2341 GCA_040389805.1 Pseudomonadota bacterium
GCGAAGGGACTATCGTGTCCCCCAGCCTGGCCCCTGCGCCCGTCCCAGCACCGGCCGCAGCACTCGCGCAAGCATCGCCAGCGCCGCGCCAGACCCCGCAGGCGCTGGATTCGGCCAAACCGGCCGCCACGTCCATGGCCTTACCCGGGTTCACGCCACCGAATGGCCCGGCCGCCACAGCGACGACTGACCAGACGCAGCCGGATCGATTGTCCTGGTTGTTGGGGACCGACCCCACCCTGCGGCGCGTGCTGATCCGCACCCTGATGGGTTACGCACCCTACCTGATGGCACTGATCAGCGTGGCGTACTGCGTGGAGACCGGCCTGATGGCCGTGAGCCACGCCCGTTACCTGGCCCTGTGCTTGATCCTCACCCCAACGCTGATGTTCGCCATCGTGCGCAGCGGTGTGACACAAAAGCTGAAGGACCCGGCCCTCACGCTCATCCAGATCATGCTGGCAACGACCGCGACCTCGGCCCTGTACGCCACGACTTCCTACGCGCACGCAGGGCAACTGATGACCCTCGTGATGGTGCTGACGGTGGGGGTGTGCAATATGAGCATGCGTCAATCCTGGATCACCTGCATCTATGCCATCGGACTCATGAGCGGCCTCATGTACGTGATGTCCGGGCAGCAGCCTTTGGTGTATGAACCCCGGGTTGAAATGGGCAACTGGATCTTGATGATGTTCAACCTGCCCGTGCTGATGTTCATGGGCTGGAACCTGGACAAACTGCGCTCGCGCCTTAAAAAGCAGCGCGCCCAATTGAAAGAAGGGGTTGCCCGACTCAGTGAACTGGCCACGCGCGATGAGCTGACGGGACTGAACAACCGCGGGCACATGAACGAGATGCTGGCGCACTACACCCGCCGCTACGAACAGTGCCGCGAATCGTTCACCGTGGCCTTGATTGATCTGGACCACTTCAAGCGCATCAATGACCAGCATGGTCACTCGGTCGGCGACGAAGTGCTGCAGGCCTTTGCGCATCAGGCCACCGAAACGCTGCGCCAGATTGATGTGGTGGCGCGCTGGGGCGGTGAAGAGTTTTTGGTGCTGTGCCCACAAAGCAGCACCGACCAGGCCATGGTCGGCCTGGAGCGACTGCGACGCGTCTTCACGGAGATCAAGGGCTCAGACAGCGTGCCGGATCTGCGCGCCTCGTTCTCGGCGGGCCTGTCCACGCCGCGCGACGGCGAGTCGATCGAAGCGACCCTGGCCCGTGCCGACAACGCGCTCTACGAGGCCAAGCGCTCCGGGCGCAATCGCATTTGCGTATCGCAGCCCACGCCTGAATCCAAGACCGCGGCCAGCGTTGATTGACGCCACGTGACAAGAGGCCGGCCTCAACGGTGGGCGCCGCCGGGACGCAGCGCGCCCAACAAGACGATGGCACCTAGCGACAAGGCGGCTGCCAACGCAAAGACGATGCCGGGCGCCACCAGCCACAAGGCCCCGGCCACCAGTGACGCGGGCAAGTAGAGCGCCCCGGTCACGAAGTTGTAGACACCGATCGCCGTGGCACGGCGGTCCGGTTCGATGTCCGCAATGAAGGCCTTGCTCTGCGATTCTTCGACCGCATAGAACACCCCGTAGACCGCGAATAACGCGCCAATCTGCCAGCGGCTGTCGGCAAACACCAGCGCGAGGTTCATCGCCCCGTAGAGGGCGTAGCCGAGCATGACGATGCGGCTGCGGCCGATCCGATCGCCAAGTCGGCCTACCAGCGGGGCGGCGATCACGCAGGTGGTGTTGAACCAGGCGTAAAGCAGCACGGTGTCCGTCACGCTGAAGCCCACCTGATGCGCCTTCAACAACAAAAAACCCAGGCTGTAGTACGCCAGCGCAAAGATGCCTGCGGGGAGCAGGAAGCGCTTGAAGCCCGGGCTGAGCAGCTGCCAGTTCTGGCCGACGCTCTCGCGCGCACGCCGCTCGCCAGGCTGGTCTTGGATGAACGCCAGGACGATGACGCTGAGCACGGCCGGAACGAAGGCGACCCAGAACAGCGTGCGGTAGGTCGCGCTCGACTCACCCAGCCACGACAGCAGAGCATAGGCCAGCAACGGACCCAGCACCGCGCCAGCCTTGTCGAGCGCCTTGTGCACGCCGAACGAATAGCCCCGCGTCGACGGGTCGGCGATGGCCGCGAGCCAGGCATCGCGCGGCGGGCCCCGAAAGCCCTTGCCCAGACGCTCGACCACACGGAACACAAGGTCGAATGCCTGCGTGGCGGGGCCGACGATTACCTGACCAAGCCGTTCGATTTCGAGGAACTGCTCGCCCGGCTCGAGGCGCTCGGGCGGCGCGCGCGCGGTTTCTCCAGCGAGCCGCCG
>JAZJZP010000334.1:2351-8494 GCA_040389805.1 Pseudomonadota bacterium
CCAGTCCGGCCACCGTACTGGAGACCAGCAAAATGGTCTTGGCCAGCGTCGAGAAACCGTAGCCGGCAATCGCAAAGGACTTGCGCTGCCCGCTGCGATCGGACAACCAGCCGGCGAGGTAGTTCAAGGACGACGCCGAGAAGTCGGCGAGCCCTTCGATCAGCCCCAGCAAGGCACTCGACGCCCCTGCGATCGTGGTGAAAAAGATCGCAAAAACAGAAAAAATGAGCTCCGAACTCAGGTCGGTGAGAAAGCTGACCAGACCCAGCTTGAGGATGTCAGGGTGAAGCTGGTGTCCATCGTTCGGGCGTCGAGGCATGCGTGTCCTTGGTGTCAGAGTCCCTACTTCTTCAGCACCCTCACGCCGGCGCGGGTTTTGCCCGCCTCGACATAGCCGATGCCGCCAGGGGTCTCGGCCACGTATTTCAGCACCGCGTCATCCCCCTCCAGCTCAGACGGTGGCTTGCCGCCACCCGTGAACATCTGCTGGGCCCAGTAGGCCTTGAATTGTGCGGCGTTTTTCTTGAGGATCTTGCTGCGGAACTCCTCGGTGGAGGCCCCTTCCTTCTGGTTGACGGGCGCCGCGGCTGATCCATCCGGGAAGGTCTTCACCTGCCGCAAAAAGAGCTTGGCAGCATACGCTTCATCCAGCTGCGCCACGTTGACTGCGTTCACCACCAGCGTCACCTCTGCATGGGCAGGTGCCCCCCAGAGGCCAGCCAGCGCACAGGCCATGGCAACGGACCAGCCAGCAGGGAGTGTCATCACGCGCAGGCCTTGTTTTTTGGGTGTTTTTTCAAACATATCGGGCTCCAGAGTGCTGATTTAAAACACCGTATCCAGGGAGACGGACACGACCTTGGAGGAGCCGACGAATTCGTAGGCAGAACGGTCCTTGAAGCGGTCGTACTGCACCTTCAAGGCGCTGGACGCGGTCAATTCGTAGCGCAGCGTGGCCGACCAGCCGCTGTCATGCTGAACCGAACCCGGATCAATCTCGTTTCGGTCCTTGTACCGGGTGGCCGTCAGCATGGGCGTGAAGTCGCCGAACCGTGCACCCACCCCCACCATGGAGGCGCGGGACTTGTAGCTGTAGCTGCTGCGATCGAACACGCTGTATTCGCTGCGCACGAACCAGTTGTCGAGGTCGATGTTGACGCTGATGCCATAGATCTTTTGCTTCTCGCTGGTGCGGGCACTGTCGGGCGCAGGCGTGACACGCTCGCCGGTGTTGTGATCCCACTGCTGCACGTCAGACTGGATGTAGGTCAAACGGGTCGTGAGCCAATCTTTGTTCAATACCAGATCGCCGCCCAGGATGTTCTTCCAGGTCACGTCCTGCGGCGTATCGTAGTAAATGCGCTGCATGAGGTTCTTCTTCGTGTCCTCTCGCCCCGCCAGCAGGTTGGACTTGATCGACCAGCCCGCCCACTCACCGCGGTACGTGGCGTTGACGCCGTTGTAGTTGGCGACTTCCCAGCCGTACAGATCGGTCGGCGGGCGCACCCAGGTGTAGGCATAGCCCACGTCCTGGAAGTCCGAGTAGTAATAGATCGGCAGGCGCTTGCGGCCCACCTGCAAGGTCCAGCTCGGCGTCAGGTCGTAAGACAGGTAGGCCCACTCCAGTCCGGCTTTGATGCCATCCACCCCACGGCCCACCACCTGCGCTGTAGCCGACAGGTTGGGCGTGAAGGTGTACGTGCTTTGCAGGCCAATCTTGCTTTCCTGCTTGACCGACCAGTCGGGGCCGTACAGACCGCCGTGGCCGTAATCGGCAATGAAGCAGGGACAAGCGTAGTTGGCGTAATCGTTCAGATTCGTGTGGCGATCGCCGCTCAACACCTTGCCCACGACGGCCGAAGCAAAGCCTGAATAGGTGAAGGCCTCATCGGCCAGCGCGGCCCCGGCCAGTCCAGCCGCCACCATCGCAGTCAACAGGGGACGCAAGATCGTTTTGTTCATAGATCTGTTCTTGATTAAGAGAGAGAGACTCGCACGCGTCAAAAGAGGCGTACACACGACGAAAAGTCAGGCCCTATCGTTCAGACGAAACTGCCCAACGGCATCACCCAGTTGTCGCGCGACGTCTTGCAGGGCCTGCGCGGCCGTACCGGCCTGCTCGACCAGCACCTGGTTCTGCTGGGTGGAGGCGTCCAGTTCGGCCACGGCGCTATTGACCTGCTCAATGCCAGCACGTTGCTGGGTTGAGGCGGCGGCGATGTGATCAATGTGCTCGCCCACCTGCTTGACCGAGGCCACCAGCTCGTCCATGGCGGCACCGGCGGCGTTGACATGCCTCGCCCCCACCTCGATGCGTTGGGCCGAGTCATCGATCAAGAGCTTGATGTCTTTGGCTGCGGCGCCGGCACGTTGCGCCAGGATGCGGACCTCACTGGCCACAACGCTGAAGCCACGCCCTTGCTCGCCTGCGCGCGCCGCCTCGACGGCCGCATTGAGCGCCAGGATGTTGGTCTGAAAGGCAATGCCATCGATCAGCGACGTGATCTCGACAATCTTGCGCGCACGCTCGGAGATCTCGCCCATGGTGCTCACGGCATCGGCCACGGCACGGCTGCCTGCGTCGGCGTTTTGGCTGGCGCGGGACGCCACGCCACGGGCCTGTTCGGCGCTTTCTGCGTTGTGGCGCACCGATACGGTCAGTTGGTCGATGCTGGTCGCGCTGGCCTGCAGACTGGCCGCCTGGCGCGAGGAGCGATCGGCCAAGGCCTCGTTGCCGTGGCTGATGTCATCGGCGGCGTGGTGCACCTGCTGCACGGCGCTGCGGACATCCCCGATGACTCGGGCCAGTTGCGCCTGCATACCCCGCATGGCGTACAGCAGGCTGCCGCCATCGAGGTCCTTCAATTGCACAGGCTCACTGAGGTCGCCACCGGCAAGACGCTGCACGATGCGTGTGGCTTCTTCGGGTTGGCCGCCCAGTTGCTTCATGACATGCCGCACAGACCACCAGGACACGCACAGCGACAGCGCCAGGGTCAACAGCGAGGCCAGCACGCTGAACACAAAACCGCGATTAGCCAAGGACTGTGTTTGCGCAATGTGGCCATCCAGCGCCTGCTGTGCCGCGGCCTTGCGTTGGTGCAAGGAGGTATCCAGTGTGGCCAAGGCGGACTGCATCGCTTGCGCCGCCTCGGCGACATCCCCGGCTTGACCGTCGAGCAAGATGCCCGTGACACGGCCCGCCGCTTTGAGGTAGGTCTCAAAGCCGCTGCCAATTTGCGCTGCGAACTCGGCATGCCCATCGACGGCAGCGTACACCTGCACGTCCTGGCGAAACTTGTCGGCCTTTTGCAGGGCCGGCTCCAGCGCGGCCTTGTCGGCGGCCACCACCGCACTCTTGAAGCCATCCGCCACGCTGTTGAGATCGAAGATCAGCGATTGCGTCTGGTTCACCGCAGGTGAATCAACGGAGCCCAGGCCGGTGAGCAGCTGCGTGGTCGAACGGTAAAAAAAATAGCTGGTGAGCGCACCAATGACGATGGCCAGCAACGGCAACATCCAGATGAGGCGTTTCATGTAAGGGCGATGACGCTAGGCCAGTTGAGGGTTTTTGACCCTCAAACTTTAGGCAAACCACCGGACGCCAATGGGGTGAACAGTCGGCCATACAACGGGCTTTTTGTCGCGCCGTCCCAACCACGCCGATGGAGACAAAGCCCGCGCGCAATCGCCAAAAAACCTCAACGCGCCGTAGCAGATTGAACTGTCGCCCGAACAGGTGCTGCAAGACTAGCCCCGCAAAAACGGCCACAAAGGTTGACGCGCAGAACAGAATTTCATCTTGCCGTGGACCGACCATGGACCAGACGCACCCTCAGTTCTCGATATGCTGACAGGGTCTAAGAAGCTATTCATTCAAATTTAACGTAGGCTAACGGACGAGTGTGATTGAGACCTCTCCATTTGATTTTGGATGGCGTAGTCAAGGCACATTTCTCAGGTTCAGTATGTATGCTGGGCTCCATCTGCTGACGAGATGGACTCTTTCCATCACCGGACCGCTATAAATAAATCAGCGAGGGTGATGTGGTTGATATATACAGTGTGACCTATGGTTTTGCCTTGGCACTTCAGGCGCCTGACCAGTCACGTTGTGACTGGAAGTTGCCATGACAGGACCGATATCGCAAGCCTCCATCATCGATGACCCCTTGCGCGCGGAGCCCGCACCTGAGTTGCTCGCACGCGCCTTCAACGCAGCGCCCAACGGGTTTGTCATCGTCGATCAACATGGGAAAATCATCGCCGCCAATACCGAGCTAGAAGCCATGTTTGGCTATTCGGAGGGCACATTGATTGGCACCCCGGTGGAGGCACTCCTGCCTTTGGCGCTAAAGGAATCTCACGCGGCCTTGCGGCAGGCATTTCATGCCAAGCCGGAGCGCCGGGCCATGGGGGCTGGGCGCGTGCTCTACGCACGGCGACAGAGCGGGCAAGAGTTTCCGGTTGAAATTGGTCTCAACCCCCTGTCGAGCCCACAAGGGCCGTTGGTTTTGGCCTCGGTGGTCGACATCACTGATCGGCTGGCCCTCGAAGAGGCTTTTCGCGGGCTCTTTGATGCCTCTCCTTATGGCCTGTTGATCGTCGACGATGCAGGCAAAATCGTGATGGCCAACCGGGTGCTGGCCGATGTGCTCGGCTACACATCCTCGGCGCTGGTCGGCCAGCCCTTGCACCTGCTGCTCCCCGAGCGCTATCGCCCGCGTCATGGCCAACTGATGGCAGGCTATCGCACGACCGGCGAATCGCGCATGATGGGCAGTGGCCGAGACTTGACGGCACTGCACCGCGACGGCACAGAATTGCCTGTCGAAATCGGTCTGAGCAGAGTCCAATGGCAGCGTCAAACCGTGACACTGGCCGCCATCAGCGACATCAGCGTTCGCAAACGTCTGGAGCATGAACTGCATCAAGCCAACTCCAACCTGGAAGAGTTCACCTACGTGGCCTCTCACGACCTGCGCTCACCGCTCAGGGGCATTGCCGATCTGGTGGAGTGGATCCAGGGCGATCTGAAGGACGATGCCCCCAGCGACGTGTTCAAGAATTTGGGGCGCATCAGCCACCGCATTCAGCGCATGGAGCGCTTGATCGACGACCTGCTGAGTTATGCACGCGCAGGCCGTGCCGCCACCGCGTATTCGCTCGTGGACATTGAAGACCTGGTGCGTGGCACCCTCGAAATACAACCGCCCCCGCGCAGCATGGAGATCCAGCTGGACCTGCAAGTGGCGCCGTTCCTGGCGACCAAAACCCCACTGGAAACCGCCCTCAGGAACCTGCTGGGCAATGCCATCAAACACCATGATCGGCCGACAGGTCTGATCACCATCCGAGCCCGGGAAGATGACAGTTATTGCGAGATCAGCATCATTGATGACGGACCCGGGGTTCCTGGCGCCTCCAAGGATCGCATCTTCAAACTGTTTCAAACCCTGACCGCCAGCGAACGCGGCGCATCCGGGATTGGTTTAGCCCTGACCAAACGCGTCGTTGAAGTCCACGGTGGGCGCATCGAATTGACATCGCCCGTGGCGGCTGGCCGCGGCGCCTGCTTCAAGTTCTGGTGGCCGCGTTTCCCGAGGAGGACCAGCGATGACACCTGATAAAGACCTCACCATCCTGCTGGTAGAAGACGACGACGTAGCCGCAGAGGCCGTCATGCGAAGCCTGACCAAGCACGGGTGCTCCTTTCCTGTGGTGTGGGCCGAAGATGGCAGCGTGGCCCTGCGGGCCCTCCTGGGGAAGGATACCAGTCGGTCCGTGCCAAGACCACGCATCGTCTTGCTGGACCTGAACATGCCCAAGCTCGATGGGTTTGAGTTCCTTCAGCAACTGCGCGCCAATCCGGCATTGCACGATGAAGTCATCTTCGTCCTCACCACCTCCGACGCCGACACCGACCGCACACGCGCCTATCAAGAAAACATCGCCGGATACATGGTCAAGTCGGCTGTGGGGCCACAATTTTCCAAGGTGGCGTACCTCATCGCCAGCTATCAGGCAGCCGTCAGGCTGCCCGCAGAAAGCCTCCACCCATGAATAGCGCTGCAGCACACCTCCATATGCTGGTGGTCGACGATGACGACAGTGTGCGTACGGTGCTGACGCAAGTGTTGGAG
>JAZJZP010000334.1:8504-10527 GCA_040389805.1 Pseudomonadota bacterium
TGGTCGACGATGACGATGTCGACCGCGAGCGGGTGCGTCGTTTTCTGTCCAGCAGCCCGTTGTCCGTTGAGATCACTGAAGCCAACTGTGGTGCCGAGGCGCTCAGCCTGATTAAGGTCCATGCCTTTGATTGCGTCGTGCTGGACAACCACCTGGGCGACGCCTGCGGGGCGGACTTGATTGCACAACTGCACTTGGAAGCGCGCAAAGACTGCCCCATCATCATGCTCACGGGCGCCGGAGACGAGGCGCTCGCGGTCAAGGCCATCCAGGAAGGAGCCTCCGACTACCTGGCCAAGACCCAGTTGAACCCCGAAGGACTGGTCCGGTCCGTGCGCCGCAGTGTAGAAAACCACCGATTGCGCGTTGAACTGGCCACCATGCACCAGCAACTGGAACAACGCGTCGACGATCAAGCGGCGACCATCCGCCAGCGCGAACGCGACCTCCGGGCCTTGATTGACAACTCCCCAACGGTCATGGGCTACTGGGACCGTGAACAACGCTGCCGGTTTGGCAACCTCACGCATGGTGATTGGTTTTTCACCGATGCCAAGCAGCTACCGGGTCGGCACCTCCGCGAGGTCCTGGGGCAAAAATTGCACGATGCCATCCACCTTCGCATTGATGCAACTCTGGCTGGACAGACCCAGCAGTTCGAAGAATGCATCGAAAAGCGCGCGATGACTCCGATGCGCCATGCGCAGATCCAGTTCAGGCCAGACATCACCGATGACGGTCAGGTACAGGGGTTCTACGCCACGATGGCCGATGTCACACCCATCAAAGCGGCCCAAGCCAAGGCGGAAGAGTTCCTGCGTTTTAGCGATGCGGTGATCGAAAACTCTCCCATAGGCATTGCCGTCTTCACCCCTGCAGGCACCTGCATGATCGCCAATGCAGCGTTCATCGACACCTGCGGCGAGCCCCTTCATGTGTTGCGGGGCAGCGATTTTCGCCAGCGAGCCACTTGGCAAGCATGCGGTCTGGTCGATGAAGCACAACGCACCTTGTCTGACGGAAGCACGCATCGGCTCGACGTAGCACTGCGCAAGCCCAGTGGCGAGGAGGTCCAACTGGCCTGCTCGCTGGCCAGCGTTGACCGCGGAGGCCAGGCCCATTTGCTCCTGATTGCACGAGACATCACCGAACAACGCCAAGTGCTTGCGGCACTGGTAGCCGCCCGAGATGTCGCCAACAGCGCAGCACGAGCCAAGGGAGCCTTTCTGGCGAACATGAGCCATGAGATCAGAACGCCGATGAACGCCATCATCGGTCTGTCACGACTGGCGCTAGAGGACACCCAACCACAGGTTGCGCGTGATTATGTCGACAAGGTCCACACCTCAGCCCTGGCCTTGATGGGCATCCTTGATGATGTGCTCGACTACTCAAAAATAGAGGCAGGTTATCTGCATTTCGAACGCATCCGCATTGACCTGGGGGACTTGCTGCAACGTGTGGTCGACCTGTTTCAAGCTCGCCTTGAACAAAAGCGCCTGAGCCTGAGCGTTGAGCTCTCACCGCGCCTACCCAAATACATCACTGCGGACCCCTTGCGGCTGTCTCAGATCCTGAGCAACCTGATTGGCAACGCCATCAAATTCACGGAGTCGGGCCACATCCACGTCAAAGTCGAGGTGCTTGATGGCGATGCAGCGCCAGCAGGCGATTTGATCCGGTTCTCGGTCTCGGACACAGGCATCGGCATTGCGTCTGACCTGCAATGCCTGCTTTTTGATGCCTTCGTTCAAGGCGACAGCTCCATCACACGTCGCTTCGGCGGGACAGGGCTGGGCCTGGCGATATGCAAGCGATTGGTTGAGTTGATGGGAGGACACATCGGCGTTGAAAGCCAACCCGGCCAAGGCAGCAAGTTCTGGTTCACCGCCAAACTTGATCTGGGTCTATGCCTGGATGAGCCAACCGAAGATCAACAGGTGACAAGCCCCCGCGCCTCCAGTACTGACAAAGCGCTCGCTCGATCACAAACCTTGCAAGACATGGCCGCCCCCCTTCGAGG
>JAZJZP010000335.1:0-1332 GCA_040389805.1 Pseudomonadota bacterium
GTGACCCGTCCCCCAGCCTTATCACCCAACGCTTTGTCCGGTAACTTGTCGGCGGCAGCGGGCACCGCGCCAATCATGTGGGCGGGCCAGACCTGGCCGGGCAGCTCATCGAGCATCACACTCATCGACTTGACCCGATGCCTGACCGCATCAACCGAGTGCTGGGGCACCACCGCGCGCACGACCGCATTCTCATCACCCAGCACGTAAGCGAGCACCTCACCGCGGTTCACTTGCCGTTTATCAAAATTCTCCTGACGTGACAAAACGAACTCACCATGGCTGCCGGCTCGAACCGTCTGGCGAGATAAATCGAGCTCCACCTGCGCCAAGGCAGCACGGTCGCGGAGCAGGGCATCTTGCGCATTTCTCATGCGCAATCCATCCGTGGTCATGGTGGCGTTGAGCTCGTTTTCGCTGGAATCAATCTGAGCCCGCAGCACCGCCTTGCGGGTCTCCAGCTCAGGGTCGAGCACCGAGACCAAAGCCTGCCCGGCCACCACTCGCTGGCCGCTGCGCACCCAGACAGTGTCGACCTGCCCATCGCTGGCCGCACGCACTTGCGCATGCTCGGGCAGCCACACCAAGCCCTCAACCACCATGCTGGATGGCAAGGGCACAAAGGCAATGATCGACCCCACGAGCAAGACGACCACACCTGCTCCAACGGATGCGCGCCCCAGAACGCGATCAAAACCGGGCGCCTGCATCAATTGATCAATCCAGGCTTTGACCGGTGCCAGCAGCAAAGACCATACCGACCACCCCAAGATGCCCACGCCCAACCAAACTGATTTTTCAGCAGTCCAGCTCACCATCACGGCCGAGACCCCGATTCGGTACAACCACGACAAGGGTGCATACAACCACAGGGCCAAACGCTCGACACGATCTGCCCCGTAAACCCCCGACGAGCTGGGTGGCAGCTTCATACAGAGCAAGTGCATGGCCCCCTTGCGCAGCAGTTGCCCAAACGAGCGGTCACTGCGTTGGCTGAGATTGGGCAGGTCCAGCACATCGCAGAGCACGAAGTAACCATCGAATTTCATCAATGGATTGCCGTTGAACAACAAGGTGGACAAACCCCCAACCGCCATCATGACAAAGGCCAGTTGTCGCACCCACCCCTCCTCAACCAGCATCCAGACGCCCACAGCGACTGCGGCCAAAGCCAGCTCGACCGCGATCCCCGCCGCACTGATCTGCGCTCGCTGCCAACGGCTCACCAGGCGGTTCGATGAACTGGCATCCACATAGGGCAGCGGCACGAACATGAAAAAATTCACCCCGACCTCTGGAACCTCACAGAAAAATCGCCGCAAGGCCAAGGCA
>JAZJZP010000335.1:1342-6748 GCA_040389805.1 Pseudomonadota bacterium
TCATCAGGGGGTACACCACCCAGGCCGTGGCCAAGAATCCCGGCGTCATGAAGTGCAATTGGGCATAAGGAACCATGTCCCGCCAATTGAGCCCCGTCACGACGGCCGCCGCGGCGACCATGATCAGCCAACACATGAGCACCCAGGGCTTGAACATCAACAATGCCAAGGGTTGGAGTGTGTCCAGCAGCGCCGAAGGGTTGAACAATCCCAAACGGAATGCCAAGGGATTGAGCCGCCCGCGCTTTTCACGCTGCCCACGCTCTTCATCCAGCGCCAACATCTGGCGCACATCGGGGGTGACCTCGGCCTGGACCAATCCGGCATCGGTCATCTGGCCCAGAATGCGGATCACTTCATGCTGAGAAGGTGCCTCATCACCCAGGTTGTCCAGCAAAAACTTCCAAATTTCATCCACCGTGAGGCGGCCATCCATGCGCCCGACCAGTTCATAGGCATGAACATTGACACGATGAAAGCGCCCCGAAGCATGGTTGTGCAACATGTACCAGGCTTGGCCACGGGTGGTTTGCATGCGCACCGTCACATGTGGGCGCAAGCGCGGGTGGAGCCCCGCAATTCGGTACCAGTACGGTGACAGCAAGGTATCTTGCATGGCGGGTGCCTACAACCAGGTCCAGGCCATCATGCGCAGCCATTGCCAGCTGCGCACGCAGGCGCGCCACAGCAAAGGCCGCGCTGGCATGTCGATCCGAGCCACGCCCTGCAAACCAGGCCGAAGGCCCGTCGCCCCAGCGCCAGCGCCATTGGGCACGGCCTCGATTTCATACTTGACGCCACCGGGTGTCGTTTTGGCCACCGGCGTGATGCGCTCCAACACCAAGGCAATCACCTGATCGGGCAGTGCCGCCAATCTCAAGCCCGCACGCTGACCATTCGCCAGACTGGCAATGTCTGACTCATCCACCTCCAGCACCACCCGCCAATCCAGGCCTGGCGCCAAGGTAAAAAGGCTCTCCCCACGCTTGAGCGGCGCACCCAATTGCTGACGCAGGTCGCCCTGAATCACCACACCATCAAAAGGCGCCACCACGGTCAGTCGCTCCAATTGCTGGTCAATCAGCGACAAATGCGCCTTGGCCTCCGACAGCTTGTTTTGCGCCATCACCGCCTGCGCTCGATCACCGCGCGAAAAGGCCTCTGCAAAAGCATTCTCATGTTGAGCGACTTCAGCCAGATACCCTCGACGCTGGCCCTGCAACTCGTCGTCCGACAACTTGGCCAGCAACTGCCCCGCCTTGACCACGTCGCCCGGCCGCACCAGCACCTCTCTGAGGAAACCGTCCTGCGGGGCACTCATCACGCGTTGAACCGCCCCTTCCAGTCGAGCCGAGGCATTGACTTGATGCTCAAAAGGCACCAAGGCCAGCACCAGCAGCAACACCACCACGCCCACAAAGCTCCAACGCAAGCCACGCTCAGCAGGCTCCCAGAATCGCTCCGTGAAGTTGAACCACTGCACACGGCGCCGCTCCCACCAGGGCAGATCAATCTGATGACGAAGTAACAGCACAGGCGCTGCCAGCTCTGCCAAAGCTTCGATCCACTCAATTTGCTCGGGCGTAAAGTAGCCCGCGACCGCCACGCCCGATGTCTTGGGTTTCAACGGATTTGTCAGCACCGTCCGCTCAAAGGTCAGCACCCCGACCACCCGCCCCTGCCGAGCCAGCGGCACGCTCACCAAGCCTTTCAAGCCCTGCGTCTTGAACAAGGCCTGATGCGACAGCGTGATTCGCGCCCCCATGGCCCGAGTGGAAGGCCAGACCAAGGTGATGTGCTGATGCGCGGCTTCCAGCATGGCCTGATGAAGCTCCGGGATGGCCAAACCATCTTCCAGCACCACCCCATCAGACAAGACCACCACCCGCAACGTATCACGCGTCACCCACCCCAAGGAGACACGCGAGCAGCCCAGCAGTCGACTGGCCTGCGTCACCAAAGCCGTAGTGACCGCAGCCCAGTCATCCTTGTCAAGGACCGAGCGAACGCAACCCAGCGTATCGGATGTCGTCAACTGAACCGGCGGCTCAGGCGGCAACGCATCCAGCTCCAGGATCGTCGCTGGCCAAATAGACTCTTCAGGTGTTCTTGCAATGGAAACCATCAAATTCCAACAGTGCCTTCTGGCCTCAACGACCGACTGCGCGCAGGATTCACCCCGGCTTGCCCCTATGATTCCGGAAACGCACACACCGCATATCCCGAAATAGCGGATAAATCCAGGAGCTTTCATGAAGGTTTTGTTGATTGACGACCATCCGTTGATCTTGTCGGCCCTGCAATCGGTCATCCAGGGCCTGGGAGACAACGTTACCGTCTCCACCGCCTCCAGCGGGCAAACTGCACGTGCCGCACTGGCGGCGGATGCCGACGTCGATCTGGTCTTGCTGGACCTGCACCTGGGTGAAGACGACGGCTTTGACTTGCTCAGCGAGCTGCGCAGCAACTACCCGGCCCTGCCGGTGGTGGTGATTTCAGCCTCGGACCGCACCAGTGACGTGATTCGCGCCATTGACATGGGCGCCATGGGGTTCGTTCCCAAGCGGGCCAGCAATGAAACCCTGATCGAGGCGCTGAAACAGGTCATGTCCGGTGGGGTGTACGTGCCCCCGATGAGCATGGGCTCTGACATCAGGTCCGGCACACCGCCGACCGATGACCTGCAGAAAATCCACCGTGAAGCGGTTGACGGCGGCTTCCAAGCGGTGCCGTCCCTGGTGCAACTGGGACTCACGCCCCGCCAGTGCGACGTACTGGCGCTACTACTCAAAGGTCAACCCAACAAGCTGATCGCCCGAGAACTGGGCCTGTCGGTTGAAACCGTCAAAGACCATGTGGCGGCCGTGTTGCGCTCCCTGGGAGTCAGTTCACGCACCCAGGCGGTCATTGCGGTGAGCCAGATGCTGCAAAAACAGAGCGGTTTTTCTGCCTGGCGACACAACGCTTAAGCCATCATGACCGCTCCTTCGGTATCAACCGCCCGCATGGCCTCTCCACCTCCCTCATTGCCACGTTGGGCCCTCGTGCCTGACACGGTTCGGTCGATCTACAGCCAAACCGGTGCGGGCTTGTTAGGGCACTGTTTGGGCGTGGTCGTCAGCACCGCCATTTACTGGCAGCATGTGCCCCACCTCCTGCTGCTGGCGTGGAGCTTCACATTCGCCCTGCTTTGGATTGCCCGAGTGCTTGGCATGTTTGGCTACGAAAAAGCCACCCTGAACGATCAGGCAGACCACGAGCGCTGGCTTCGCCGCTGGTATGCCGGGGCCATGACCGGCGCGGCGCTGTGGAGCATCGGCGCCATGCTCTTTTACGACTATGGCGGGACGTTTGAGCGCGCGGCACTGATGCTCATCATCTACTCGTTCGCCATTGGCGCCGTGCCCTACATGGCCATGCAGATGAAGCTGTTCCTGGCATGCATGGCGATGTACTTCGTGCCGATGATCGTGCGCACCGCCTTGCACGGTCAACCCAATGACCTGCAGATGGCAGGCATCTGGTGCCTGATGGGGGTCTGCACCCTGCTGCTGGGCCTTGCCTACCGCAATGTGTTCGGCGAAATGGTGCGCCACAAATTGCAATCAGAAGAGCTGGCCATTCGCCTGCAGGGCGAGATGACCGTGGCCGAAACCGCGCAGCGTCTGGCAGAAACCGCCAACCGAGCCAAAACCCAGTTCTTTGCGGCGGCCAGCCATGATTTGCGCCAGCCTTTGCATGCCATGGGGCTGTTCGCCGAGGCCCTGCGCCAGCGCAATAAGGACGAAGAGGTGGTGCACCTGATCAACAGCATCAACAGCTCCGTAGACGCCCTGGAAGGACTGTTCAGCGAACTGCTGGACATCACCAAGATCGACACGGGTGCGGTTGACGTTCAGGCAGAACACTTCTCCATGCAGGCCCTGTTCAACCGCATCCGACTGCACTTTGAACCCACCGCCTTTGAAAAAGGACTGGTGTTGAGCTTTCGCGGCGGACAGCATCACGCCTATGCCGACCCCGTGATCGATGAGCGTATTTTGCGCAACCTGGTATCCAACGCCATCCGCTATACCGAAGATGGCGGGGTGCTGGTCACCTGCCGCACACGCGGCGACCACCTGTGCCTGCAAGTGTGGGACACCGGCATCGGTATCGCCGAAAAAGAGCAAGTCCGCATCTTTGATGAGTTCTACCAGACCCACAGCGGCCGCCCCCTGCAACCGCACCACCGCAAAGGCCTGGGCCTGGGGCTGGCCATCGTCAAGCGCCTCGCCACCCTGATGGACTCGCCCCTCACCTTGCGCTCTCGCGTGGGCCACGGGACGGTGTTCACGATGACGATGCCGATGGGTCGAGCACCCCGCATACAAAACGCCAGCATCCCGACCAAACCGCTGATGGGGGTGACGCTGGATCGGCGTCACATCGTGGTCGTCGAAGACGAACTGGCCGTGCTCGAAGGCCTGGAGGTGCTGCTCAAGGGCTGGGGCGCCACGGTCAGCGCCTTTGACACCGTTGCACAGGTTCAAGCCTGGGCTCAAACCACCGATGCCAAACCCGATCTGCTGATCGTGGACTACCGCCTACCCGAGCAACAAACCGGCGTGGATGCCATCCGAGCCATGCGCGAACGCTTTGGTGCCGACTTGCCTGCCATCATGGTGACGGGCAGCACCATGACGGGCCACGAGGCCAATGCCTCCGAGTACAACTTCCACCTGTTGGTCAAACCCGTGGTGCCCACCAAACTGCGCGCCATGATCGCCTTCAAACTGGGCTTGCGTGCCAATAGTCTTCAGCCCTGACAAAGGCTCTGGCGTGCTTCTGCGTACTCCGCCTTAAGGCGGGCGACCAATTCACGCACGGGCACGATCTTTTTGACCGCACCAATGCCCTGACCACAGCCCCAGATGTCCTTCCAGACCTTGGCGCTGTCGGTACTGCTCCCGAAGCTCATTTGCGAGGGGTCGCCATTGGCGAGCTTGTCAGGATCGAGGCCCGCCTGGATGATGGAGCCGCGCAGGTAGTTGCCATTCACCCCCGTGAACTGGCTGCTGTAGACGATGTCCTGACTGCTGCTGTCGCAAATCATTTGCTTGTACGCCTCGACGGCACGCGCCTCTTCGGTGGCGATGAAGGCCGAGCCGATATAGGCAAAGTCCGCCCCCATGGCACGGGCGGCCAGCACCGCACGGCCCGTGGCAATGGCACCTGACAAGGCGAGCGGACCATCAAACCATTCGCGGATCTCCTGGATCAGCGCAAAAGGGCTGGTCGTCCCGGCATGGCCACCCGCCCCTGCAGCCACCGCGATCAGGCCATCCGCGCCCTTCTCGATCGCCTTTTGAGCAAACTTGTTGTTGATGATGTCGTGCATCACCACGCCGCCATAGCTGTGCACGG
>JAZJZP010000335.1:6758-9135 GCA_040389805.1 Pseudomonadota bacterium
TACTTCACGCACAGGCTCAGGTCATGCTCCAGGCGGTCATTGCTCTTGTGCACGATCTGGTTGATCGCAAAAGGCGCCGCCGGCTGCTCAGGGTTGGCCGCGTTGTAGGTCGCCAACGTCTCGGTGATCTCGGCCAACCAGTCATCCAGCTGCGAAGCCGGGCGGGCATTGAGCGAGGGCATCGAGCCCACCACCCCGGCCTTGCACTGTTCAATCACCAGAGCAGGGGTGCTGAGAATGAACATCGGCGATGCGATGACCGGAAACGGAACACTTTTCAGTACAGCGGGCAAGGACATGGAGTCTCCTCGGAAGCAATAAAAAAAGGATGCCCCACTGGTTAAAACCAAGTGATGGGCATCCTTGCCTTGTCGTTCAAACCTGTCTAGTGCAGGCCAATGCGATTGATCAGAAAGCGTCCAGAGGCATGGCCGTCACGCTCTCGCCACCGCTCAGGATGGTGTCACGCAGCGAAGCAATGCGGGCCAGGATGTGGTCGCCGTAGAAACGGGCGGTCGCAATCTTGGCCGTCATGAAGGCCGCATCTTCACCAGCGGCCAGCTTGTCCTCGGCCACGATCAGGGCACGGGCCATCTGCCAGCCAGACACCAGATTGGCGGTCAGCATCAGGTAAGGCACGGAACCAGCAAACACGGCGTTGGGGTCGGTCTTGACGTTGGCCAGGACGAACTCCACCACCTGCAGAAAGGACTCGCGAGCCGCCTTCAGTTGCAGACCCAGCTTCTTGCCGGCAGCGCTGTCACGACCGGCCAGTTGGCCTTCGACGTCAGCAATCTGAGCGGCGATGGACTTGGCCATGGCACCGCGATCGCGGGCCGTCTTGCGACCGACCAGGTCATTGGCCTGAATGGCGGTCGTGCCTTCGTAGATCGGCAAGATGCGGGCATCACGGTAGTACTGCGCCGCACCGGTTTCTTCGATGAAGCCCATGCCACCGTGCACTTGCACGCCCAGCGAAGTCACTTCCACCGAGTTTTCGGTGCTGAAGCCCTTGATCAGCGGCACCAGGAACTCGTAGAAAGATTGAGCTTGCTTGGCCACTTCGGCGTCGGGGTGGTGGTGAGCCGTGTCGTAAGCCGCAGCGCCCACCAGCGCCATCGCGCGGGCTCCTTCGATCAGCGCGCGCATGGTCATCAGCATGCGCTTGACATCCGGGTGGTGAATGATGGCGGCCGAACCAGGCTGCGAGCCGTCCACGGGACGCGACTGCACGCGGTCACGTGCATAGCCCACGGCGTGCTGGTAAGCGCGCTCAGACACGGCAATGCCCTGCATACCCACGTCGTAGCGAGCGGCGTTCATCATGATGAACATGTACTCCAGGCCACGGTTCTCTTCACCGACGAGGTAGCCAATGGCGCCCAGGCCCACTTCACCCAAGTCATCACCAAAGACCAGCACCGCCGTGGGCGATGCCTTGATGCCCAGCTTTTCTTCGATGGAGGCGCAGTACACGTCATTGCGCTTGCCCAGCGAGCCGTCTTCGTTGACCATGAACTTGGGCACCACGAACAGGCTGATGCCCTTGACGCCTTCGGGCGCGTCCGGCGTGCGGGCCAGCACCAAATGGACGATGTTCTCGACCATGTCGTGCTCACCCCAGGTGATGAAGATCTTCTGGCCGGAGATGCGGTAGGTGTTGTCGTCCTGCTTGACCGCCTTGGTGCGCACCAGGGCCAGATCCGACCCAGCTTGTGGCTCGGTCAGGTTCATCGTGCCCGTCCAGGGACCTTCGATCATCTTGGGGATGTAGCGCGTTTTGAGCTCGTCGCTGCCGGCCGTCATCAGTGCCTCGATGGCGCCCGTGGTCAGGATGGAGCACAGCGAAAAACTCAGGTTGGCCGCCATGGTCATTTCCAGGCAGGCCGAACCGATGGTCTTGGGCAGGCCTTGGCCACCGTACTGGGTGGGCTGCTGCAGACCATGCCAGCCGGCTTCGGTCAGGGCCTGGTAGGCTTCCTTGAAACCGGCAGAAGCACGCACCACGCCGTTGTTCCACGAACCGTGGTCCTGGTCACCGCTCCAATTCAAAGGAGCAACGACTTCTTGGTTGAACTTGGCCGCTTCTTCCAACACGGCTTGAGCCGTCTCATAGCCAGCATCTTCAAAGCCAGGGATCTGGGCAATCTTGTCCAGGCCAGCCAGCTCTTTCATGCAAAAGAGTTGGTCTTTGACGGGGGCGCGAAAAGTCATGTTCATTCTCCGATAACGACAACGGGGGCGCCTTGTAAGACGCCCCCGGCAAACAGTCAATCAGTCAAGCCAAAGCAAATTACAGTGCCTTGATCAGTTCCGGCACAGCCGTGAACAGGTCAGCTTCCAAGCCAAAATCAGCCACTTGGAAGATAGGCGCTTC
>JAZJZP010000335.1:9202-13908 GCA_040389805.1 Pseudomonadota bacterium
TTGGAGTCCTTCATGCCGGCCAAGTGCTGGATCGCGCCGGAAATACCGATGGCCACATACAACTGAGGCGCAACGATCTTGCCGGTCTGGCCCACTTGCCAGTCGTTGGGCGCGTAGCCAGCGTCAACCGCAGCGCGGCTGGCACCCAGAGCAGCACCCAGCTTGTCGGCCAAGGGGGTCAGCACTTCATTGAACTTGTCGCTTGAACCCAGGGCACGTCCACCCGAGACGATGATCTTGGCTGCGGTCAGCTCAGGACGATCGTTCTTGGTGACTTCACGGGCCACAAAGCTGGAGGTACCGCTGTCGGCCACAGCCGCAACGACTTCCACAGCAGCCGAACCACCCGTGGCAGCCGCCGCGTCAAAGCCCGTGGCGCGCACGGTGACGACCTTGACGGCGTCCGTGCTTTGCACTGTGGCGATGGCGTTGCCTGCGTAGATGGGACGCTCGAACGTGTCGGCGCTGATGACCTTGGAGATCTCAGACACCTGGGCCACGTCCAATTTGGCCGCGACGCGAGGCGACACGTTTTTGCCGTAGGCAGTGGCCGGGAAGAACAGGTGGCTGTAGCCCGAAGCCACGGCCAGCACTTGGGCGGCCACGTTTTCAGCCAAGCCGTCGGCGAACTGGGCGCCGTCAGCGTGCAGTACCTTGGTCACACCAGCGATTTGGGCAGCAGCGGCAGCTGCGGCACCAGCGTTTGAACCAGCGATCAGCACATGAACATCACCACCAGCTTGCTTAGCAGCGGTGATGGTGTTGAACGTTGCACCTTTGAGATGGCTGTTGTCGTGTTCAGCAATGACGAGAGCGGTCATGTTTGTTGTCTCCTCAGATCACTTTGGCGTCGTTCTTGAGCTTGCTCACCAGGGTGGCCACATCGGGCACCTTGATACCAGCACTGCGCTTGGCAGGCTCAGACACCTTCAGGGTCTTGATGCGCGAGGCCACGTCCACACCCAGATCGGCCGGTTTGACCGTTTCCAGGGGCTTCTTCTTGGCCTTCATGATGTTGGGCAGCGTGACGTAGCGTGGCTCGTTCAGACGCAAGTCGGTGGTCACCACAGCAGGCAGTTTCAGCTTGAGGGTTTCCAGACCGCCGTCCACTTCACGGGTCACAGAGGCAAAACCGTCAGCCACTTCAACCTTGGAGGCGAAGGTGGCTTGTGGCAGCCCCGTCAACGCAGCCAGCATCTGGCCGGTCTGGTTGCTGTCGTCATCAATGGCTTGCTTGCCCAAGATGATCAAGTCGGGCTTTTCCTTGGCGACCAGGGCCGCCAGGATTTTGGCCACAGCCAGAGGCTGCACGTCAGCATCGGTTTCGACCAGGATGCCGCGATCGGCACCAATGGCCATGGCTGTGCGCAGGGTTTCCTGACACTGAGCCACACCCACCGACACGGCGATGATTTCAGTGACGATGCCTTTTTCTTTCAAGCGAGTGGCCTCTTCGACGGCAATTTCGTCAAATGGGTTCATGCTCATCTTGACATTGGCGATGTCGACACCAGAGCCGTCGGACTTCACGCGAACTTTCACGTTGTAGTCGACAACTCGTTTGACCGGAACCAGAACCTTCATGCGTTGTTCTCCTGCGTCATGAGGAATAGTTGATAAGAAAAACATGCTCAAAAAAGCACGATCGTTCGATTCTAACGCGACTTAGTGAGACCGGGTGGAACTTACACCCCCTGTTCGGAGGAAAATAGGCCGTTTTCAACAGTCAGCCCGAGATTGTGACGCCTACCGCCCAAATCCCCAACCCGATCAGTCAAGGTGCTGGGCTGCGCATTGGTCTGTTCGATTCGGGCCTGGGGGGGTTATCGGTGTTGCGCGCCTTGCGCCAGCACCTGCCCTTGGCTGACTTGTTGTATGTGGCCGACTCAGGGAACGCGCCTTATGGGGAGCGCGACGATGCCTTCATTGCCCAGCGCGCCCTTCACATCAGCGATTTTCTGCGGAGCCAACAGGCGCAGGCCATTGTCGTGGCCTGCAACACCGCCACCGCAGTGGCCGTGCATACGCTGCGTCAACATTTACCGAATTTCCCTATCATTGGGGTTGAACCGGGCGTCAAGCCTGCGGTGGCCCACTCTATAAATAAGCGGATTGGTGTGTTGGCCACGCCAAGCACGCTGGCCAGCGCCAAGTTCAAACACTTGATTGAGCGGCATGGCCAAGGTGCCGAGATTTTTCTGCAGGCCTGCCCAGGTCTTGCCAAAGAAATCGAAGCCGGTCAGCTCGATACCCCTGCCTTGCGCGAACTGGTGGCGCGTTTTTCTGAGCCACTCAGGCAAGCCCAGGTGGACACGGTGGTGCTGGGCTGTACTCATTACCCTTTTGTGAGCACCTTGTTCCAAGAGGCGCTCGGGCATGAGGTACGGATCATCGACACCGCTGAAGCGGTGGCAAGGCATGCAGCGCGTGTCTGTCTCACAAATGGTACGAACACACCGATCCTCGCCACGGACCCGTCGGCCATCGCCTCGTCCCGGCTGTGGACCAGTGGAAACCCTGCCGATCTGGGCAACATCGCTAAACGCTGGCTATCACTTGAGGCACAAGTGCACGCTTTGGCCTGAATAGTCAGCCTCGATGCAACTGTGCAGAAGTGCCTGCACAACGCGAATCATTCCGCACTAAGCCAAGACTCCACGTTCAAGGTGTGACCAATCTCACACCGGCTGCCCCCTGTCCGGAACACATCAACCAGCCCCCCTGCTGCCGCGACGCTTCAGTCGCCAGATCGGCTGCCGATATGCACGAAGACGCTTGAAACATCTCGCGGGCTGAAATCGGTTCCGAATGCCCCGGCTTATTCGAGCTTTAGAGGCAAGACCACCGAATTAGCCTCTGGACAGATCAATTTGTGTACTTTTGTGTTGCAAACAGGCTGACGGCTTGTTGCGGCACCACCAAACCAGGGCTAGACCATGGCATCACTGATTCCACTGCTGTCCACCACGCAGATCGCGGCACTTTCGACCCAGTCGATCGTCAATCTCTCCACCTCTGACTGGGCGTTGTTCAACACCGCCCAGATCGCCGCGCTGACAACAGCCCAGATTGAAGCCATTGAAACCGCCGACATCCGGGCGTTGACCACGACCTCGGTGGCTGCCTTGACCAGCGACCAAGTCGCGGCGCTGAACACCACCCACATTGCGGCGTTGAGCACCACCCAAGTGGCCGTGCTGAACACCGCGCAGGTTTCCGCCATTGAAACCACCGACATTGGCGCCCTGACCACGGCCGCCATTCGAGTACTGACCACTTCGGCCGTCGGCGCGTTGACCACCGATCAGATCGTGGCCTTGAATTCGGCCCAACTGTCCTCGCTGGCCACCACTCAGATCGTGGCACTGAACACCGACCAGATCGCCGCGATCGACACGGTGGACCTGCGCATGCTGACCACCGCGCAAATCGCCGCCATGACGACCGTGCAGATCTCGTCGCTGAACACGGATCAGGTGGGGGCACTGACCACCGCTGAAACCCGCGCCATCACCACCGCGGGCATCGCCGCTCTGACGACCGACCAGATCGCCGCATTGACGACGGTGCAGCTCGGCGCCCTGAGCACGACCCAGGTCGCTGCGCTTAACACGCGTCAAGTCTCGTCCATTGACACCGCGGACATTGGCGCCTTGAACACGGCAGACATCCGCGCGCTGAACACCGCCGCCGTCACTGCGCTAACGACCGACCAGATCGCCGCCTTGAACACGGCGCAAGTGGCTTCTTTCGCCACCACCCAGATTGCCGCGCTGACGACCGACCAGGTCGCCGCCATTGAAACCGTCGACGTGAGCGTGATGAGCACAGCCCAGGTGGCGGCTTTCAACACCAACCAGTTGGCCGCCCTGACCACCGACCAGGTGAGCGCTTTAACCACTTCCGCCGTGCGGGCCCTGACCACCGCTGGCGTGGGCGCCTTGACGACCGACCAGATCGGGGCGCTAAACACGGCGCAAATCGCCGCACTGAGCACCAGCCAGGTTGCCGCACTGAACACCGCGCAAGTGTCATCGATCGACACCAGCGACATCAGCGCCCTCAACACCGCCAGCATGCGTGCCTTGACGACCGCTTCTGTTGCCGCCCTGACGACCGACCAGATCGCCGCCTTGAGTTCGACGCAAGTGGCCTCCTTCGCCACCAACCAGATCGCCGCCCTGAACACCGACCAAGTCGCGGCAATCGAAACCACCGATCTGGCAGTCATGACCACCGCTCAAGTGGCATCGATGACCACCGCTCAACTGGCGGCACTGACCACCGACCAGATTGGTGTGCTGAACACGACCGACGTGCGCGTGCTGAGCACCGCGGGCATCGCTGCGTTGACCACCGACCAGATCGTGGCGCTGAACACCGCTCAGATCGCCGCATTGGGCACGACCCAGGTCGGCGCGCTGAACACCGCCCAAGTGTCGGTCATCGACACCAGCGACATCTCGGCGTTCAACACCGCCAGCATCCGCGCCCTGACGACCGCCGCCATCAATGCCTTGACGACAGACCAGGTCGCGGCTTTGAACTCCGCACAGATCTCGACCCTGGCCACCAACCAGGCCAACGCCATCAGCGTCGATGCCAGCGGCAATATCACCATCGGCGGCAGCGTTTCAGGCGGCGTCATCGGCGCCGGCATGACCGCCAGCGGCAAGGCCGACGCCTTCCTCGCCAAATTTGATTCC
>JAZJZP010000336.1:0-6529 GCA_040389805.1 Pseudomonadota bacterium
GTCAGTTCGGGTTTGAGCGCGAGGACCTGGAGTTCCTCGGCGTGATCCGCCGTGGCATGGAAATCGGCGCCTTGGCCAAAGACGAAGCCGGCGCTTATTGGCAGGTCAATGGCGACATGCGCCAAGTTCTGAACAAAAGCCGTGTCGAAGCCTACATGCGCACCGCCACCGTGCGGCCTGCCAAGGTGGTGTTGGCGCGCCAGCCCTCAGAGGCCGAGCGCGCTGCCGTGGTGGTGGTGGTCAAGCCGCGTCGCCGCGTCATCGTGCCACCCAAGTGATGCCAGCCTGAAGGGCCTCAGCCTTGGTTTGACAGCAGTCCCTCGGCTTTGAGTAGGCTTTCCAGGCAATGGTCCTGGATGCGGTAAAAGTCCTTGATCTCTTTGATCTGCCCCAGCACTTGCGTGGCCTTGTCCTGGTCATCGATTGGGCGCTTGATCGCCAAAATCATCTTGTTCTTGTTGGTGTGCTCCAGGGCCACGAACTCAAACACCTGCGTGTCGTAGCCGCAGGCCTCCAGCAGCAGTGCGCGCAAGCCGTCGGTCAGCATTTCGGCCTCTTGGCCCAGGTGCACGCCATGCTGAAGAATGGGGCGCAGCGGGTGGGGGCTGAGCAGCTGGGGGCGGATCTGCTTGTGGCAGCAGGGCGAGCACATGATGATGTCGGCCCCGGTGCGGATGCCCATGTGGATGGCGTGATCGGTGGCGATGTCACAGGCGTGCAGCGCGATCATCACGTTGATGGTGCCGGCTTGGTAGTTGCGCACATCGCCATGGTCAAAGTGCAGGCCCGTCAAACCTAGTTGCTGGATGGCGGTGTTGCACAGCTCGACCAAATCCTGGCGCAGTTCGACCCCGGTGACGTGCGCGGCCATGCCCAGGCTGTTGCGCAGGTAGTCGTGGATGGCAAAGGTCAAATAGCCCTTGCCCGCGCCAAAGTCCACCACGTGGATTTCGGGCGCCTTGGCCAACTGAGACGAGGCCAGCGCGCTGCCAAACACTTCCAGAAACTTGTTGATCTGCTTCCATTTGCGGGACATGGCCGGGATCAATTGCTGCTTGGCGTCGGTCACGCCCAGGGCGGTCAAAAACGGGCGGTCCAGCTCCAGCAGGCGGTGCTTGGCGCGGTTGTGCTCTTGCGGTGCTGCGTCCTGGTGCTCCGATTGGCCAAAGCGCAGCGTGGGCTTGCCTTTCTTGCTGAAGGCCAGCTGGATCTCTTGCGTGGGGGTGAACAGGTGGGCATTTCTGAAGTCGTGTCCCACCAAGGCGTGCAAGAGGGTTTGCGCGTCGGCCACCGACAGGTTCTTGGTGATGTCCTTGGTCTTGTAGCGATGCACGAACGAGAGGCACGCTTGCCCCTTGAGCGTGATGGGCCGCACCTGAACCTGCATCAAATCCGCCTCGGGGCCGCAATGGTTGCCCAGCACCATCTTGATCAGGGTGTTGGCATCCAAGTGCGTTTGAACGAGGCTGAAAAAACGTTCGACGGGCGGCTGTGCGGACGGATCGGGACGAGGTGAGGACATGCAAAGCGCCTTTGGCTGGAAACGGGGTCAAGGCCCTGATTGTCTCAGGTGGCGACAAACCCGATCATGGCGTTCAGGGTCGGGTCACCCGCCTGGTACAGCGCCTGACCCGTGGGGCGAAAACCGAATTTGGCCAGATAGTCACCGAGTTCGCGCAGCGAGGTGAAGTTGCGGATTTCTTGCTGGTTGTGCATCCAGGGGTGGATCAAACCCATGTTGAATACATCGTGGGCCAAGGCAACCATCTGGTTCATCGCGGGGGAGTGCACGTCGTGGTCACGCACGATCAGCAGGCCACCCTTGCGCAGGCAGCGGCGCAACGAGCTGACAAATTCATCGCGACGCTCGAGGGGGCTGTGGTGAAAGCCGATGGGGTTGCAGACAACATCAAGGCTGGCGGTGGCAACCGCGCTGTTCGACAGCGGCCGGTAGTCATTGAGGTCAACGAAGCGACCAATCTTGCGCACGACGCGGCGCTCGAACAAGTCGCCCAGGGCATACGATGCGGCCTCGGTGTTGAGCAGCACCAGGTCGCCGCGCAACGTCAACCGGGACTGCGCGTAGCCGATGTAGCCACCTTTGGTTCCAATTTCCATGTAGCCATCGATCGCGCTGCGGCCATCCAGCATGCGCAGCAATTGCCGACCCACTACTTCGGTTTGGGACAGCAGCGCCGGCAGAGCGTTGCGCACCTGATTCGCCATTGGCGTGATTTCACCCAATCGACGCTGGCAGGTGAGGTAGATGTCCTTGTCATTCGTGTTTTGGCGACTCACCTCGGCGATCAAGGTATGAAATTTATCCGGGGGGAAGATGCTGTAGACGTGGCGCAGGAAGTCGCCGAAGTGGGCGCGCAAGGGCTCATCGTCGTAGATGCCGTGGAAGTTTGAAGCGGCGACCGCCCAGCCGTTGCGACTGTCCGTTTTGAGGCGTTCCATCTTGTGGTCGCTCTGCGCCAGCAGGGGTTCGGCGAAGCCGGTGAGCAGCAAGCTGCCCAGTGCTTGTAGGCATTGCCGCCTGATGGCGCTGGTCGCCACATCGGTAGGCGTTTCAGTAGTCATAGAGGTGCTCCAGAACAAAACCTTGGCGATCGAGCGTGGCGATGGCATCGCCCAGCTTGTCCACGGCAACCTCGATGCCGGCACGATGCTCATCGACGCCTGTGAGGATAGGCTTGCTGTAGAGGAGCTTGCCGGCAGCGTTGGCTGTGCGGGTATCGCCGGTCTTCAGGGCCGTGAGGAAGATCTTGCGGTTGCCGGCGATCTCGACGAACTGACCGCCGGCGTGGGTGACCTCGCGGGTCGCACCGAGAAACGCTTCATAGCGTGGCAGGGACAGCACCGTGAGGCCATTGTCAAAGCGCTTGAGCACGCGAATCTTGGGCGACTCGAAGGTGAGCGTTGACGGCAGCTTGCGCACGACGGCGACCACCTGTTCCTCAGCGTCGCCATACGCGGTCTTGGTGGCCAGTTTGATGAGGCCGCCATAGGCCGCCTTGAACAGGTACTCGGCGCTCAAGATGGTCTTGCGCTCGAACTTGCGGATCTGGTTGCGGCCGAACATTGGCGTGTCGGCCCACAGGCCCTTGAATTGCCCCCAGAAGTCGTACTCGTACCAGGGCTTGATGCGGATGAAGCGCACGTAGTCCTTCGCCATCGCGACCGCGAATTGATCTTCGGGCGTGCGCTCTGTCCCTGTCACCGTCAGTTCGCTCAGGCGGCCGAGCGTGTTCTCGTAGATGCCCTTGAGTGCGTTTTCGACCGTGAAGCTGGTGCCGATCACCGAGACCATGATGTGATAGCCCGTGTTGAATGGATAGGGCTGTGTGGCGTCGATGGCCTCGCCGTAGTAGTTCCAGAACTGGCCGATGGATGCAAAGTAGGGGTAGCCGCTGGGTGGGTTCTTATCGATGTAGCGTGCGTATTCGTCCGGGCTGTAGACCAAGAACCATTCGGGCAAGGTCAGGTAGGTCTGAGCTTCATCTTGACGATAAGCAGGGACGGTATCCAGGTAGGCGCGCACATCGTTGGGTACGTCGTGCGTGGCCTCACCCCCGGTGGCCGGGTAGTAGGCATCCCAGAGTTTGTTGCGAAACTTGTTGGTCGGATCGACCTCGTGCTTGAGCGCGAAATATTTTTCCCAGCCCGGATAGGCGGCGTGAAATTGCTCCGTGGTGGCATGGATCTGGTAGGGCAGGTAATAACGGCCGCCGGTGGCAATGGCGGCATCGATCAGTTGACGGGTCCACACCGCCACCGCATCACGCGCTGCCGGGCTGGTGTCCTGCTTGTAATAGAGCACGAAGGCAAATACCTCCTGCTTCGCCCAGGCGAGCAGCGTGCCTGGATCTTGCTTGGCATGCCGGATCGAGATGTTGATGACATTGGCATCGTGTGCATGGAGGATCTTGCTCATGCGTGCGACAAAGTCCTCCATTCGATCCACTGGCACGAAGTATTCCTGCAACACATAGGTGCTGTCGACGCGCGACGAAGGCTCCAGTTCGAGGACCGAGTAGCTCGACTCGTAGTTGCGCCAGGTGACGCGTTCGCCCGCAAACAGCAGGGGATCAAGCATGTGTTGTCGGATGAATTTGCCGCCTGGCGCCTCGGCAATCAGGGGCATCAGCAAATGTTCGCGCCAGTAGCTTTGATCCTTCGGAATCAGGCGTTCTTCGCGGGTGAGTGGCAGCGTGGTCTCTTCATAAGAGGTCGCACGCACCGTGTCGTAGTCGTTCGGGTAGATGTCTGCGTTGTGAAAGATCACCGCGGGGTTGTCGCGCACCTTGTCGAAAAAGTGGCGTTTGAAAGCGCTCAGCGGCATGACCTCGCTGACACGGCGGACCTTGACGTTGTCGGCCAGCGACAAGGTTGCGTCGGTAATCACGCCGATGCCGCCGTAACCCCCGATTGCGCCATAGAACAACTCGGGATGCTCCTGCGGTGATGCCTGCAGATAGCGGCCGTCTGCCAGCACCAAGCCGATGCGCTTGACCGACAACACGAGCGGCCCCTGACCGACATACCGGCCATGGCAATTGACGCTCAAGGAGCCGCCCACCGTGAAATTGGCGTAGGTCTGCATGATCCGAAGCGACAAGTTGTGCGGGTCGATGTACTCCTGTATCTGTCGCCAAGTCGCGCCCGCTTGCACGGTGATTTCCTTGCGGTCAGCAGAAAAATCAAGCACCTGGTTGAACTCGCGCATGTCGAGTTGCACGGCATGCTCGGTCGCCGTTTGTCCTCCCATGCTGAAACGCCCACCACCGATGGACACCGGCCCCGGCGTCTGGCTGACTGCGGCGATGATCTCTTCGACGCTGTGCGGCTTGATCACGCCAGCCACGGCAATCGGATTGAGCTGGGTGACGTCGTTGACGACGGACTGTTTGGCGACCGATGCATCCTCCGCATGGGCGCCCCAGCTGCTGAATGTCAGCGCGCCGACGAGTGCCAGGGAAGCAAGGGACGACGCCGTCCTGAAGTTGAGTCGATAGGTGGTCATCATGCGGGCAAGGTGGTTGGCGATGGCCGCTGCCAAGGTGGGATGCGCTGGCGGGCCCTGCAGTATCGCTGCTAGCCTGAGGGCTTGGTTCCAGGTTCGATCGTCGAATTAACAGGTAAACAACCTCAAGACAGCCCGGGCTGAGGCAGACTGTGGCCCATGGCAGACCACAACAAGGCATGAGCATGAAACCTGAGGTGCTGTGGACAGTGGCCGAGATGAAGCGGGCCGAGCAATTGACCATGGAGGCGGGTACGCCGGGCCTGGTCCTGATGGAGCGGGCGGGCCGTGCGGTGGCCCAGGCGGTCATGGCGCGATGGACGACCCGCCGTGTGGTGGTGCTGTGTGGCCCGGGCAATAACGGTGGCGATGGTTTTGTGGTGGCGCGCTGGTTGAGCCAAGCGGGCTGGCCCGTGCGTGTGGCCTTGCTGGGCGATCGAGCTGCCTTGGTGGGGGATGCCTTGACGCAAGCACAAGGCTGGCCGGATGCCTGCCTGCCATTGCACCCAGAGGTTCTGGACGACGCCGACTTGGTGGTTGATGCCTTGTTTGGGGCCGGCCTGAGTCGACCCTTGGTAGGGGCTGCTGCGCAGACCTTGCAAGCGGTGGCGCAGCGTGGCCTGCCCATGGTGGCCGTGGACGTGCCCAGCGGTGTGTTTGGAGATACCGGTGGTGAGAGTGGCGCAGTCCCGGCGCGGCTGACCGTGACGTTTGCCCAGCGCAAGCCTGCCCATGTGCTGATGCCGGGGCGGGCGCTGTGTGGCGAGGTGGTGGTGGCGGACATTGGCTTGCATCCCATCGTTGAAGAGCAAGTTCAGTCCACCTTGTTCGAGAACACGCCTCATTGGTGGCTCGACCAATGGCCCTCATTGAGCGCTGATGCGCACAAGTACCGGCGTGGCCATGCCTTGGTCTATGGGGGCGGTGTCATGACGGGGGCGGCACGCTTGTCGGCTCGCGCGGCAGCCCGGGTGGGTGCTGGCTTGACCACGGTGGCGGCACCTCAATCGGCTTGGACGGTCTATGCCACGGCGCTGACCAGCGTGATGGTGCATCCCTTGAGTGGCACCGATGCGCAAACCCTGGCCCAGGGCTTGAGGGCCGTGTTGGCGGATCCTCGAATCTCCACGGTGTTGGTGGGCCCGGGTGCGTCGGGCGGTTTGGAGCATGGGGTGCGGCCCTTGGTGGAGGTGGCGCTGCGTTGTGGTCGCCCCGTGGTGCTGGACGCCGATGCCTTGACGTCCTATGAAGGCTGCCCTGATGACCTGTGGTCGGCCATCAAGTCGTTGGCGCGGCCGGTGGTTATGACGCCGCATGAGGGCGAGTTCGCTCGGCTGTTTCTTCAGGCGCCATCCTCGGACAAGCTTACCCGTGCACGCTGGGCGGCGCAGTGCAGCGGCGCCATCGTGGTGCTCAAGGGGCCTGATACCGTGGTGGCATCGCCTCAGGGCTTGGCGTTGGTCAACACCAATGCGCCCCCGAGTCTGGCGACGGCGGGCGCCG
>JAZJZP010000336.1:6539-9245 GCA_040389805.1 Pseudomonadota bacterium
GTTGGCGGGCTTGATCTTGGGTTTGCTGGCGCAAGGCATGGAGGCAGTGGCCGCCACCGCAGCGGCCGTCTGGCTGCATGGCGAGGCGGCTCAGGCCTTTGGTCTGGGGCTGATGGCCGACGACTTGCCGGATCAGATCCCGGGGGTTCTACAGCGACTGGCCAAACGACGCTGACTCAGCCCAGGCAAGTGCGGTTTTTGCCGGTTTGCTTGGCTTCGTACAGGGCGACATCGGCACGATCAAGGGCCGCCTCAATGGCCTCGCCCACCCGGTATTGCGTGACCCCGGCCGAGAAGGTGATGAACACCTTTTTCTCGTCCTGGGTGAAAAACTCGGCACTCAGGGTGCGCTGCAAGCGGGTCAAGACCTGCTGGGCTTCGTCCACCGGGGTGTCGGGCAACAGCACCACGAATTCTTCGCCGCCATAGCGGGCAATGGAGTCCCCCGGGCGCAGGCATTCACCCACCCGGCGCGAGAGGAATTGCAAGGCCAGATCACCCGTGTGGTGGCCCATCTGGTCGTTGAGCTTTTTGAAGTTGTCCACGTCCAGCAGGCCGATGGACAGCTGGCCACCGTTGCGCTGTATTTGCGCGCATTCGGTTTCAAAGGCACGGGCCAAGCCGCGTCGGTTGGCGATCTGGGTCAGCGGGTCGGTCGACACCTCTTCGGACAAGCGGCGAATTTCGTCCTCTAGCTGGCGCACGTGATCGGTCAGTTCGGTGGCGCGCTGGTGTTCGGCTTGCATCCGGGTCTGCGCCTGGTTGACCAAGCCATGCACGGCACGGCTTTCTTCGACCATTTCGCGCACAACGCCAGCCAGGCTCTCCAGAGAATCGGCATGTCCGATGGTGTCGGCATAACGCCCCAGGCTTTGCTGGAAGCGGTCGGTGGTGCTGCCCAGTTCCGCAATCTCCAGCAGCATTTGATGGATCAATTGCTTGACGGCCACGCGGGCGGCTTCGCGCTCTTGTTTGAGCTGCTTTTGGCGCTGACGCGTGCCCTCCAGCAAGTCGAGCATGTGCCGCACGCCGCGGCTGTGCAGTCCGTCTTCAATCTGGTACTGCATGGCCTGGCATTGGCCTTGCACCCAGGAGTCGTCTTCGGCCAGTTCGACCATGCTGTCGGTGAGGGTCTCGCACAGCGCGGTGAGCTGCTCGATCAGGTGGTGGCGGTGTTCAATGAGGCGCCGCGCTTGATCGCAGGACTCGGTGATCTGCTGGGTGATGCTTTCGGGCGCGACGTTCGCCGTGCCTTGTTGTGCTTGCTGCAAGGCAGACGCCAGTTGGACTTTTGTCTCCAAGGCCTGGGGAATGTGGTCGGGCAGGGCGGTGATCACGGTGCTCTGCAGTTGTTCTGCGCTGACCCGTGCCAAGGCGGGCCAACGCCCCTCCACCAGGTTGGCCGAGACGAGGTCCGCAGAGGCTGGTTGGGTCTGGGTCGATGCTGTGCCTGAAGGTGCGGCGGGCGCGACGGCTGATGCCGTGGTGTCGTCGCCTGTTTCAGCCACTTCAATCAACTCCTGGTCTAGCGTGTCGCTGTCCCAGCTGCCAATCAGCTGCGTCAGGCGTTGGTGCAGGCGGTTGGCGGAGCTTTTGCTGCCATCAAGGACGCGTTTGAGGCTGTCTTTCTTTCGGGCGGTGGTCCATTGGCGCCCGCCACGCTCGGCGCCGCGCACGATGCGGTTCACCAGCTGAGACCAGCGCTCGCCGTCTTCGGCAGGGGTCAGCGAGGGGGCATCGCCAGGCGCTGCGGGATTGTCTGCTGGTGCAGGCGAAGAAGACTCCGCCCCCGATTCGGCCTCATAGGCTTTGCGGTAGTTCTCCGGCGTGGGCTCTAGCCGTTGTTCGGCCAGTTTGCGCAGGGCTGCTTTGGCCAGTTGCGCGGGGGCCTGTGGTGCCGGGGCAGTGCCCTTTGAGCTGGCCATGAACGATTTCCTAAAGGGGGGAGGTACGGCCTGTCAGCGTGTTGCCCATGTCATCACTCAAGAGTGCGATGCGGGGCAGGCTTTGATCGGCATCGGTCTCAAGTAGCCATTTTTCAACTTGGGTGGCGGGCATCGGGCGGGCATATAAAAAGCCCTGACAGATGTGGCAACCCAGGTTGTAGAGCACTTCCATTTGCGATACCTGCTCGACCCCTTCAGCGACCACACGCAGCCCCAAGGCCCTGGCCAACGCAATGATGGCGGAGACAACGGCTGAGCTGCGCAAGGTGGTGCCCAGATCGTTCACAAAGGAGCGGTCGATCTTGAGCTCGCTGATGGGCAGGGTGGTCAAGTAGGACAAGGACGAGTAGCCGGTGCCAAAGTCGTCAATGGAGATTTCGATGCCCAATTGGTTGAGGCGGTGCAGCGAGGGCACGACGCCTTGCAAGTCCTTCATCAGGCCGGTTTCCGTGATCTCGAGCTCAATGAAGTGGGGATCCACGTCCTCGTTGATCAAGATGGCTTGAATCTTGTCAACCAGGTCGGCCTGCTCAAACAAGCGGCTGGGCATGTTGACGGCAATGGAGGCGTCAAACCCGAAACTGGCTTGCCAACGCTTGGCCTGGCGAGCGGCTTCGGTGATGGCCCACAGGCTCATCTCGTTGATCAAGCCCGTGGCCTCGGCCAGCGGAATGAAATCCATGGGCTGGATCAGTTTGCCATCGCGCATCCAGCGCATGAGGGCTTCGGCGCCGACCATTTTGCCGGTGCGGACATCGAT
>JAZJZP010000336.1:9255-18040 GCA_040389805.1 Pseudomonadota bacterium
AGCACCAGTTCGTTGCGTTCCATGGCCTTGTGCAAGGCCGTGTCCAGGTCCAGACGCACGCGGCCCTGGCTGGCCAGCTGTGGGTCATAGACCAGAGCGGTATTGCGCCCTTGTCGCTTGGCAAGGTCCATGGCCACGTCGGCGTTGCGCAAGAGGTCGGCAACGGTCAGGCCATGAGACGGAAACAGGGCCAGACCGATGCTGGCGGTGATGAAACACTCCTGTCCCGCCGCCATCATGGGGGCGCGCAGGGCCAGCAGGATGCTCTGTGCCATCTCAATCGCTTCGACTTCGTCGGCAACCTCGGGAAGCAGGACCACAAACTCGTCCGCCCCCAGGCGACCGACGGCCTCCAGCGTGCGGTGGCCGCTCATGGACGTGATGTCCATATTGCCTTCCAGGATCTGGTCGCAGTGGCGCACACAAGTGCGCAGGCGCCTGGAGACTTCAATCAGCAGTTCGTCGCCTGCATGGTGGCCCAGATTTTCGTTGATGATTTTGAAGCGATCAACGCCAATTTGCAGCAACGCCACGTGGTGGTTCAGCCGTTTGGCATGCTCCAGGGCACGCTCGCTGCGCCAGAAAATCTGGCGTCGGTTGGGTAAGCCGGTGAGGGTGTCGAAGTTGGCGAGGTGGTTGATTTTGTCTTCCGCCACCCGGCGATCAGTCACGTCCTGCACGATGCCGGTGTAGCCGATCAAGGCAGCCATTTCGTTGAACTCGGGCTCGGCCTCGACGTGAAGTACGCGCTGGCGACCATCATTGAGCGTCACCTGGATGTCGTTGCACAGCACGGTGCTGTGTTCCAGCACTTCACGCAGGATGCGCAGGAACCCTTTTTGCTCTTCAACCGCCATCATGCGGATGATGCGTTTGAGCCCGAGGTAATCACGCCCACCGATGCCGAAGACGCGCAGCCCCTCCAGTGAAAACACCAAATCGGTGTGGCCTTTTCGCCATTCAAAACTGCCCATGCGGGCCAAGTCTTGGGCGCGAGCCAGGGTGGTTTTGCTGCGCTCCAGTTCATGCAGGGTCCGGGATGACCTCAGCAGGTAGCGCAGGCGTCCTGCTAGCAGGCTCCATTGATTGCATTTGATGAAAAAATCGGTGGCGCCGACCTCGTAGGCCCGCGTGATGGAGGCCTCATCATCAAGGCCGGTCAGCATCAGCACGGGCACGGATTCGTAGCCGGGCAATTGGCGCAGCTCCTGGCAGGTTGCAAAGCCATCCAGCCCAGGCATGACGGCATCGAGCACGACCACATCGGGGAGCCATTCGCGGATGCTGTGCAAGGCCTGCTCACCAGAGCTGACTTCGGTGACGGCAAAGCCGCGCTCGCGTAGGGCGATGGAGGTCAGCAACAGGTTGACCTCGTCATCGTCCACGAGCAACACCTTGGGCTGCTGTTCGCTCGCCTCAAGATGGTGTGAGCCGAGTGCTCTCATGGCTGAGCCTCCAGCAAAAGATGCAGGCTATCGACCGTCCGTTCGACTTCGGGGCGGATGGCGTTGATATGAGTACTCAGGTCTTCACCTGTTTGTTGCCGGATCATGACTTCGATTTCGGCACACATCTGTGACAACTTGAGGGCACCGATGCTGGCCGAGGATGACTTGAGGGTATGCGCCACATGCGCGATACCCGCATGATCGCCGATCTTGATGGCATCTTCTAACTGAGGCAGCATTCGACCTACAGAATTTTCAAAGGCTTTCGATACCCGTTCGATGAGTTTGTTGTCGCCTTTGGGGTCCAGCTCTTTGAGTCGGGCGAGCGCTTGCTTGTCCAGCACGGCATCCCAGGGTGATGGTGCAACAATTTGTGCGGGGTCCGTTGGCATGCCCTGAGGCGTGTCTGCGGTCGCTTCCTGCAAGGGTGTTGGGATGGTGATGGGGTTGTCGCCCAGTTCACTCTCATCAATGTGGGTATGTTCAACCAACATCTTGCGCAACTGGCTTTGGCGGAAGGGCTTGGAGAGGTAGTCGTCAAAGCCCAGCCCCAGGAACCGTTCTTCATCGCCTTCCAGCGCATTGGCCGTGACGGCGATGACGGGGGTGTCTGGGGGGGTGAGGAACGAGAAGCGGTTGTTGGAGCCACGGCGAAACCAGCCCAAGGCCTCGACGCCGTCCATGCCGGGCATCTGGATGTCCATCAGCACCAGGTCGAAGCGTTGTTCGCCCAAGCGGCGCAGCCCTTCCAGTGCGGAGCTGGCGACACGGACCTCGCAGCCCAGGCGTTTGAGCATTTGTGAGCACACTTCCTGGTTGACGGTGTTGTCTTCAATGACCAAGACGGCTTTGTTGATGCGTGGAGCCTCCTGGACGGCTTCGCCGCGTTCTGCTGAAATGCCCAAAATGGCTTGGCGCAGTTCGGCCTTGCGCAGTGGTTTGGCCACGAAGCGCTGAAAGCCAACCTCCTGCGCGCGACGGGCATCGTCCGGCGAGGACACGGAGGACAGCAAAATCATCTTCAGGCGGGGGTAGCGGCCACTCTTGCGCACCGCATCGGCCAAGCCCAGGCCATCCAGCTCGGGCATGTTCATGTCGACCAGCGCCAAATCAAAGTTGGCGTCGGTGTGTGGGTGGGCCATCAGGAGGTCGAGGGCTTCTCGGCCATTGCAGGCTTGCACCACATTCATGCCCCAGGCGGTGAGCATGTTTTCGATCACGGTGCGGTTGGTGTCGTTGTCATCGACCACCAGCACATTGAAGGAGGGCATGGCAGGCTCTTCCAGCATGGCCATGTCGGCTTGGGTGGTGCCAACGTGAACCGGAATCTGGAAGACAAACTCCGATCCGACGCCCGGAGCGCTGTGCACTTCAATGTGCCCGCCCATCAGATCAACCAGCTGTTTGGAAATGGCCAAGCCCAGGCCGGTGCCGCCGTATCGGCGTGCCATGCCGCCGTTGGCTTGCACGAAGGCGCTGAACAGGCGTGGCAGCACATCAGCTGGGATGCCAATGCCGGTGTCGCGGACCAGGAACTCCAGGGCCATGGTCTCGTCGCTGCCGGGTTGGGGGGTGGCAATGCTGCCACCGATGGCACGGCGGATGTCGACCACGATTTCGCCGTGCTCGGTGAACTTGATGGCGTTGGCCACCAAATTGGTCAAAATCTGGCGCAAACGCAGCGGGTCGCCATTCATGACCGAGGGCAGGCCAGGTTGCTCCCGAAAGCTCAGCTCCAGTCCTTTTTCATGGGCACGGGGGGCCATCAACTCCAACGTATCTTCCACCAAAGTGCGCAAGACGAAGTCGCAGTTGGCCAATTCCAGTTTGCCCGCCTCGATTTTGGCGAAGTCCAGGATGTCGTTGATGATCTCCAGCAGGCTCTCGCCCGAGCGGTAGACCGCCTGGGCAAAACGCCGCTGTTTGTCGTTGAGTGGCGTGCCCAGCAATAACTCGGTCATGCCCAGGATGCCGTTCATGGGCGTGCGGATTTCGTGGCTCATATTGGCCATGAACTGGCTCTTGGCCTTGCTGGCGGCTTCTGCCTGATCGCGGGCTCGTTGTAGTTCCAGGGCCTGGCGGTGCTCGTCGGTGACGTCGGACACCAGGCCGTAGATGCGCGAATGGCCGTCGGGCAGCAGGCGGGCTCGGGTACGGTGGCGCAGCCAGCGCAGGCCTTTGGCGGGGTGCTGCAGGCGCAACAGGGTGTCGGTGGGTTGGTTCTCGGCTTCCAGGCGTTCTTGCTCAACCAGCAAGGGCTGGTCTTCTGGCACGACCAGCGACTTCCATCGGCCAGGTTGGGCCTGGATGTCGTCGGCGGACACTCCCCACAGGTCTTGTGTGCGGCGGCTGAGGTAGAGGTAATCGGCGCGGTGTTCGGTGGCGACATAGACACAGTCGTCCATGGACTCCACCAACTCCCGGAACCGGCGCTCGGACTCTTCCAGGTCGGCCTGGGCTTGCCGTGACGCGGTGATGTCGCGCACCAAGGAGATCAGCAGCCGAGGTCGGCCGTTGCTGTGACGCAGGGCGAAATGACGCGCATTGACGACACGCTCCTGGGTGTTGTTTTGCCAGGTGAAGTCATGCTCAACGGTTTGGCCTGTTTCCAGCGCCTGCTGCATGAAGCTTTGCGCCAGATCCAGCACCGATTGCCCCAGGGCCTTGGTGATGGATTTGCCCACCACTTGGTCGCGCTGGAGCTGGAATTCGATTTCGGTGTAGCGGTTGATGGCCACGACATTGAGATTGACGGGGTCGAGCACGAACAGGCTGACGGGCAGGTTGCCCAGCAGCGCTTCCAGGAACTCACGCTCTTGATCGCGGATGTGTTCTTGGGCCTTGCGTTTACTGATGTCATTGAACAGGCAGACGTACTGGCTGCGCCCACCCGACTCGTCGAGCATCTGGATGGCGTCGATCTCGCCCCAGTAGCGGGTGATGACCTGGCCATCCTGGCGACCCGCCTCATAGGCCAGGCGAAAGGGCACGCCTCGGACGATGTGGTCTTCCAGTTCACTCACCGTGTCTGGGGCGCTGATTTCCTGGCTCAGAAGTTCGCTCAGGCGTTGGCCGACGACACGGTCTTCAGTCCAGCCGGTGAGTGAGACAAAGGCGTTGTTGACCCATTCGATGACGCCGTCGCGGTCGGTGATGGCCACGCCGCTGCTGATGCGTGAGGCGACCAGGGCCAAACGACCCAGGTGCTCTGCGCTGGTGGCCATGTGCGCCAGGTTGGCATCCCGCTGTGCCACAAAGCCCAATTGAATGGCTGCGATGTCCAGTACATGGGCCAAGCCAGGGCTGTCTTGCTGCGGATCGTTGAATTCGAGCAGCGCCAGGGGACGTCCTTCCACCGAGATGGGGACGGCCAGCACCGTGTGCGTTTGCGTCTTGCGCCAAGGGCTGCGGGTGTTGGATGCCAGCTCTTTTGCGCCATGGGCCGAACTGGGGCGCAAGGTGCTCAGGGCTTGGCCGAGGGGGCGTTCATCGCGGTGGGTGGTCGCGATGCTGGTGATGTCGATGATGTCGCCCGCATCGGGGGTGGCTTCCAGCCAGGGGCGCAGCAAGGCCGATTCGCCATTCCAGCCTTCAACACGCAGGCAGACCCAGGCTTTGGAGCCCAGATGTTGGTGCAAGGTCTGACCCACCCGTTGCAACGCTTGTGCCAGTGAGGTGGCGCTGTGTGCGGTCTCTGCGATTTCCTGGCTCAAGGCCAACCAGTGGGGAGACTGGGTGTTGTCGTGAGGCGACACCTTGTCTGCGTCTGTGGCGAGGAGGGTGGATTGTGGCGGTGAGGTGCTGCTTGGTTGGTCGGGCGCGGGCTCTTGGCGTACGCGCGCCAGATAGCCCACCCCGGCCGAGGCGCCAGCGGCCAGCATCACGCCCAGTCCGCTCCAGCCCCACATCCAGGCGCCAGCCAATGTCATGAGCAGCAGTCCTAGTCCGAGAAGGACAGTCCGGAAGGAGCGCCTTGAATCCTTGTCCTGCGGCATTGCCAATTGATCCTTGGGTAAGTCACCCCCTTTACCTGGATCACAGGGGGGCATACTGTTTCAATACGTTAATCAATCACGGACTTTACAGGCACAGTGAAATCCTCAGCCAGCAGAAGAAACCCCCTGCAAGCCTTCTTACAATGAGTTGGATGCACGAATTCCAGCCAAATTCAACCCGGATGCGCCGATTTCGGCAGCTCCATGCCTATTTGTTAGGCTGGGGCGCCATTGGTCTGGGTGCGCTCGTGGTTTTGACCTGGTTGGGTGCACCGGCCTGGGCCTACAGCATGTTTTTGCTGATGTGGTGTCTGGTATGGGGGGCTGGCGTGTTGTGGGCTCAAGGCGGCATCCCTCTTGAAACCTCGGTTGGTGATGCGGCTGCGCCGGTGCCGCAAGAGGAGCCTGCGGCAGCCAGCATGAGCGAGTATGACCAGGAAGTGCTGCGCTATGCGCTCTCGCACGACCTGCGTGCGCCCTTGCGGGTGGTGGACGGGTTCACCCGCATCATCAAAGAAGACTATGGGCGCGTGCTGGACAAGGTCGGCAACGATCACCTTGAGCGCGTGCTGGCGGCATCGGCCCGCATGAACGGCATGATCGATGCCATTTTGGCGCAGGCTCAATTGGCTCGGGCTCCGATTGAGCGCCAGGCGATTGACATGACTCGGTTGGCCCGAGAGGTGGCACAGGACCTGTCGGGGTGGCGAAGCGAGGGTGATTTGGCCGCCGGTCGTGCGCCATGCTCAGGCTTGACCACCCTGGTGGTGGCCGATGGGCTGCTGGCCGATGGCGATCCCATGTTGGTACGGCGGGTGCTTGAAAACCTGTTAGGCAATGCCTTGAAATACAGCGCCAAGGTGGCTCAGCCGCGCATTGAAGTCGGGGCCATGCCTGCCACCAATCCCACTGTGTTTTTTGTTCGTGACAACGGTGCCGGGTTTGACATGCAGCACGCCGACAAATTGTTCGGGCTGTTCCAGCGCCTGCACAGTGCCAAGGAGTTCGAGGGCACCGGCGTCGGGCTGGCGGGCGTCAAAAACATCATTGCCCGCCATGGTGGGCGTGTCTGGGCCGAAGCCCAGCCGGGGCAAGGGGCGTGTTTTTACTTCACCTTGATCAGCGCGGCCGATGCTCAACAGCGTTCGGCTGGGGGCTCAGGCCAAGGGGCCTAAACCGGAGAGTACTTCCTGGGCATCCAGCAGTCGCTCGCACCAGGCTTGCAGCGGGCGGCCTTCTTGTTGGGACTGTTTGCGCATCCGGTCCAAGGCTGCAACGCGGCCAAGGGAGTGCCGGTGCATGACGATGCCCACGGCCAAGGCCACGGTTTGCGTCAGCGGATCCACGGCGGCGGTGTCGCTCGGTGCGCTTGCAGCCGGCGGCACGGGAGAGGCGGGTGCCTCGGCGGTGGCCTTTTTGCGGTTGGCAAAGGCTGATTCAACGGCGGGTACGATTTGTTGGATGTTCAGCGGTTTGACCAGGTAGGTGACCGCGCCCAGCTCTTTGACTTGCGCCACGGTGGCTTCGTCAGAAAAAGCCGACAGGAACATGAAGGGGATCTGGCAGTAGTCGCGCAGATAGGCAGCCACGTCAAAGCCGGTTTTGCCTTCCATGCGGATGTCCAGCAGCGCCAGTTCCGGCTTGTGTTCGCGCGCCAGCAAAATGGCATCGTCACCATTGTCGGCATCAATGACTTCATAACCGGCTTGCGACAAGCCATGCGTGAGCGTGGCCAGCACCAGGCGGTCATCGTCAACTACCAGAATTTTGCCTTTGTGATTCACATGCATCCTCTTAGGGCCCCCAAAGCCCTGGAACGCAATGGAGGCTTTCACCTCAGATCACGTCAAGACCACATGGCCGTATTGTTAGCCGTCCAGCGACCGATCTACGGCATTTTTCTGTTTGATACACGTTCATTGTGGCCAAAGTGCGATCTGCTGACCAGAGGGAACACCCAAAGTATGGGGGGTTGGCACCAATCTGATGCCGGGTGGTGTCAGTTGGATGCGGGTGACGACTTGGGCGCCTTCTTGTTGAAGAGACAATTTGGAGCTGCGTCGAGGCAACAATGCCCGCACCAGACCCAGTCCGGAAACCCCCCCTGGAACCCGGTCGATGCTGAACCCCTCGGGTAATTGCCCGGTGTTGCGGATTTCGATGCAAACGTGTTGCTCAGAACACGACATGGCGCAGGTCAAGGTGTCTTGGCTGGAACCATGTTTGTGGGCGTTGCTGAGCAGCTCGTTCAGGATCAGTGCGATGGGAATGGACTCCGCCTCGGGCAGTTGCCAGTCAGACGCGCTGCTGCCCTCCAGGACCAGCGTGATGGGCCGACCAAAGATGCGTTGCACGGACTGGGTGATGGCTTCGACCACATTTTTGAGCCGCAAGGGGCCTCCATCGCCCACCTGAAGGCCGTAAACCTGGGCGATGGCCTGGACTTGGCCGACCACTTCGGAGATGGCTGAGGCGACCTCCGGTTTGCGGGCCGCGATTTGTTGCAGCAGCCCAGCCACGCCTTGCAGATTGTTTTTGATGCGGTGATGCACTTCCTTGACCAGCATTTCGCGCTGGGCTATGGCGGCATCCAGTCGTGCCTTTTCGGCGGCCCGTTGTTCACTGACATCCGAGGCGACCAGGAGCAGTTGGTCCGCGCTCTGTCCTTCACGCGCGAGAGGCAGGTAGTTCAAATCCCAGGTCTGAGTGCCCGAACCCTGTTGGAATTTGTACTCGCGGTGCAGGCTGTGCGCGCTGTCCAGGGCCGTGAGCATGTCACTGCGCAACAGGCGGGCGTGGTCGGCGTCGTGGATTTCTTCCGGGGTGAGTCCCAGGGCTTTGCTGGACTCCATGTTCATGAAGGTGGCGGCCGCCTGGTTGGCCTCCAGGACGGTCAAGGTGCGGGCATCCAGCAGCGTGATGGCCATGGGCGCCATTTCAATGATGCGCTTGAGGGTGGCCTGTGCCTCAACGGTCAGGGCTTCAGCCTCACGGCGACGATCGATGTCCAGCAGGGCGTAGGTGGTTTCGCGTTGATTGAGTTCGCCCAGGGTGACCACGGCGTTGCCCACGACCCAGAACACCCGTCCGTCACGCCCCATGACCTGACATTCAAAGGTGTGTGACTGGCCGTCTCGCAACTCATCGAGGTAGCCCGTCAATCGGAAGGGGTGATCAATGTCCGAGGTCGCGACGGTGCTCAGGGGGTGGCCCAGGAAATCGGCCAGATCGCCGCCAAACATGCGCCGGGCTGAGCGGTTCATCCAGGCGATGCCATTGGCGTCCAGCGTGACGATGCCGACAAAAACCGAGTCCAGAATGGCCCGGGTGCGGTCGGCTTGC
>JAZJZP010000336.1:18050-18284 GCA_040389805.1 Pseudomonadota bacterium
GTCAGGTTTTGCTCGGCGCGGTGGCGATCGTCCACATTCACGAAGGAGGCGATGAAGCCTTCTTCCGAGCGTTGTGGGTTGACCAGTCGCAGGTTGACCTCGGCCCACAAGGCGATGCCCAGGTGGTGCCGCAGGGCCCGCTCGCCTTGCCAATGATTGAGTTGACGCAACTGAGACAACACGGCCGCGTCGGCGGCCGGGTCGGAGTCTGAGACGTACAGGCTCATGAAGGGG
>JAZJZP010000337.1:0-18254 GCA_040389805.1 Pseudomonadota bacterium
CTCATTACACATCCACCACCGGCACAGCCCCCTAAGCTGAACCTGCCCGCTCCCTAAGGTAGGGGAAAGCATTGCGCGAGCTCAGCGCCTAGAGTCAGCAGCGGTATTTCACATTCCACAAATTCAGGAGCTACGCCATGCAAACCAAAGGCAACCCCCCATCGCTCAACATTGTCGTCCAGGTTGACCTGAGCGAGCGTCCCAGCACCGCCAACCCGGCAGAAACGGCGGCCTACGCTTTCAGCTCGGAGGCCCAACTGTTGCAGATGGCCGCCATCGACGCTCATGGGCAAGCGCGCTTGAATGTGCCCACCGGCAGTACGACCGGTGCACTGCGCGTCCTGGTCGGACCCAAGCTGTCCGACCCGCAAGTCCCGTTTGACGAACTGATGCGCCGAGGCGCCTTGGAGCAGCACCTTCGCTTCAGCCCCAGCACGAAGGAGCTGTCGGCACATTTCAAGGTCTTCCCCAGCATCTGGAACTGCTGGCTGCGCAGCGCCTGCTATGTGCAGGGCAATCTGCTCAAACGGGTTTTGATTGGCGGCACCTGGGTGAACTTCCCGGTCTGCCATGCCAGAGTGGAAGTCTACGAGGTCGACCCGCTGCACATCCTGATCCCCAAGCTGCCCGACCTCGTCCTGGATCGCATCCGTGATCTGATCATCAAGCCACGTCCTTTTCCAGAGCCCACCCCCGGGCCGGTGATTCGGATGACCCGGGCTGAACCCCAACTTGATGCCGAAGGGGCTCGCGCGCTGAGCCAATTGAGCGAAGCCACCGAACTGCGCTATGTGGCCCAAGCCGGTAGCCGGCTGCAGTTTCAGCAAGCCTTGATCAAGAACCCGGTCTTGATCCGCCCGCTGCTGTGCTACTTTTATCCTCGCTTTGTCACCATGCAGCGGGTGGGCACCGCCACCACCGACGAGTGTGGCCACTTCCGCACCGTGTTCTTCCAGGGCTGCCTCAGCCATGACACGCCCGACCTGTACTTCAAGGCCACGCAAAAACTGTGGGGCCTGGTAGACGTGTCCATCTATGCCCCCACTCCGATTGCCTGCCACACCTGGTGGGACTACCAGTGCGGCACCGAGGTCACCTTGTATACCCACAGTCCCCTGGCCCACACCTGCGCACCCTGCCCGCCCGTGGTCGGCCCCCATGGTCATGGCCGCTGGGTGGCCTTTTTGGCCATCGGTGGCACACCGCTGAGCCAAATCTACGGCACCAGCAAGCAACTGCACGACACCCTCCCGCCCGCCGAGATCGCCGCCAAACTGGGCCTGCTGGCCTCGGGTCAACCGTGGGGGGGATTGTTGCGTCCGCGCCTGCTGTTCTCCAATGAGCTGGAGGCGCTCGGCGTGCGGTACTACAAGATTGCCTGGCGCCGTGGCAACAGCGGCAACTTCCAAGCACTCACAGACGGTATCCAGCATTACTACCGCCATGATGTGAACACGCCCAGTGGCAATTTCCCGGCTTGGACGCCCTACACCCTCGGACCCAAGCCCGTCTCTGATGGCACCGGGCATCAGGTGCCCGATCTGGTTGAAATCCCGTACGCATCGGTGGCACCAGAAGGGGTGTGGGACACCCCGCCCAGCGGCGGTGAAATCGTGGACCATCTGAGCAGTGGTAAGTTCCCCAGCGCCACGTTCTCGCAGGGTCTGAGCTATCAGGCCGATGGATCCCCAACCCCTGGGTCGGTCGATGAAAGCGGCCTGTACCAGTTCAAGGTGGATCTGTTTGATGCGCTAGGCCAGCCCGTCAACACCACGGCCCTGGACATCAAGTATGTGGTGCCCGACGTGCCCGATCTGAGCGGCACGATCTACACCACCGACGCCGCCCCGCTGGGCCTGGTGGCGGGCCACAGCATGCTCATCCAGCTTCATGTGGACAACAACCGCTGCTTTGCCGCGATTGCGCCACCCTCGATTGGTGCCTCGTATGCCGACGAATGCTGTGGCGTGCTGGTCTCTCAGCCTGGCGACAGCGTGACGATGCCTTACACGGCCTACCACCCCCATGGCTTTGCTCAGTACCGCTTCACCACGGTGCGCGGCGTGCGTCCTGTCGTGACGAGGCCGGCGTCCGGGTGGAGCGTGGTGGACGACCCGACCACCCCGGCCAATGAAGACCCCACCGGCGGCTCACCCGTGGTCAGAACCGTCGACTTCATGATGACCGAGAACCTGCCCGCAGGCTGCGACCCGGCAGGCTGCGTGGTGGCTGGCTTCAGCGAGAACCTGTACGTGGACTCCTTGGCCACGGATGGTTGGAACTCTGAGTTGGGCTATGACGCCAGCGCGGTGCGCGCCTTTGTGTTGTCCAGGGTCGCCTTGCCTGGGTGAGCACTGCCACCATCGTGCTGGTCAACAGCTCAGGTCGGTTGCGCCATCGGCGCATCGTCCTGGGCTGCCACCACCCGATCGCGTCCGGCGTGTTTGCCTTGGTAGAGTGCCTTGTCCGCGCGGGCGATCACCCGCTCGATGGACTCATCGGGCCGCAAGGTGCTCACACCAAAGGTCATGCGCACCGACAACAGGCCCTCTTGACTGGGCACTTTGAGCGCCGCGACCGCCTCTCGCAGACGATTGGCCACGATTGTGGCGTCGGGCAATGAGGTTTCAGGCAGCAGCAACAAAAACTCTTCACCACCCCAGCGGGCTGCATGGTCCACCTCGCGAACCCCCGAGCGAAGCACCCTGGCCACCGCCTTCAGCGCCATGTCCCCCACATCGTGCCCATGCAGGTCGTTGACCGCCTTGAAATGATCGACATCGCACAACACGAAGGACAGCGGTCGCCCGTCTCGGCGCTGCTTGATCACTTCGCGCGCGACGGATTCCAGGACGCTGCGCCGGTTGCGCAAACCGGTCAGTGGATCAGTGAAGGCCATGTCACGCAGTCGGTGTTCACTGATCAAGACAAAGCGGTAGTACATCACCGCCAGCCCCACCAGCAGCGCCAAGGCCGTCACCAGGTTGAAGTAGTGCAAGCCATGGAGGACCGATGAGTCCAGCACATGCGTGGGTTGGGCCAGTCGTTGACTGAAGTCCAGCCACACATACAGCGCGATCAGCCCCACCACCAGCAACACCTTGCGCCGCTGATCCAGGGGGCTCAGCATTGCCATCGGAGGGATCAGGATGATGTAGAGATGAAAGCCACTCTCCCAGCCCACTTGCTGGACCGCCATCACGGCGTGTCCCACGATTTCAGCAACAACCAGCAACATGGCCCAAGAGACCTGGTCTCGACGCGCCAGCCCATACATCAACCCATAGCTGCAGATGCTGACCACATTGATCAGCGCCAGCGACTTCAGGCCTGCGCTGAAAAACAAGTATGCAAAGGCCACATGAGTGAGCCCGGCCATGACCGGGACGCCCAGCATCATCAGCCTGAACAGTTCGACGCTACCGCTCTGTCTTGAAACCACAGCCCCGCTCGGATCATGGCGCATCATCACCCGGCCTCTTGGATGGGTTGCAGCAGCGGCGCAGGATCGGCCGCCACGGCCACGCGGTTTCGTCCAGCGTGTTTGCCTTGGTAGAGCGCCTGGTCAGCGCGGGTAATCGCCTGTTCTATGGGCTCATCAAGGCGCAAGGCGCTCACCCCAAAGGTCATGCTGATCGACAGGGGGCCCGTCTTTCGTCCCGTCTTTCCCAGCACGGTGAGGGCGGCCACTTTCTCGCGCAAGCGATGGGCCACCAACGCCGCGCCCGCTAGCGCCGTTTCCGGCAACACCAACAAGAATTCCTCACCACCCCAGCGGGCCGCGTGGTCCACCTCACGCACCTCCGAACACAGCACCTCTGCCACTGCCTTGATGACCTCGTCTCCGACATCGTGTCCGTGCTGATCGTTGACCAACTTGAAGTGATCGATATCGCACAAGACAAACGACAGAGGGCGTCCGTCACGACGCTGTCTGGCCGCTTCCGACCAGGCCGTCTCCAGCACACTGCGGCGATTGCGCAAGCGAGTGAGCGGATCAGTGGTGGCCATCTCACGCAGTTGATGCTCACTGAGCAGGACCAGTCGGTCGTAAAGCGCCGCCAGGCACACCAGCACCACCAACACTGTCAGCAGATTGAAGTAGTACAGGCCGTTGAGCAGCGAAGGCTGCAATGCATAGGTCGCAGTAGCCTCGCGCTGGGTCAGGTCCAGCCACACATAAAGCCCCATCAAACCCAGCACAGCCGGCGCCTTGCCTCGCAGATTGTCCATGGCGCTGACCACGATCACGGGGGGCACCAGCATGAGGTAGAGGTGAAAACCGCTATCCCAGCCGATCAGACAGACCGCCAGCACGGCGTGCGCCACCAGACCGATCACCGTCAAGGCCAATGCCCACAGCGCGCGCTGGCCCATCGCCAGCAAAAAGGTCACCCCATGCAAAAGCACACAGGCCAGGCTGATCAGCACCAAGGTGTCCACACCATGGAGATAGAACAACGCCAGAAAGGCCGTGTGCATGAGCCCCATCACGACCGACAGGCCCATCATCATGGTTTGAAATTGCGGGTGGCTGCTGCCTGAGGCCGACAAGATGGGACTGGTCGGGAGGGTGTCCAATGATCCTGCTCCCGTTTATTGATGGTGGGACCACTGGGACATCAGGGTGACAAAGTCAGCCCAGGGCACAGGTTTGCTGTAGAAGAAGCCTTGCACCATCTGACAGCCCCACTCGGCCAGGTGATCGCGCTGAGACGCGGTCTCGACCCCTTCGGCCACCACCTCCATGCGCAGGCTCTGGCCCAGCGTCACGATGGCCTTGGCCAGCACGGCGCTGTCACGGTCGGAGGTCAGCTCACGGATGAAGGAGCGGTCAATCTTGAGCGTGTCAATGGGGAAGCGGGTCAGGTAGGACAAGGCCGAGTAGCCGGTCCCGAAGTCATCAATGGCGATGGAGCAGCCCATGGCATGCAGCTTCTCCAGCATCGTCCGGATGTCGACACGGTCGTTGAGCAGCAGACTCTCGGTGATCTCCAGCTCAATCCACTCAGGACGACAGCCGGTGTCCGCCAGTGCCCGGGTGATCGTGGCCAGCAAATCGCCGGTGTAGAACTGCCGGGGTGAGAGGTTCACCGCCAGCTTCAAGATTTCTGACTGGGATTCGTTCCATTGCCGGGCCTTGGCACAGGCCGAGCGCAGGGCCCACTCACCCATGTCGATGATCAGCCCGGTGTCTTCGGCAATGCCGATGAAGCGATCGGGCGGGACGAGGCCACGCTCGGGGTGACGCCAACGCATCAAGGCTTCGGCGCCCACCACCTTGCCGGTCGTCAGCTCGACCTTGGGTTGGTAGAACAGCTCCAGCTCATGGCGCTCAATGGCCTTGCGCAGATCGCCCTCGACCTTGAGCCGCTCCAGCGCGGTCGCCGTGAGCTCGGCCGAATAGAACTGAAAGTTATCGCGTCCGCAATGCTTGGCGTGGTGCATGGCGGCATCGGCATGGGCCAGCAACTCGTCCGCATCCCCGCCATCGGCTGGAAACACGGCGATGCCTGCACTGGCGGTCACAAAGATCTCGGTGTCTTGCAAGCTGATCGATTTTTCAAACACCTTCTTGATCCGGGCCGCCACCACATCCAGATCGGAGGGCAGGCGAATTTGCGGCACGATGATGGCGAATTCATCGCCGCCGAGCCGCGCCACGGTGTCATATTCGCGCAGGGCTTGCGCCAGGCGTCCCGCCACTGTTTGCAACAGAACGTCGCCAGCGCCAGATCCCAGTGAATCGTTGACTTTCTGGAAGTGGTCGATGTCCAGCAAGACCAAGCCCACCGAAGCGCCCTGACGAGCAGAGTCGTTCAAGGACAGGGTCAGACGATCATTGAGCAGCGCCCGATTGGGGAGCTGGGTCAGTGAGTCGTAGAACTCCAGCTGGTGGGTCTGTTTTTGCAGCGACTTGATGTTGGTGACATCCTGAGTCACCCCGATCGCCCTCACTGCGCGCCCGTTGACGCCGTACTCCAGCCGCACCCAATTGTGGGTTTCACGGCGTGAGCCATCAGGCAGCATCAACCCATGTTCGTAGCTCAGTTCGCCCAATTTTTCAGCAAAAGCATTCTTGTAGAGCTCCCGCATGACCAGGCGATCATCTTCAGGGATGAGAGCTTGAAAATCAGCCAGCTCCATGGCGCTGCAATTCTCGAAGCCCAAGGCGTCCAGACCCACACGGCTGATGGTGGAGCAGTTCTTCACATAGTCCCACTCCCAGTGGCAAATCCGGGCAATGCGCTGAGCCTCCCGAAGGCGCTCCTCCGCCGCCTCAAACGCCGACATGTCACGGCCAATGGACAGCACACTGATGACCTCGCCAGTGTTGTCGCGCTCGGCCACGACACGCATGTCCCAGGCCAGATCACGGCCCGCGTGGTCCTTGGCCCTGTAGATGTATTCCTGCGATCGGCCGGTGGCCAGTGCCAAACGCAAAATTGATTCATATTCAACGGCTTCTGGCGTGGCGGGCTGTTCAACCGGGACATTGCCCAGCAGCTGTTCTCGGCTCAAGCCGGTCACGTCGATCAAGGCCTTGTTGACATAGAGGCGACGGCATTCGCGGTCAAATCGCACCACCAGATCCGGTGTGTTTTCAACCAACACCCGGAACTCTTGTTCATGAGCACGCAGCGACTGCTCGGCGCGAACCTGTTCGGTGATGTCCTGGATCACGGCAAACAGAGAAACGGACTTGCCCTTGTGGGCATATGCCAACTCGACCTGGCAATGAAAATGCCGAGCTTCGCCATTCAGCTCAGTGACGTAGTTGTATTTAAGGTGGGGCTGACCCTGCGCAATGGCCGCGTGATAAAGCGCCTCGATCTCGGCACGTTCCGATGCAGTGTGAATGGCCAGCAGCTCCTTCCGACTGGGGGACCAGCCCGCTGGCTTGCCCATCAAATGACAGGCATGGTCAGAGATGCGCGCGCGGGAATGGGCAGAGTTCAACTCCCAAAACCCGATTTTGGCCACGGCCTCGGCCTTGACCAGCTTGGCTTGAAGCTCCTTGAGCGCGGTGATGTCGTGCGAGACCGACAAGATGCCAGTGACCTGCCCCGAGGCATCTCGCTCGGGCACCAGCCTGACCTGAATCCAGCGCTCGCCCCCCTCTGGCGTGCACCACGACAGCTCCAACGCACAAGGTTCGCCTTGCTGGATCACATTGCGCAGGTGTTCTGTATAGACCTGCACATCAAAGACAAAGGGCAACTCTTCGGGCAGGGCACCGATCACCGTCTCCAAGGGCTGACCCGACACGTTGAGCACCGTGGAATTGGCATACGTGCACCGCAGATTCAGATCATGGCGAACAATCGCGTCGGGTGAGCGATCCACCAGCAGCTCAAAGAGCTTTTCGTACTCGCAGGGCGAACGAAGCTGGCCCGTGTTCACACTCATGCCCGACCACCATGCACTGTCGGCAACAGAACGGTCAAAGGAAGACGGATTGAATACATAAGTGGATAGAGAACGGGCTCACCAAGGGTGGATTTACAAGGTCTGCCCGCTAATCTTCGGCGCCCTCCATGCAAACTTAAATACCCAAAGAAAACCCACGGCGCCCAGAGCCTGAGAAAATGGCGACTCTTTAAGAAGCGCCTATGCCCAAATCCTCCATCTCATCCCTCCTCACCCGACGTTTGCTGGCCCTGCTGAGCACCGCCCTGGTCTTGGCGAGCCTGCCCGCCTGTGCCGTGGTCGAGGTCGCCGCTTCGGTCGGCAGCGCCGCCATTTCGGTGACCAGCGCGGTGGTCAGCACGGGGGTGTCGGTCACGGGCAAGGTCATTGAAAAGGCCATTGATGTGGCCGTACCGGATGAGCAACCATGAACCCAACCCACGCGGATGTGATCGCGTCCACCCAGAACTGGCTTGAAAAAGCGGTCATTGGCCTGAATTTATGCCCGTTTGCCAAGGCCGTCCAGGTCAAGCAACAGATTCGGTACGTGGTCAGTGATGCCACGTCCGAAGAAGAACTGCTGGCTGATTTACTGCATGAGTTGCAGTTTTTGCAGGATGCCGACGTCAACGAGGTTGAAACCACCTTGCTGATCCACCCCAACGTGTTGAACGATTTTCTGGACTACAACGACTTCCTGGAGATCGCCGACGCCGCGGTGGGCGAGTTGGCCCTGGACGGCGAGTTGCAGGTGGCCAGCTTCCACCCGGACTACCAGTTTGCCGATGCGGAGCCGCAGGACATCGAAAACTTCAGCAACCGCGCGCCCTACCCGACCTTGCACCTGCTGCGCGAGAGCAGCATTGACCAGGCGGTGGCGGCATTTCCGGATGCGGCCAACATCTACGAGCACAACATGGAGACCTTGCGCAAATTGGGCATCGAAGGCTGGAAAAAGCTCTGGATCTGACCTGGGGCCTGAGCGGCCCAGCCGCCGTTAGTCAGAGACCCGGCCCCGCGATGCCTTGACAGCGGAGCGCTGGGTCTTACCCTCCAGGCGACGTTGCTTGGAGGCGTAGGTTGGCTTGGTGGCTTTGCGAAAACGCGGCGGCCGAGCCACGCTGTCGACCAGTTCGGACAAGCGCGTGAGCGCGTCCTGGCGGTTTTGCGCTTGGCAGCGATGCACCTGAGCCTTGATGACCAAGACCCCGTCGGCACTGATGCGCCGATCATTCAACGCCAGCAGGCGGGCCTTGTGCTCATCGTTCAAGGACGAGGCGGGAATGTCAAAGCGCAGATGGATCGCGCTGGACACCTTGTTGACATTTTGGCCGCCGGCGCCCTGCGCGCGCACCGCGTGCAGTTCGACCTCGTCGTCAGGGATCAGCACATGCACAGCGGACTCACGATCACGAAACGCTCACAAACCCGCTCACGCGCTTTGTGAAATCCCGGCGATGGACCATTCACCCGCGCCCGCCTTGGGCTTGACCAGGTGCCAGACTTCATCAAACGCAGACGCGGGCTGGTCCTTCTCTTCGCGGATCAGCCCGTGGAAGCGAACGCTGACGATCTGCTGAGTGGCATCTTTAGTGAAGTCCAGCACCTGGGCGTCCAGACGCTCCACATCGGTTTGCTGCGTGCCCGCCTTGCGGTCTTGCAGGTCCAAACGGAAGACGGCGAACATTTCCGGGGTCGAGAACTGACGCAAGTCCTCCAGGTTGGCTGCGTCATTGGCGGCCTGCATGCGGATGAAAATCAGTTTGGCGATGCGCTCAAAGCCCGCCGTATCAAAACCAGGGGGCAGGCTGGGGGCTGTATCACCCGCCGCCACCGAGGCAAAGCTGGGGCCACTGAGCATGGACGATCCTTGGTTGAACGGTTGCTGTTGCTGTTGCTGTTGCTGTTGCTGTTGCTGTTGCGGCATGTTGGCCGGCGAGGGAAACCCGGCACCAGCGCCCGCGTATTGCATGCCCTGCGGGCCTGCCGTGGCCGCCCCGCCTGCGCCCTGTGAGGAGAAGCGCTGCATCAAGAAACGCACGGCGATCAGGGCGCCCACGCCCAGCAACACCATCATCAGGATGTTGCCCATCCCGGCGCCCATGCCAAAGTGGCTCATCAAGGCGGCAATGCCCAGGCCCGCGGCCAAGCCAGCGATCGGCCCCATCCAGGAGCGCTTGGGCGTGGCCGCCGGTGGCACCGCTGCATTGGCGGGAGCCATGCCCTGTTGAGGGGCTTGTTGTGCGGGCACCGCCGTGGGCGCCTGGCGCGCAGGCATTTGCCGCTTCATGCCCGACGAGGTACCACCACCCAGCCGCCTGGCTTCGACATGGTCTGCCGCGAAACCCAGGCTCAACAAGGCCACAAACAGACTCAACACTAGCTTTTTCAAACAAATCTCCAATGAATCAATGGGTTGGCACACCAAAGGCCAATCCCCAGGCCAGCTCAAATACCGGGCTGTCCAGCTCGCCGTGAAGCGAGCGAATGCGCCCAGCGCCGATATATACACGACTTTGCCGACCCGCGCTCCATTGCAGCTTTGCCATGGGCTGCACCACCGCACCGCCCTGGGTCTGGACACCACCACCACCGGCCGCGCCGGCCAGCAGCTCCACCGCCCCCGACCAGGCACCAGTAAAGCGTGGCGTCTGCGCCCCCAGACCGACCAGCCCGGTCGAATAGGCCCCGGCCCCACCGCCAAACGCACTGTGCGCTTGCCCCGCGAGGTACCACGTGTCATTGAGGGGCCGCGTCAACTGCAAACCCACCGACTGCAAAGACTGGTGACGGCCATCTTTGCGGGCCGCATCTTGCACTTGCTCCAGGGCCAGCGACCAGGTCATGCCATCAATCCAGACGCTGGAAGGGGCCGTCCCGTTGGCGACACCGCGCCCCGGATGGTCCAGCTCCCAGCCGAGCGAGGCCTGCGCATAACGGGCCCTGAACGAGCCTTGCGGTGCCGTGACCGCCCCGCCTTCCAGGCTCAGGAACACATCGCGGCTGAGCTGCCAGCTCAGGGTCGCCCCCGCCTTGGCCAAGCCGCCCCCTTCAGTGGACACGGCGCCGCCACCGCCAAGGCCCAGCGCCACGCGCGCACCGACCGACAATGGCGTGCCTTTGATGGGGTGATCCAAGCCCAGCGTGGCCAGGACTTCGGCATACCCGTCCGCGCCACCATGGGCCGCCCCGGCGGCCTCCAGGCCCCAATAGGTGTGAGGACTGAGCCACTGGTCCAGCCGAAAACCCGCCAGACCGATGCGCTGACCACCCGCGCTGGGCTGATCCTGCCCAAGCACCAGTTGGATGCGGTCAAAGCCCACGCCGCCACGCGCCTCGGTAGACAGCTGCTGCCCCGCCAATGAGGGCATCGTGTAGATGAATTGATCGTCCAGGAGCAACACCAGTCCCGCCTGCTGAGACCGAATGCCGCCATTGGGGAAACGAACGCTGGAGGCCGACACACCCGCCCACAGGCCTTGCAGCCCCCATGCTTGCCCAACACGGGTCAGGACATCGACATGCGGACGCAACATCAAGCCGCCGCCAACAGGGGCGGCCCCGCCGCCGCCACCGCCGGCAAACAGGCCCGCTTCGACGCGCCAATGGGGGCTCAGTTCGGCGCGGTACGCCAACTCGGCGCCGCCAACAAAAAAGCCGCCCCGGTGGCCGCTGGCCGCGCCGTACACCGCAGGACCGGCCAACCAATGCGGTGACCATTGCAGCAGGTAGCTGCCGCCCACCAAGCCCATGACCTCGGAGCCAGGCAAGGTGATGTTTTCAACCCCCAGCCGGGCCTCGATGGGCAATGAGCGCAGTGATGAGGGCTCGCCTGGCGGCACCACTTGCGCCGCGGCGTTGAAGATCGGACACAAGCTCGCGAGCGCGACCAGCATGAAGGTATTTTTCATGCCCGCATTGTGTGCGATTTCTCCCGGACTACCGCCTCAAGGACAAGGTCTGCCACTGCTCTTGCGCCACCGCCATCGCGGCCTGCTTGATGTGGCCGAATCCTTTGATTTGTTCCGGGATGCGTGCCAGCGCCAGCGCCCCTTCCAGGGTTTGGGGACTCAGCGTGGCCAGCGTGGCCTGAATGCCTGCCTGGTACTGCAGCACCCAACGGCGCTCCTGGCGCCGCTCCTCGGTGTACCCAAACGGGTCCAGCACCGTGCCACGCAAAACCTTGAAGTGCTTGAGTGCGTGCAGGCCCAGCCCCCACCCAGCGCCAAAACGCTGCTTGACCGGCAGACCACGCGAATTGGTCTTGGCCAGGAAGGGCGGGGCCAGGTGATACGCCAAGGTGTAGCTGCCCTCGAACTCGGCCGCCACCTTGTCGTGAAAGCTGCGGTCGGTCAGCAGGCGCGCCACTTCGTACTCGTCCTTGTAGGCCATCAGTTTGAAGAGGTTGCGGGCCACCGCCTCGGACAGCAAGGTAGAGCCCATCGGCTGCTCGGCCGCGCGAACCTGATCGACCACCGCTTGGTACTGGCGGGCATAGGCCTCGCTTTGGTAAGCGGTCAAAAACCCGATCCGACGTTGAACCAAGGTGTCCAGCGACGTGGCGGACTTGCGGATGATCTGCACCGGCTGGGCAGGCGTGGCCAATGACTGCACCGCGGCCAGATCATGGGCGGCACGACAGCCCCACTCGAACGCCGCCTTGTTGTTGTCAACCTGCACTGCATTGAGCTCGATGGCCCGCAGCAAGGCCGCGCGACTCAAAGGCACCCAACCCTGTTGCCAGGCGTAGCCCAACATCAAGGGGTTGGCGTAGATCGTGTCGCCCAGCAACTGCGTGGCCAGTTGGTTGGCATCCAGACGGGCGACTTGACCGGGCATCGCCGCGGCATCAAGCACGTCATCGCAATGCCCGGCCGGGAACTGCCATTGCGGATCTCTCACAAAGGCCGCCGTGGGGGTGCCATGGGTGTTGAGGGCCACGCGGGTGCGCGAGGTCGACATCACGCCCAAGGTGCTGGCGCTGGCCGCCACGATGGCGTCGCAGCCGATCACCAGGTCGGCCGCCGCGGTGGGCACGCGTGTGGTGTAGATGTTTTGAGGATCATCCGCAATCTGGATGTGGCTCCAGGTGGCGCCGCCCTTTTGCGCCAAGCCGGCCGAGTCCTGCGTGACGATGCCTTTGCCTTCAATGTGCGCGGCCATGCCCAGCAATTGGCCAATCGTGATGACCCCGGTACCACCAATGCCCGCCACGATGATGCCGTAGGCCTGCGGGGCAGCCGGCACGGTCGGGTTCGGGATGGCAGGCAGCAAAAAGGGGTCGGGCCGTTGGGCGCCCTGCTTGGGCGACTTGAGTTGCCCGCCTTCAATGCTCACAAAGCTGGGGCAAAAGCCATTGACGCAGGACATGTCCTGGTTGCAGGTGCTTTGGTTGATGCGGCGTTTGCGACCGAACTCGGTCTCCAGCGGCTCGACGCTCAGGCAGTTGGACTGGGTGGAGCAGTCCCCGCAGCCTTCGCACACCAGCTCATTGATGACCACGCGCTTGGTCACGGCGGGCATGGTGCCGCGCTTGCGGCGCCGACGCTTTTCAGTGGCGCAGGTCTGGTCGTAGATGATGACCGAACAGCCTTTGACCTCGCGCATCTGGCGCTGCACGGCGTCCAGATCATCACGGTGGTGCACGGTGGTGCCGGGTGCGAGGTTGTGCACGGCGTGGTACTTCTCGGGCTCGTCGGTGACGATGGCCATGCGGACCACGCCTTCGGCCTCCAGCTCGCGACTCATCTCGGGCACCCGCAAGGTGCCATCCACGGGTTGGCCACCCGTCATGGCCACGGCATCGTTGAAGAGAATCTTGTAGGTGATGTTGACCTTGGCGGCGATGCTTTGCCGCACGGCCAGCAGGCCCGAATGGAAGTAGGTGCCATCACCCAGATTGGCGAACACATGGGGCTCGTCGGTGAATGGCGCTTGTCCGACCCAGGAGACGCCCTCGCCGCCCATTTGCGTGAAGGTGCTGGTGCTGCGGTCCATCCAGACCACCATGTAATGGCAACCAATGCCCGCCATGGCACGCGAGCCTTCGGGCACGCGGGTGGAGGTGTTGTGGGGGCAACCGCTGCAAAACCAGGGCGCCCGGTCGGTGGTGCTGACCTTGAGCACCTCCTGGCTGCGCTCCTTGGCCTTGATCACATCGAGTCGATTGGCGATGCGCGAGCGCAGGTCGCTGCCCAACTGGGCCAGCATGCCCAGCTTGTCCAAGCGCTGCGCAATGGCCTTGGCGATCAGGGCCGGGTTGAGGTCGGCCTTGGCGCGCAACAACCAGTTGGACGCCGGATTGGGCATCGACCATTCACCACCGCTGTGGTCGCCCTCGGGCTCGGCGAACTTGCCCAGCACATTGGGGCGCACGTCCTCGCGCCAGTTGTAGAGCTCTTCTTTGAGCTGGTACTCAATGACCTGGCGCTTTTCTTCGATCACCAGGATCTCTTGCAAGCCGGTGGCGAACTCGCGGGTGATGCTCGCCTCCAAAGGCCAGACCACGCCCACCTTGTGCACCCGCAGGCCGATCTGCGCGCAGGTGGCATCGTCCAGGCCCAGGTCGTGCAGCGCCTGGCGCATGTCGTTGTAGGCCTTGCCGCTGGCGATCAGTCCCAGGCGGGCCTGCGGCGAATCGATGACGGTGTAGTTCAGGCGATTGGCCCGGATGTAGGCCAGAGCTGCGTACCACTTGTAGTCCATCAAGCGGGCTTCTTGCTCCAGCGGCGAGTCGGGCCAGCGGATGTGCAGCCCGCCGGGCGGCATCACAAAATCTTCGGGCATCAGAATCTTGACGCGGTCCGGCTCGACCGAGACGCTGGTGGACGACTCGACCACCTCCTGGATCACCTTCATGCTGGCCCACAGGCCCGAGAAGCGGCTCATGGCAAAGGCGTGCAGGCCCAGGTCCAGGATCTCTTGCGCATTGCTGGGAAAGAACACCGGCAAGCCGCAGGCTTTGAAGATGTGGTCGCTCTGGTGCGCCACCGTGGAGCTCTTGGCCATGTGGTCGTCACCGGCCACCGCGATCACGCCGCCGTGCTTGGCCGTGCCCGCCATGTTGGCGTGCTTGAACACATCCGCGCTGCGGTCCACGCCGGGGCCTTTGCCATACCAAAGGCCGAACACGCCATCGAACTTGCGGTGCTCCGGATAGAGGTCGAGTTGCTGGGAGCCCCACACGGCGGTGGCCCCCAACTCCTCATTGACCCCGGGTTGAAACACCACATGGTGCGCCGCCAAATGCGCTTGGGCTTGCCACAAGGCATGGTCGTAAGCGCCCAGCGGAGAGCCTCGGTAACCACTGATGAACCCGGCGGTGTTGAGTCCGGCGGCGACATCTCTGGTGCGCTGCAGCATGGGAAGCCTGACCAAGGCTTGCACACCACTCATGAAGGCACTGCCGTGCTCGATGGCGTACTTGTCGTCCAGAGTGAGGGACTCCAGCGCCTTGAGGATCGATGCGGGTAACGGGGCGTTCATCACGACCTCCTGCTGGCTGACGCCAACGAACCGATGTCTGCAGTGTAGGCAGCTTGTGGGATTTTGTGCTGGCCTGATTGCCCCCGATGAGGACCCGGTTTACCCACCTATTTCACAGTTATGTGCCGGCCATCACCACGCGATTGCGGCCCTGGTGCTTGGCTTCATACAGGGCCTCATCGGCGCGCACCAGCAGCCCATCGGCCCACGCCATGTTGGACTGACCTGGCACCCGGGGCACGTGCGCGCCCACGCAAACCCCGACACTGACGGTGACGCAGTCCGCCACCGCCGAAGCATCGTGTGGCAAACCCAAAGCCTGCACCGCGATTTGAATGGCCTGCCCCAGGTGCAGGGCCTCTTGCGCCGACGCATGGGGCAAAGCCACCAAAAACTCTTCGCCGCCCCAACGGGCGACCAGGCCACGCTCGATGGGCACCAGCCGCTGCACGGCTTGCGCGACCTGCCGCAGACACTCATCGCCCGCCGGATGTCCGTAGTGATCGTTGTAGCCCTTGAAATGATCCACGTCCAGGATCAGCAGCGCCAAGCTTGCCTGGTCTGACCAGATCAGGGGCGGGGCCACGTCCAGATGGGCCTGCAAATACGCATCAACATGGCGCCGGTTGGCCAAGCCGGTAAGGGCGTCGCAGCGCGCCAGCGCCTCCAGCTGCTCATGACTTGCATTGAGTTTTTCAATCAGCACCAACTCGCTGGAGCGCAACAAGAACCGCTCACGCTGCTCATACTCCATTTCATAGTTGGAGACCAGCGTGAGCGAGACGGTCACGACATTCATCAAGATGATCGGCCACATCAACATGGGCGGTGACGCGTTCGTGTTGGCGATCACCAGCAGGTGCATGGCCATCACGCAGGCCGACAAGACGAGTGCCGATCGAAACCGCAGGCGCTGCACCACGTTGCCGTACACGATCATCGGCATGAAGCCGCCGTGGGCGAGCATGCGTATCGGGCTGTTGGACTGCACCAGCACCACCGCCAAGGTGGCCGCAGCCAAGACACCCGTGCCCACGATCACACCTTCGGCAAACCACACCGGCTGCCTCAAGCAGAACGCCCGCCGGGCATGCAGCAACCAGAGCGCACCAGCACAGTAGGTCATCGTGACCACGATGCGCAAGGACACGTCCAGCATGAAGGTGTCCGGCATCAGGAACCAATCGGCTATCAAAAAGCCGTTGTAGACCAACAGTGCAATGGCCCCACTGATGACAAAGTGCTTCAGGCGTTGCTCGGCCGACATGGCGACAAACCGCGCCTCCATCTCCTGAGGAAACCGCAGGCGTGCCAGATGCCCCCGACTCATCAGGCGACCCCCTCGGTCCGCTGGGCCGCAACCACGCTCTGAACCTCGATACGATTGCGACCAGCGGCCTTGGCTTGGTAGAGCGCCGCATCGGCGGCCGCCATCAGGTCTTTGATCTGGATCGAGGCCGAGGGTCGGCAGGTGGCCAACCCCACGCTGACCGTGACCACGGGCGCACAACTGGAGGCCTCGTGGCGCAGTTGACAGGCTTGCACGGCGGCGCGCATGCGCTCGGCCACGTCCTGGCTTTCAGGCAAGTCCTTGCCGGGCAGCACCACGGCGAACTCCTCGCCACCGTAGCGCGAGAACAAATCCCCCGGGCGACGCACGCAAGCCGCAGCCGCCTGGGCCACGGCGTTCAGACAGCGGTCTCCGGCGGGGTGACCGTAGCGGTCGTTGTAGCCCTTGAAGTGATCCACATCAAGCATCATGAGACTCAGCGGCTGTCCATGGGCCGCGGCATGGTCCCAGGCCTGGGTGATGAACTCATCGAACTGTCGACGATTGGGAACCTCGGTGAGCGGGTCGAGCCGGGCATGCTGGCGTAATCGCTCATTGGCATGGCGCAGCTTGGCGCGCAAGACGCGCTGCCTCAGGCCCAGCAAGAAGGCACTGCGCTCCGCCCGCTCCAAGGTGTAGCTGCCGTAGAGGCTGAACAACATGACCGAACCCAGCAACAGCAGGATCGGGATGCCCAGCGCCACACCCACATGGGGCATGGTGAACAGCCCATACAGTTGTCCTGCCGCAATCACCACGCACAGGGCCGCGGCGGGCAAAAAACGCATGCGCAACACCGACTCGGAGTACACCACGATGATGGCCAAGCCGCCCAGGTAAGCCGCAGCCCATGGGCTGGTGCTGGGAATGGTCACCACCAGGCAGATGACAGTGGCCAAAATGCCATTGAAACCCAGCAGCCATTCGCGCCACACCGGCTTGCGCAAGCGCTTCAAGAGCCAGATGCCCGCCACACAACAGGGCAAAAAAATCACCAACCGAAGGAAGATCGCCACTTGCAAGCGATCCGGCACCAGAAAAACATCGGCCAGCAGCATGCCGGCGTAGAGCAAGGCGCCCACCACGCTGCGACGGGCCACCAATCGCTGGCGTGCCGCATCGGTGCCGCGGATAAAGCGCTCCTCCAGACCTTGCGGAAAGCGCAAGCTCAAGCCACGCTGATCGAGCGCCTGACTGATCCGCGCCTCCAGACTGGTTCGACCCAAAGGGCTGACCGTGCTGGAATGGCGCGACTCCAAGTCGTCAAGCGTACTCACGACCTCTGAGGTGCCAGAAGGCCACACTGATCTCGTTGACGGGTCTGCTGCGCTCATCGTGAAAAAATACCGGTGTTTCAACGGACCAAACAAAGCCCACGTGCTGTTCATCGTTATCGGCAGATTCACGCGCCTCTTAAGACTCGCCCACTTTGGCCGAAAACGGGGCAGCAACCTCTTTGACAGCATCCCGTCCATGAACCTCACTGCCCTGCTTCGATCCTTCACCATCCGCACCCGCATGCACGGGGCGATCGCCATGGTGTTGTGCTTGCTTGTTTTTGTAGCAGGCGGTGGTTTGTATGGGATTCAATCCCTGCAAGCCAACAACGAGAGGTTCATCGCAACGACTCACCATGATCTGATTGCGCTGGGCGAGCTGCGCGGCGCACTGGGCAATGTGCGCCGTTTCGAAAAAGACATGGTCATCAACCTGGACAACAAAGAAGCGACCGCCAAGTACTTCCCGAAATGGCAGAAGTCCCTGGAGGAAGCACATGTGCAGGCCAAGGCCCTGAGTGCCCATCAAGCCGACGAGGGCGAAACGGCCGCAGCGCAGATTGATCAAGCATTGAACGTCTACACGGAGGCTGCCTCGCCGGTGCTGCGCAACATCATGGCGGCAAAGGATCAGGTGGCTTTGCAGGTTCCGGATGCCAATGCTGTGCTTGGCGGACAAACTTCACGCGCAAACAATGCCGCGACGGTTGCGGCTACTTTGGCTGGACAAGAAAGCACTGCGCGCACTGCAG
>JAZJZP010000338.1:0-2303 GCA_040389805.1 Pseudomonadota bacterium
AAATCAACGGCCAGCAATGCTTCTCTGGCGATGACCGAGTAGCCGCCTTGCTGGCGTGGCAGAAAAAAAATGGACTGAACCGCAGCAAATCCAACCTGCTGCTGCCGCCCGCTGATTATCAAATTTTGCAAATTGATGCACCCGCCGTGGATGCGGCCGAACTCAAGTCCGCCACCCGCTGGCAAGTCAAGGATTTCATTGATTTCCCCGTGGACGATGCCGCGGTCGATTGCATGCCCGTGCCCACCAAACCCGGCGACAACGCCGCGCCCAAATTACTCACCGTGGTGTCGCGCAAAGCTGTGGTCGGCACCTGGATGAAGCACTGGCATGCTGAAAAGCTGACCCTCAATTGCATTGATATCCCCGAGATGGCGCTGCGCAACCTCGCCGTCATGGCCGCAGGCGCAGAAGCTGCCGTGTTCTTGCACCTGGGTTGGGAGACCACCAACCTCCTCATCGTCTGGCAAGAAAGCCTGTGCACGTTTCGGCAACTCAACATCGGCGCAGCGCAGTTGGTTGATCTTGACGATTTTGAGCGCGCAGAACTGATCGGACGCATCGCCTTGGAGTTGCAACGCACCACCGATGCGTTTGGGCGGCAATTTTTTGCAGCCAACCTCAACTGTATTTATGTCTCATCGGTGATGGACCCTGTAGGCATTGCCACTTCCTTGAATGGCCAGATGGACTTTGCCATTGAGCCCTTCGTCTTGAGTGACTGGGTCACGATTGAAGAAGAGCTCCGCGAGGAAGACCTTGATCTGCGTTTGGACTACACCTTGGCCATCGGTGCCGCCTTGCGTGGTGAGGTGTCGTGATGAGGGCCCAAATCAATCTGGTGGACCTCAGTCTGCTGCCCGCAGTTCAGCATCTGTCCACCAAGCGTGTCCTGTTGGTGGTGGTGGTGGCCCTGGCAACGCTGACGGCGCACTACAGCTATGAACGCTTCCAGCTCAACAAGACACTGGCGATTTCCGCATCGAAGGACGCAGGTGTCGATCCATTGGCGGCGAGTTTGAATATCGACGCGGATCTGGATCGCCTTCAAAAACAACTGATGCGTGATGAGTTGCTTCGCGACGGCTTGTCCAAGCTCACCGACTTGCCCGTTGACAACGCCCAGATGTTGGCCGATGTGATCGCTGCTTTGCCCGATAGCTTATGGCTCAAAGAGCTTGAGTTCTTCGGAAAGCACGGGATTCGCATCCGCGGTGGCGCCACAGACCCCGCCATGTTGACTGAGTTTTCGGCCAAGTTGGCAAAGGTGCCTGCCTTGGCAGGATTGCCTGTGCAGGTGGTCAAACTGACCCCAGAGATTGCCGCTTCGGCAGAGAAAGCGCCCACGGAAGATGGCAGCACGCCAACCATAACCTTGGCGCCCACGTACTTCGATTTCGAGCTTGCAACGCTTCAAAGCCAAGGGACGGCGCCATGACCAACTCCCGGATCACCCAGGCATTGGGTTTACTAGACAAGCTCAGTGAGCGAGATCGGGGGGCCGTATTGGCCGCCCTCATCGCCGTGATTTTTGGCCTGGACATGGTTGGCGCCATGCCCCTTCGCGATCAACGCACCGCCGTTGAAAAAGCCATCTTGGTGACCCGTGATGCGGCGCAGCAGGCACAAATTGATGCAGCCACACAGCAACAAACCAGCGCCGCTGGATTGCAGCAGCGACGCGTCAAAGTAACGAAAGACTTGGCCACGTTTGGCCTGAACAACACCCTGAAGGACTCGCTGACCTTCCTCTTGTCACGCACGCTGCAAGGACAGGACGTCACCATCCAGAGCCTCAAAGCCCTTGATGTCGAGCAGGTTGCCCTGGAGATCCCTGCGGCGCCAGAAGCGAGCACGCCCGAACAAGCCGTGGCGGCCAACAACGCGCTTCCACCGACCTTGTACCGCCATCGGTATGAACTCGAGCTTCAGGCCGCGCTGAAAGACCTGCCCTCAACCCTCAACGCGTTGGAGCACGACAGCCGACCCTTGCGCGTAGAGCGCATTCAGTTACGAGCACTGCCGTCAGGCGCGATGGGCCTGACCGTGATGCTCGTCACCATTGGATTGGACAAGACATGGCTCGCTCTGTGATGAACTGGATCATTGTGGGATTAGCGCTGTTCGCAGCGACACAAGGCACGTGGGCCATGGGCCCCTCCGCCCCCTTTGTGCCACCCAACGCTCAAGCAACGGACCCTGCCCTTGGTGTGATGACGCCCCCCGTGATCAATGGGTTGTCCGGGGTCAAGTTAGGACGACATCCTCAAGCATTGATTGATGGCCAATGGGCCTCGCCTGGA
>JAZJZP010000339.1:0-5031 GCA_040389805.1 Pseudomonadota bacterium
ATCACCGAAGGCGTTGCCCGCGCGCCCAACCGCTCCATGTACTACGGCATGGGCTACAAGACGGAAGACTTCGTCAAACCCATGATCGGCGTGGCCAATGGTCACTCCACCATCACGCCGTGCAACTCCGGCCTGCAAAAGCTGGCCGACGCCGCCATTGAAGGCATCACGGAGTTTGGCGGCAATGCCCAGGTCTTTGGCACACCGACCATTTCGGACGGCATGGCCATGGGCACCGAAGGGATGAAGTACTCCCTGGTGTCCCGCGAAGTGATTTCGGACTGCGTCGAGACCTGCGTGGGCGGCCAGTGGATGGACGGCGTGATCGTCATCGGCGGCTGCGACAAGAACATGCCGGGCGGCCTGATGGGCATGCTGCGCGCCAACGTCCCCGCCATCTATGTGTATGGCGGCACCATCCTGCCCGGTCACTACAAGGGCAAGGACCTCAACATCGTCAGCGTGTTCGAGGCGGTCGGCGAATTCAGCGCCGGCAAGATGTCTGAAGAAGACTTCTGCCAGATTGAGCGGCGCGCCATCCCCGGCACCGGCTCCTGCGGCGGCATGTACACGGCAAACACCATGAGCTCGGCTTTCGAAGCGCTGGGCATCAGCCTGCCCTACTCCAGCACCATGGCCAACGAGGAAGGCGAAAAAGTCGCCTCGACCAAAGAATCGGCCCGCGTGCTGGTGGAAGCCATCCGCAATGACATCAAGCCCCGAGACATCGTCACCAAAGAGGCCATCGAAAACGCCGTGGCCGTGATCATGGCCACGGGCGGATCCACCAACGCCGTGTTGCACTTCTTGGCCATTGCCCACGCGGCAGAGGTGGAATGGACCATCGACGACTTCGAGCGCATGCGCAAGAAGGTGCCGGTGCTGTGCGACCTCAAGCCCTCAGGTGAGTACCTGGCCATTGACCTGCACCGCGCTGGCGGCATTCCTCAGGTCATGAAGCTCTTGCTCAACGCGGGCCTACTGCACGGCGATGCCCTGACCATCACGGGCCAGACCATGGCCGAAGTGCTGGCCGATGTGCCTGACGAACCGCGCGCCGATCAAAACGTGATCCGCCCTATCAACAAAGCAATCTATGCCGAAGGCCACTTGGCCATCCTCAAAGGCAATCTGGCCCCCGAAGGCTGCGTGGCCAAGATCACCGGGCTGAAAAACCCGGTCATGACGGGCCCTGCGCGCGTGTTTGACGACGAACAGTCGGGCCTGGCCGCCATCATGGCCAAGCAGATCAAAGCAGGCGACGTGATGGTGCTGCGCTATCTGGGCCCCAAGGGTGGCCCAGGGATGCCGGAAATGCTGGCCCCCACCGGTGCACTGATTGGTCAGGGTCTGGGCGAGAGCGTGGGCCTCATCACCGATGGCCGCTTCTCGGGCGGCACCTGGGGCATGGTGGTTGGCCACGTGGCGCCCGAAGCTGCCGTGGGCGGCTTGATTGCCCTGATCGAAGAAGGTGACTCCATCACCATCGACTCGCACCAATTGTTGCTGCAGCTGAACGTGAGCGATGACGAAATCGCCCGCCGTCGCGCCCAGTGGAAGGCGCCAGCGCCTCGCTACACCCGTGGCGTGCTGGCCAAGTTTGCCTACAACGCCTCCAGCGCCAGCTCTGGCGCTGTGCTGGACAAGTTTGAATAAGCACTGATTTTTGATCAGCAAAAAGGCCACCTGCGGGTGGCCTTCTACATTGGTCTTTACACGGTAAAGCCTGGAATACTCAGCGCTTTTTCTTATCGCCCAGCCCCAGTGCATTCATGTGCTGTTGACGACGAGCATCGCGCTTGGCATCCACCTTGTCCATGGCCCGGCGTTGGGTCATTCCAGATGAGTCCGCGATCCACCACCAGATCACCGCGAACAAAAACGGCATCAGCATCGCCCACCAGCGATCCGTCCACGTCCATTGACCAACCGGGCCAATGCCTGCGAAGTTCATCACCAACATCGCAACCCCGATCACTATGAACCACATGTTCAGCCCCTCTTGTGCGTGCTTGTCAAAATAAACCGCCAGCTGTCAACCCTGACCAGGCCAGCATGCGTTAATGAAACTATCCTGAGACTTTACTTCATCCACTGTGCAAGGAACACCTCCATGAAACTGATCCCTCAACTGCTGACGGCCTCTGCGCTGGCTATCGTGACCCTGTCGCCAGCATTGGCCAGTCAAGAGTTGGCTCAGAAGAAGGCCTGCATGGCCTGCCACGGCATCGACAAGAAAATCGTGGGCCCAGCCTATCTGGATGTCGCCAAAAAGTACAAGGGCCAGAAAGATGCCCAAGCCAAGCTGGTTCAAAAAGTACTCAAGGGCGGCTCAGGCAGCTGGGGCACCATGCCCATGCCTGCCAATACACAGGTCAATGAAGCAGAAGCCAACCAGTTGGTCAAGTGGATCCTGTCTCTCAAATAAGGCGCTTGCGCAGATAACAAAAAACCCCGCATCGCGGGGTTTTTTCTAGCGTGGTCCAACCACGTTAATCATTGGCGTAAATATCAACATCCTTGGTTTCACGCACAAACAGCAGCCCGATCACGAAAGTCGCTCCGGCCACAATGATCGGATACCACAGTCCGTTATAGATATTGCCCGTCTGGGCCACGATCGCAAACGCCGTGGTGGGCAACAAACCGCCAAACCAGCCATTACCAATGTGGTACGGCAGGCTCATGGAGGTATAGCGGATGCGTGTGGGGAACATCTCGACCAGCATTGCGGCGATAGGACCATAGACCATCGTGACATAGATGACCAGTAAGGTCAAAATACCCACGATCAATGGCTTGTTCAACCTGTCAGGGTCGGCCTTGGCTGGATAGCCTGCCGTCTTGAGTGCCCCGCCCACGGCCTTCTTGAACTGCCCATCAATCACCTTGATGGCTGCCGCTTTGGGATCTTTGTCAAACGCAGCCAACGTGGCGGCAGCATCCTTGGCATCCTTGTCAGCCGCCTTGAGTTTGCCAGCCGCCTCGCTGTCGGTGGCCACCATGGCCTTCAGCTCCTCCAGCTTTTTGGCGGCAAGCTCCTTGCCTTTGGCTGCGGCTTCTTTTGCCGCAGCAATGTCAGACTCCGACACCTTGGAAGGGGCGTATCCGTTGATCACGGTGTCCCCCACCTTGACGGTTGCCATCGTGCCTGCCGCTGCATCCTGGTTCTCATAGTTCACCGAGCTGCCCGCCAACAACTGTTTGGCGATGTCGCACGAGCTGGTGAATTTGGCCGTACCCGTCGGGTTGAACTGGAAGGAGCATTCAGAAGGGTCGGCTGACAAGGTCACCGGCGCCGTGGCTTGCGCATGTGCCAAGGCAGGATTCGCGGCCTCGGTCAGTGCCTTGAACAACGGGAAGTAGGTCAGCGACGCAATCAAGCAACCTGCCAGAATGATGGGCTTGCGTCCGATCTTGTCGGACAAGGTGCCAAACACCACAAAAAATGGCGTCCCGATCAGCAAGGAGATCGCGACCATGATGTTGGCCGTGGCGCCATCGACCTTGAGCGCCTGCGTCAGGAAGAACAGTGCATAGAACTGCCCCGTGTACCAGACCACCGCTTGCCCGGCCACCAAGCCGAACAAGGCCAGGATCACAATCTTGAGGTTGCCCCATTGGCCGAAGGATTCAGACAAGGGTGCCTTGGATGTCTTGCCTTCCGCCTTCATTTTCTTGAAGGCAGGGCTCTCGCTCATGCTCAAGCGAATCCAGACACTCACGCCCAGCAGTGCCAGCGACACGACAAAGGGAATGCGCCAGCCCCAGTCGGCGAAGGCGTCTTCACCGATGGCGGTACGGGTTCCCAGGATCACCAGCAAGGACAGGAACAGCCCCAGCGTCGCAGTGGTCTGAATCCAGGCGGTGTAAGCGCCTCGGCGCCCGTGCGGCGCGTGCTCAGCCACATAGGTGGCCGCCCCACCGTATTCGCCGCCAAGCGCCAAGCCTTGCAGCAAACGCAGTGCAATCAAGATCACCGGCGCGGCAACACCAATGGACGCGTAGTTGGGCAAAACCCCCACGATGAAGGTCGACATACCCATGATCAGGATGGTGATCAGGAAGGTGTACTTTCGGCCGATCATGTCGCCCAGACGACCAAAGACCAGCGCGCCAAACGGCCGGACGATGAAGCCCGCGGCGAATGCCAACAGGGCAAAAATGAAGGCAGAGCTTGGATCCAGTCCCGCAAAGAACTGCTTGGCAATGATGGCCGCCAAGGAGCCATACAGATAAAAGTCGTACCACTCAAAAACGGTACCCAGACTGGAGGCGAAGATGACTTTCCTCTCCTCCGATGTCATGGGGACAGGGGTTGCTGTCGTGCTTGCCATGATGTGTTTCCTCTTTCTTGCAAATCGTGTGACTTGCGTGACCTATACACCCCCCAATTTAGGGGGTACGTATCGATTTGTAATGAGGGTGAATGCTAGGAACCGGCCAAGAAACGGTGTTTAGTGCACAAACACGACAAAAATCAGAAAAAACGCCCTCAATTACTCTGCGCCAACTGATCCAGGATGGCGGGGTTTTCCAAGGTACTGGTGTCTTGCGTCACCGTTTCACCCTTGGCCACGACACGCAGCAAACGCCGCATGATTTTGCCGGAACGGGTTTTGGGCAAGTTATCGCCAAAACGAATGTCCTTTGGTTTGGCAATGGCGCCAATTTTCAGAGCGACGTGGTTGCGCAATTCTGTGGCGATCTGCTTGGCTTCATCACCTGTCGGGCGAGACCGCTTCAAGACGACAAATGCGCAGATAGCCTCGCCGGTGAGGTCGTCCGGGCGCCCCACGACCGCGGCCTCGGCCACCAAGGGGTGAGATACCAAGGCCGATTCAACCTCCATGGTCCCCATTCGGTGACCTGACACATTCAACACGTCGTCAATTCGGCCCGTGATGGTGAAATACCCTGTCTCGGCATCACGAATGGCACCGTCACCCGCCAAGTAATACTGCCCGCCAAAATCAGACGGGTAATAACTCTTTTTATAGCGCTCTGGGTCCCCCCAAATGGTGCGAATCA
>JAZJZP010000339.1:5041-6599 GCA_040389805.1 Pseudomonadota bacterium
CCACCAGCAAACCACCCTGCCCCCACGGCACGTCCTTGCCGGTTTCATCCACCACGGCCGCATCAATCCCAGGGAAGGGCAAACCGCAAGACCCGGGTGTCAGTGCGTGAGCACCAGGCAATGGTGTGATCATGTGGCCACCCGTTTCGGTTTGCCAGAAGGTGTCCACAATGGGGCAGCGACCGCCGCCAATTTCCCGGTGATACCACTCCCACGCTGCAGGATTGATGGGCTCGCCGACGGACCCAAGCAAGCGCAGGCTACTGAGGTTGAAGTTGCGTGGATGCACTTGCGCCGTGGTTTCGGCCGCCTTGATGAGGGCGCGGATCGCCGTGGGCGCCGTGTAAAAAATACTGACTTTGTGCGCCTCAATCATGCGCCAAAAGCGCGCCGCATCTGGGTAGGTGGGCACCCCCTCAAACACCACTTGGGTCCCGCCAAGGGCCAGCGGACCGTAAGCCACATAGGTATGGCCGGTGACCCAGCCGATGTCAGCCGTGCACCAAAACACATCGTCGGGCTTGAGGTCAAAGGTCCACTTGGTGGTCACGGCGGCATGCAACAGATAGCCACCCGTGGCGTGCTGAACCCCTTTGGGTTTGCCGGTAGAGCCCGAGGTGTAGAGCAGAAACAGAGGGTGCTCTGCCCCCACCCACTCGGGTTCGCAAGCGGTGGGCTGCGCGGCAGCAACCTCATGCCACCACACATCGCGCCCGCCCTGAAAGGCCACATGGCCGCCGGTTCGGCGATAGACGATGACCTGGCGAATGCTGGCGCAGCCGTCCATGGCCAATGCCTCGTCCACAATGGCCTTGAGGGGCAGATTTTTGCCGCCGCGCATTTGTTCGTCGGCGGTGATGACCAGCACGGCACCAGCGTCTTCAATGCGGTCGCGCAGGCTTTGCGCGGAAAACCCGCCGAACACCACCGAATGCGTCGCGCCGATGCGGGCACAGGCCTGCATGGCCACCACGCCTTCAACAGACATGGGCAGGTATAGAACCACCCGGTCGCCAGACTTGACCCCTTGCGCCTTCAAAACATTGGCCAGCTGGCACACCCGACTGAGCAATTCTCGATAGGTGATCTTGGTCACCTGACCGTCATCGGCCTCGAAAAAGATGGCAACCTTCTCCCCCAGACCCGCATCGACTTGGCGGTCCAGGCAGTTGTAGGATGCATTGAGCAGCCCATCCTCAAACCAGCGAAAGAACGGAGCATGGCTCTCGTCCAAGGTCTGGGTGAAGGGCTTCTTCCAGGTCAGGAACTCGCGTGCAAGACGAGCCCAGTAGCCTGGATAGTCAGCTTGGGCCTCGGCGCACAACTGGTCGTAGGCAGCACGACTACCAACATGAGCCGCCTGAGCAAACGCCTCAGGCACCGGATAACTGGAGATACTGGGGGAGGTGTTCAAGGCTGTCATGGCAATGACTCCTGGCATGCGCCTTTGGCGCGATTGCCATCAACCTTACCAGAACTCCCTGCGTTCCGATCAGTCCGTTGTCTCGGCCACGCGCGCGGCGTGTTCCAGCCCAAACTGCTTGCGCCGAGCCGTCAA
>JAZJZP010000340.1:0-9587 GCA_040389805.1 Pseudomonadota bacterium
CCCTGGGCTGTTTTTCATTCCGCCACAGGTCGGAACCGCATAAAAATAATTGCTTTCAGTATTTCAACAGGGGGAGCCATGAAAATCACCAGCCTTAAAACGCTATTAGCTTGCGCTGCATTGACAATAATCAACAGCGCCAGTGCCACTGTTATCACCATCCCGACCAACGGCGCGTTCGTTTTGATCGGTGCCAACGGCGTGGGCACCCTGAACCATTTCTACCTGTGGGATATCGCCAGCATCACGGGCAACACCACCTTTGCCGGCCATGGCAGCTACAATACCCAAATCAGCGGACTATCCATCACGGGCGAAGGTTTTAACGTGTTCGTGAAGTCCCTGGGCCTGCCGACCACGGGCAAAAATGCCCTGGCTGGCGTAACCGCCTACGGCAGTATCCAATCATCCATCTATGCGAGACCCGTACTGGTGACCGAACCCCACCCGTGGAACTGGGAGCCCACCGGCTCAGTCCCTGAACCCAGCACCTACATGTACACCATGATGGGACTGGCCTTGCGCCGCAAAGCCAAATAAAAATATTCAACATCAATTCACAGGGAGTCTCATGAAAAACACCTTCATCAAATCTTTACTGGCGACTGCCGCCTTTGTCGCTGTCAGCTCCGCCAGTGCGGCCATCATCACGGTGCCTACGGATGGCACGACCGTCACGATGGGCGCGACTTTGACGGGGACCAGCACCTGGTCGCTCGGCACCGACCTCTTGGATGCCTCACTGGACATGCTGCGCCCCGGCTTGGTACTGGGCAACACCGGTGCTGCCACGATATCAATTGCCATGGACGAGGGACGCGATTTCTTCACCGCGGTGTCGATATCCTCGCCCATGACCAGCCTTCAAGTCGACACGACGAGCGCGCAACTGCTGACCACAAGCTCCACCGGCGGGATTAGCTTTGCGATGAAAGCACTGAAACATCTTTCCACTGGGGGGTCTCTGGCCGTGACCGACCTGGACATCGACCTGTTCAACAAGAAGGTCTACGCCAACATCGTTGGCGGCAACGACGTGGGCACCTTGAACCACGTTTACTTGTGGGACATCGCCAACATCACCACCGATGCTGGTCCCAACTACGTCCACAGCGAGCTGACTGACCTGTCGATGACCACAGAGGGCCTCAACATATTCTCTCAATCGTTGGGACTCACACCGCTCATGCAAGATCGCATGACATGGGTAAACAGTGGCGGATTTTTTGGGGGCCGTTACGGCAGCATCAGCATCACCATCGTCGCCACCCCTGCCGTGCCCGAACCCGCCACGATCGCTTACCTGCTGGGCGGCCTCGCCATCGTCGGCATGATCCTGCGCCGCCGCGCCAAGTAAGTCGTCAGCGCCGCACGATCGCCATGATCGTGCGCGCGATCAACATCACATCCGTCCACACCGAGGCCTCGTCCACATACCGGGCCGCCAGGGCCAGTTTGTGCGGCAAGATCTCGTGGACATAGGCGTGCTCAGGGTCGGCCGCACGGGCCAGCACGCTGCTCTCGTCGCGGTATTCAATCGAGGCGATGTCGGTGATGCCGGGCCTGACGGACAGCACTTTGTCGCGCAGCGCGGCGGGGTACAGCGCCACGTAGCGCGGCACTTCAGGACGCGGCCCGACCAGGCTCATGTCGCCCAGCCACACGTCCAGCAGTTGCGGCAACTCGTCCAGCTTGGTTTGACGTAGCACGCCGCCCACGCGGGTGATGCGGCGGTCGGCCCCCACGGTGATCAGCGGGCCTTGCCCCGCCGGGTCGTGCCGCATGGTGCGGAACTTGTGGATGCGAAACGGCTGGCCATGGCGCCCCACCCGCTCTTGCCGAAAGAACACCGGGCCGCGCGAGTCCAGCTTGATGAGCAAGGCCACCAGCAACAACACGGGCCCCAGCACCAGCAAGCCCAGTGATGACAAGACCCAGTCAAACAGCCGCTTGCTCATACCCTTGGATGCCGCCTGCGCTCAAGCTCGGCCAAAGGCCTTGCGCACCGACGCGATGACGCGGTCCAGGTCGGCTTCGGTCATCTTGGTGTAGAGCGGCAGGCTGAGCATGCGCTCGTAGGCCTTCTGGCTGTGCGGAAACTGTTCGGGCTTGAGGTCGTAGCGCTCGCGCCAGTAGGGGTGCAGGTGCAGCGGGATGTAATGCACGCTCACGCCAATGCCGTCGGCAAACAAGGCGTTGATCAACTCGTCGCGGTTGATGGTGGCTTCGTCGCTCAGGCGCACCACGTACAGGTGCCAGGCGTGCAGGTCGGTCGGGTTTTGCGGGCGCGGCGGCAGGATCACGGGCAGGTCGGCCAGGGCTTCGTCGTAACGGCGGGCCATGTGTTCGCGCTTGGTTTGAAAGCCCCGCACGCGCTGCAGTTGATGAATGCCCATCGCAGCCGCGATGTCGGTCAGGTTGTACTTGAAGCCCGGCGCCACGATTTCGTAATACCAGCTGGGCACGGTGGCGGTGAAGCGGTCAAAGGCGTCGCGGCTGATGCCATGCAAACGCATGACTTTGCAGCGTGCGGCAATGGCCTCGTCGCGGGTGACCAGCATGCCGCCTTCACCCGTGGTGATGGTTTTGTTGGCGTAGAAGCTGAACACGCACACATCGCTTTGGAGCGTGCCGATCAGCTCGCCATTGAAGGTGGTGGGCAGGGCGTGCGCGGCGTCTTCAATCACCTTGAGGCCATGCTTGCGGGCAATGGCCATGATGGCGTCCATGTCGACCGCCATGCCCGCGTAGTGCACCGGCATGAGGGCTTTGGTGCGGGGCGTGATGGCCGCTTCAATGGCAACGGGGTCGATGTTGAGCGTGGCCGGGTCGATGTCGACCAGTTTGACATCGGCGCCCATGTAGCGCACCACTTCAGCGGTGGCGGTGAAAGTGTGGGTGGTGGTGATGACCTCGTCGCCCGGGCCGATGCCGAGGGCTTCCAGCGCGAGGTGCAGCCCGGCCGTGGCCGAGTTCACCGCGATGGCGTGCAGCGAGTCGTCACCCAAGAACTTGACAAAGTCTTGCTCAAAACGGCGCGCCTTGGGGCCGGTGGTGACCCAGCCGGAGCGCAAGGTGTCGACGACTTCGGCGATTTCTTCTTCACCGATTTCGGGCAGGGCAAAGGGCAGAAAGTTGGAGGTGCTCATGGGGTTCAGGGTGTAGTGCGGGCATTGCCCCGCGTCAGACGACCAAAGGCAGGATCGGGGCGGCGGCGCACCAGGGCATCGAACCAACCCCGCAGGGAGCCCAAGCCGTATCCCAAGTGATACGCCGCGATCACACGTGGCAACAGGGGCAGCAAGTCAAACCCTTGCTGGCGCGCAATGAGGACACTGACGACGCCGACCGCCGACAGGTAGAACGCCACCAGCGCGGTGAACACGGTGGAGACCAGCAGCATGCCCCAGGCGGGCCAGTTCAGCAGCGCGCCATTGCCCGCAGTGACAGCGGTGCCTGCGGTGCCGGCGTTGTGATAGGCCACCAGCGACAAGATCAGCATCAAGGCCAACAGACCGAGCAGCACCGCCACAAACAGGCCGGGGATCAGGTGCCGAAGTGCGGCCGCCTGGCCATGCTTGGCCATGACAAAGGGCTTCCAGTAGCCGTATTGGCGGTACTGGCGGAACACGTCGATGATGCTGGCGCGGGGGTAGTAGGTGGAGCGGATGCGGGCCGATTGCCAGATGAGCCCGCCGCCTCGGTGGATGCGCAGGTTGTGCTCGTCGTCCTGGTTGCGCACCAGGCGCTCGTCAAAGCCCCCAAAGCGCTCGAAGGTTTGACGCGGCCAGGCGCCCAGGTAGACGGTGTCGGCCTCGCCCTCGTAGCTCAGGTCACGCGACAAGGCACCGCCCGCCACCCAGCGTGACTGGAAAGCTGCCGCGATGGCGCGTTGCACCGTGCCTTGCGGGCCTGCCGCCCCTTGCGCGCGCCAGGGGCCGCCCACGTTGTCAGCCCCGGTGGCTTGCCAGGTGCTCAGGCATTGGGCGAGGTAGTCGGGCGCGTAGACCGTGTGCACATCCAGGCGCACGATGAACTCGCCTTGCGCCTGTTCAATGCAGCGGTTCAAGCCGCACGAGACGATGCGCCCGGGGTTGTCGATCATCACAAAACGCGGATCGCTCTGGCACCAGGCGGCCAGGCGCTCGCGCGTGCCATCGTCGCTCAGGCCATCGGCGATCAGCACCTCCAGCGTCCAGCCACTCGGCACGGTCTGTGCGGCCACGCTGCGGCAGAAGGCTTCGATGTGCTCGCGCTCGTTGCGACAGGGCACGATCACCGAAAGGATGGGCATGCTCATGGCCTCAACGCGTTGGGATGGAACGGACCCGCTTCTTGACCTTGCACGAAGGCTTGATCAGCTTTTCGTACAAGCGCCACATGGCGTCCATCTGGCCACGCCGTGAGGCTTCGCGCTCGATCAGTTCACGGTTGTGCGCGCCCATCTGCGTCACCAACTGAGGTTGGTCGCAGGCGTTGACCAAGGCTTGCGTCATGGCATCGATGTCGCGCACGGGCACGATCCAGCCACCGCGATCGCTGATCCACTGCCGATTGGCGGGCAGGTCAGAGGCGATGATGGCCAGGCCGCAGGCCATTGATTCGAGCACCGACACCGAGGTGGCATCGCTGGTGGGCACCGACACCGAGACGCGGCAGCGTTGAATGGCCTGCACCATGGCCTGGTCGCCCACCCGACCATGAAAGCGCACCTGTTGCAGCAAACGCAGACTGGTCACGCGCTCTTGCAAGGCAGCCTCCATCGGGCCGCCGCCCAGCAGGTGCAGCATCGCGTGCGAGTGTGGCCGCAGGGTCAAAAAGCGCGAGAAGGCCTCGATGATGAGGTCAATGTTGTAGTTGCCCTCCCACGAGCGCAGGCTGACCACTTCAAAGTCGGACCCCGGCGGCGCGGGCGTGAACTTGTCGGTGTCCGCCCCCCAGAGGATCTGATGACACGGAGCCTGAGGGTGGTAGCGCGCGATCTCGTCGACCATGTCCATCGAGTCGGCCGTGATCAGGTCTGCGTGACGCAGTGACCAACCCACCACCGCACGCATCAACCGACTTTGCTTGGGCGTGACCAGGATGTCAGACCCCCAGGCCGTGAGCACCTTGGGGCAACTCAAGCCACAGACCGTGGCCCACAGACCATACGACGTCACGTAGTGGCCATGCACCAGCGTCGGCTGAAAACGCTTGGACAACTCACGCACCGCACGACGCAGCGCCGGCAAGGCCGTGAACCAGCCCGACTTGCTTTGGCCGGGTTGAATGGCGATGACCTCCAGCGCCCCGGGCACCTCGCCGGGTTGGCGGGTGATGACCACCGCTTCGGCGCCGCGCTCGACGGCGGCCGCCACCCAGCGCCTGGTGTGCACACTCGACGCGTCGGCAAAGAACAGGATGCGCACCGGTGCGCGAGCAACAGACTTTTTCATGACCGATCCCCGCCCAAGGCGCGGCGCAGGTGATCCTGCCCAGCCCATTGCGCATACAGCGCCTGCAATTCAGGGTGGCGTAGCAACAAGGCGCGGTCGACCTCGCGCGAATCGCCCACCACGACGGCAGGCTGCCCCATGGTTTGCGGGCCGACGATGGCAAAGTCCGGCACCACGCCAGAGACAAAACTGTAGGCCTGCACGATCACGCCCTTGCCGATCTGCGCCCCTGGCGCGATGACGCTGTGCGGCCCGATGAAGCTGTACGCGCCCAAGCGGGTGGCGCGGCGCACATAGCCCACGGGATCCGGATGGCCCGCGTAGCGCCGCCCCATGACGCGCACCGAGCGGTGGCTGGAATGGCTCAACACCGACACATAGTTGGTGACCTGGCAGCCCTCTTCGATCACCAGCCCGTTCGAACCATCGATTCGGTTGAAATGCCCGATGAAAACATGGTCGGCCAGGACCAAACCGTGGGTTTCTTCAAAACTGCTGTGGGTGCTGACCCGCGTTTGCGGGCAGTAGCTGCCATCTGCATTGCGCCAGCCATAGACGATGCGGGGGCCCGTGAAGGCGGAGAGCAACCGCGCCACCGGGCGCTTGAGGTGCTGGAGCAAAGTCATCATGGACAAACGGGTGGCGCAGCAAAGGCAGTAGTCGGCACAACCGAGTATTGTCGCCGTTTCTGCGGCCAACGCACCCCCCTCATACCCGTGTCAATGAGGGGGTCCACAGGGCGCGCACCGGCAAGCCGGCCTGGCGCAAGAACACCGCATACGCCACCACGATGGCGACGATGTAGCCGGTGCTGGATGAAATCCCGGCACCCAGTGCGCCCAGACGGGGCACCAACAGCCAGCCCAGCCCAAAACTGACCGCCAACGACAAGCCCGCGATGGCACCCGACAAATGCGGTCGCCCCAGGTGGTTGGTATAAAAAGCCGACAAACTGGACGCCGCCGCATAGGCCGCCACCCCAGGCAACAGGGCTGCCAACGGGGCCACCGAGGCCGCGTACGCCGGCCCCATCACCCACGGCAAGGCCCACCAGGCCAGACACAACAACAGCGGGGCCGCCAACAGCGTGGCCAGCACATTGATGCGCACCGCCTGCACCGTCATGCTGGAGGCCACCCGCTGATCCGGATGGCCGATGCGCGCATAGGCCGACACCGTGACCGAGGAGGACAGCAGCCACAGCAACTCCGCCACCGTCACCGCCACCGAATAGGTGCCCGCGGCGCCCAGCCCATGAAAACGCTCGACCAGAAACAGCGAGGCACGGTAGTTCAGCAGGCTGACCACATTGGTCACCCCGATCGTGGCGACAAAACGCCAATCGGTCGACCAGTGGGCCGGCGTTTGCCGAAACGACCGCGCTTGCCCCGGGGTGAGTGTGTCCTCCATCACTTGGTCGCGGGTATCGGACTCGCGCAAGGCATAAATGGCCGTCAGCACCGCCACCAAGGATTTGCCACTGACCCAGGCCATCAACACCATCAACACGGTGGGACCACGCTGAGCCACGCCCTGCGTCAAGGTCCAGGCCAAAGCCAGGCCTCCCAACACCGAGGCAGGTGCCGCCACCTGCGCCACATTGAGCGGCCACATGCGGCCTTGTCCCAGCCACAAACCCGTCGCCGTCGGCACCAACAGCAAGAACGGCGCGGCCAAGGCCAACAACCACAACTGGGCATAGGGCATTTTGTCGGCCCACCAGGACACCGCCAGCAAGCCCACCGAGGCCAACAAGCCCAGGCCCAGCGCCGCCCGCAACACGCTGCGCAGCATCGGCATGGCCTGGCTTGGCTCACCGCCCGTCTGGCGCGATATCTGCCGCGCCAGCCACAGACCCAGTCCGGAGAACAACGTCAGCAAGCCCGACTCCACCGCCACGAACAGCGCAAAAGCGCCCTGCACCTGCGGCCCCTGGCGCGCCACCACCACCGTGATGCCCAGCCCCAGCCCCACCATGCACAGTTTGGCCACCAGGTTGCCCAGGGCCGCATGGGGCACGCTGGCCCAGGCTTGTTGGAGGGTCGTCCAGCGCCCAGGGCGTGGCGACGCCGAGTGTTCTTGTGGCGACATGGCCCGCATTGTCGCCCACCCCAACACGCCCCGCGCCCACAGGCCTTGGCCAGGGTTCCCTACAATGGCGGATTCGGCCCGCACTTTTCTCACGCCCAGACCATGACCCAAGCATCCAACACCCCCGCTGACGCCAGCCAAGTCCCCGCCACCGAAGCGGTCGTGGACACCAACAAACTGGTGCAGGAGCGCCGCGACAAGCTGGCCAACATTCGGGCGCAGGGCGTGGCCTTCCCCAACGACTTCAAGCCGACCCACCAGGCCGCGCCGCTGCACCTGCAGCACGACGCCACCGAGCCGACGGATCTGGACGCCCAAGCCATCCCCGTCAAGATCGCCGGACGCATGATGCTCAAGCGCGTGATGGGCAAGGCCTGTTTTGGCACCCTGCAAGACGGCACCGGCCGCATGCAGCTCTATGTGACCCTGGACGCCGTGGGCGCCGAAGCGCTGGACGCCTTCAAGCACTGGGACTTGGGCGACATCCTGGGCGCCGAGGGCGTGCTGTTCAAGACCAAGACGGGCGAGTTGTCGGTCAAGGTGTCCAGCATCCGCCTGCTCACCAAGAGCCTGCGCCCGCTCCCCGACAAGTTTCACGGCATCGCCGACCAAGAAACGAAGTACCGCCAGCGCTACGTCGACCTGATCATGGACGAAGCCTCGCGCCAACGCTTCACCACGCGCAGCAACGCCATCGCCTCGATCCGCCAATACATGGTCGACAACCGCTTCCTGGAAGTGGAGACGCCCATGATGCACCCCATCCCCGGCGGTGCCAATGCCAAGCCCTTCGTCACGCACCACAACGCGCTCGACCAGGAGATGTTCTTGCGCATCGCGCCCGAGCTGTACCTCAAGCGCCTGGTGGTCGGCGGCTTTGACCGCGTGTTCGAGATCAACCGCAACTTCCGCAACGAAGGGGTCTCGGTGCGTCACAACCCCGAGTTCACCATGATGGAGTTCTACGCGGCCTACTGGAACCACCTCGACCTGATGGACGCCACCGAGGCCATCATCCGCCACGCGGCCCGCACCGCCGCCGGCACGCTGCAACTGACCTACGGCGGCCAGGCCGTCGACCTCGAAGCGCCCTTCCACCGCCTGACCATTCGCGACGCCGTCTTGCAGCACACCAATGTGGGCGAGCACGACATCGACAACAAGCAGGCCCTGCAGGCCCACCTCAAGTCCATGGGCATTGACCCGCTGGCCTTTGACCGCCCCGGCATCAGCGTGGCGCAGTTGCAATTCAAGCTGTTTGAAGAGGCCGTCGAAGAAAAACTCTGGGCCCCCACCTTCATCATTGACCACCCCGTTGAAGTCTCGCCCCTGGCCCGTGCCTCGGACACCAACCCGGCCATCACCGAACGCTTTGAGCTCTACATCACCGGCCGCGAAATCGCCAACGGCTTCTCGGAGTTGAACGACGCCGAAGAGCAAGCGGCCCGTTTTGCCGCCCAAGCCAGCGCCAAAGAGGCCGGCGATGAAGAGGCCATGTACTTTGATGCCGACTACATCCGCGCCCTCGAATACGGCCTGCCCCCCACCGGCGGCTGCGGCATCGGCATTGATCGCCTGATCATGCTGCTGACCGACTCGGCCAACATCCGCGACATCATCTTGTTCCCGGCACTGCGCAAGGAAGGCTGACACCCCCTGTTTGTCGGCACTTTGAGGCCACCAGCCCCCTAGAGATAGGGGACACTGGGGCCTTTGTCCATGGAAGAATGGAGCGCGCAATCAAGCGCGGCGCCACCCGGCCGCCACACTTCCAGGGACATGCCGTCATGGCCAGATTCGCACTTGCATGGGAGTTGAATGGTGGCGCAGACCACCTCAGCTCCCTGGCCCGTTTGGCCCGATCCCTGGTGGAGCGGGGACACCAGGTCGACTTCATTTTGCGTGACCTGGGGGTCGCCTCGGCCGCATTAGGTGACCTGATGCAGCACCCCAACGTGGCCCTGTGGCCGGCACCGGTCTGGCGGCAGCCCTCGGCGCCACTGGGCCAGCCGACGTGCAACAGCGTGGACCACTTGATGCAAGAAGGCTATGCATCAC
>JAZJZP010000340.1:9597-11515 GCA_040389805.1 Pseudomonadota bacterium
TGGGTCTGGCCACCGGCTGGCGCACGATGCTGCAAGCACTCGACCCGGACCTGCTGGTGGCCGACCACGCACCCACCGCCCTGCTGGCGGCGCGTGGGCTGCGCTTTCACTGTGTGCAGCTCGAAAGCTGCGCGCCCCCACCCCCGGAGCCACCACCACACAAAGCCGCCCAGGTGCTAAGCAACTGCAACACCGTGTTGGCGCAATTAGGCCAAGGCCCTCTGTCCACCTTGCATGAGCTGTTCAGCCCCCCTGACGCATTGCCGCTGAACACCCCCGATATGACCGATCAGCTCATCGCCATGAGCCAAGGCCCGCAACGCTTCACGCCCGTGCACGCGCGCTGAGCACAGAACCCCGACTCGTGGCAGGATGCGCGGACCATCTTGAAGAGCGACCACCACCATGTCTGCACCTGCTGCCCTTGCGCATGCCAACGCCCCCGTCCAGACCAAACAGGGCGTGTGCAATTTGTGCGAAGCGATCTGCGGACTGGAGTTCAAGGTTCAAGGCAGCACCATCCTGTCCGTGCGCGGCAATGAACAAGACCCCTTCTCGCGCGGCCACATCTGCCCCAAGGCCGTGGCCCTCAAAGACCTCCACGAAGACCCCGACCGCCTGCGCCGCCCGATCAAACGCGTCGGCCAGGGCGCTGACGCCCGCTGGGTCGAGATCTCGTGGGACGACGCCTTTGACCTGGTCGCCGACCGCCTCACCCGCGTGCGCGAGCAACACGGCGCCAACGCCGTGGCCGTCTACCAAGGCAACCCCAGCGTCCACAACTGGGGCAACACCACGCACGGCCACCTGTTTCTCAGCCAGCTCAAAACGCGCAGCCGTTTTTCGGCCACCTCGGTGGACCAACTGCCGCACCACGTGGTGTCGTACTGGCTGTACGGACACCAGTTCCTCATCCCCATCCCCGACATCGACCGCACCCAGTACTTCATGGTGCTGGGCGGCAACCCACTGGCGTCCAACGGCAGCCTGATGACCGTGCCCGATGTGCGCGCGCGCCTCAAAGCCTTGCAGGCCCGGGGCGGCAAACTGGTCGTCATTGACCCCCGCCGCACCGAAACCGCCGCCATCGCCGACGAGCACCTCTTCATCCAGCCCGGCACCGACGCCGCCTTGCTGCTCGCCATGATCCACACCCTCCTGGCCGACCACCTGACGCACCCCGGCCCCTTGAGCCCCCTGCTGCGCGGCCAGCATGAGCTGACCCAGGCCGTCGCCGCCTTCACGCCCGAGGCCGTCGCCAGCCTCTGCGGTATCGAGGCCGACACCATCCGCCGCCTCACGCACGAGTTGGCCGCCGCCGATGGCGGGGTCTGTTATGGCCGCATGGGCCTCTCCACCCAAGAACATGGCGTGGTCTGCCAATGGGCCATCCAAGTGATCAACCTGCTGACAGGCAACGTGGACCGCGAAGGCGGCACCCTGGTCACCAACCCCGCCGTGGACCTGATCAAACTGGGCCTGATGAGTCCCGGCCATTTCGACATCTGGCGCAGCCGGGTGCGCCAAGCGCCCGAGTTTGGCGGCGAACTGCCCGTCTCCGTCATGGCCGAAGAAATACTCACCCCCGGCCCCGGTCAGATCCGCGCCCTGGTGACATCCTGCGGCAACCCGGTGCTGTCCACCCCCAACGGCGGCCAGTTGGACCAGGCCCTGGGCCAGCTCGACTTCATGGTGTCGATCGACTACTACCTCAACGAAACCACCCGCCATGCCGACGTGATCCTGCCGCCCACCTGCGCGGTCGAGCACGACCACTACGACCTGGTGTTCATGCACCTGGCGGTGCGCAATGTGGCCCGCTACAGCCCGGCCATCGTGCCCAAACCCGAAGGCGCGCTGCACGATTGGGAAATCTTTGCCCAACTGGCGCAACGCTACGCCCGACGCGCCTGGCAGG
>JAZJZP010000340.1:11525-15957 GCA_040389805.1 Pseudomonadota bacterium
ATGTCGCGCACGCGCCCAGATCAACTGCTCGCCTTGGGACTGCGCAAAAGTGCTTACCGGTCATCCATGGGCTTGACCATGAAGCGCCTGCGCGCCCACCCCAAAGGCATCGACCTCGGGCCGCTGCGTCCCGGCCTGCTACAGCGGCTCACCCGCCGCCACCGCCACATCGCCCTGCTGCCCGCGCCGATTGCCAAGGAACTGTCCCGCTTGACCACCGACTGGACCACCCCCGCCCACGCCACGCCCCCCATCGACGGCCAACTGACCCTGATCGGGCGCCGTGACGTGCGCAGCAACAACTCCTGGATGCACAACAGCGAGCGCCTGGTGTCAGGCAAAACACGTTGCGTGCTGTGGATGCACCCGCAAGATGCCAGCACCCGAGGCTTGATGGAAGGACAGAGCGTGACCGTGCGATCACGCGTCGGCCAAGTGCAGGTGCCCATCAAAGTGACCGACGACATCCGCCCCGGCGTGGTCAGCCTGCCTCACGGCTGGGGCCATGGCCGTGCGGGCGTGCGCCTGCAGGTGGCCCAACGCCACGCCGGCATCAGCATGAACGACCTGACCGACGACCAACTGACCGACCGCATCAGCGCCAACGCCGCCCTCAACAGCGTGCCCGTTCAAGTGAGTGCCTCATGACCCCCTCCGCCAGCCAGGAAATCGCCCACACCGCCGCCCGCATGGTGGTCGAAGAAGGCCTGGACTACGGAGCCGCCAAACGGCGCGCCGCCAAACAACTGGGCCTGACCGGGCGCGGCGACCTGCCTGACAACGATGAAGTGGAAGAGGCCGTCTTTGAGTACCTCGCCGTGTTCTGTGCCGACACCCAGCCGAGCGAACTGCATGCCCTGAGGCAACTGGCCGCCCGCTGGATGCAGCGTCTGGCCGAGTTCCGCCCTCACCTCACCGGCGCCATCTGGCGCGGCACCGCCACGCGTTTGAACGACATCCACCTGCAACTTTATTGCGACGATTCCAAATCCACCGAAATCGCCCTGATCAACCAAGGGCTGGACTTCGAGGTTGGCTCGGTCAACAGCCCCAAAGGGACTACGATCGACGTCTTGAGCCTGACCGTGCCCTGTCCTGAACTGGGCGAGCCCATCGGACTGCACCTGTCCATCCTGGACCACGACGACCTGCGCGGTGGACTCAAAGCCGACGCCTCTGGCCGCACCGAGCGGGGCGACTTGCCCGCCCTACAGCGACTACTGGATCAACCCCATCCCATTGCCTCGACATGACCCCTGAAACAGCCCAGCCCCTGAACCACGAGCCGACCCAACCCGGTCTGAGCATGACGCGTCGCAGCCTGATCGGCTTGGCTGGCCTGGCCGGTTTGGGCGGGGGGGCCTGGTGGTCGCGGCGCCAACAGCACCTTGCGACGCCGGCCGGCGAAGCCTTGCCCGCCAATTTCTGGACGCTGGAGTTCGACACGCCCACAGGCCCGACCCTGGCCCTGGCCAGCTTGCAAGGTCGGCCCCTGCTGCTGAACTTCTGGGCGCCCTGGTGCCCCCCCTGCGTCAAAGAGATGCCCGAGTTCGAGCGCTTTCACCGTGAATTTGGCGCCAAGCGCGTCCAGGTGCTGGGCCTGGCGATTGACGGGCCCACGCCCGTGCGCGATTTTTTGACCAAAGTGCCCGTCAGTTTCACCATCGGTTTAGGCGGTTTTGGCGGGACCGATCTGGCCCAATCCTTGGGCAACCCCACCGGAGGCCTGCCTTTTTCGGTCATGATTGATGCCAACGGCCTGCTGCGATACCGTAAAATGGGGGCCACCAGTTTTGACGAACTGGCCCAGTGGGCGCACAGCCTGAATGCTTGAGGCACCGCAACTTCATCCCAGCCCGATCAAGGGTGATTACTGATTTGTCGCCATTTGCGCGTAAAATCCGGCTACTTTCACTTTCTTGGCAGTACTGCACCGTGCGGTTTGCCAATGACGCATGCAGATCCTTGTTCTCCATGGCCCCAATCTGAACCTGCTGGGCATTCGTGAACCGCAGGTCTATGGCGCCACCACGCTAGAGCAGATCAACACCGGCTTGAGCCAACACGCCAGCACCCGTGGCGCGTCGCTGTCGGCCGTGCAAAGCAACCACGAAGGCGTGTTGATCGACCGCGTCCACGCGGCCCGCACCGACGGCACCCAATTCATCATCATCAACCCAGGGGCCTTCACGCACACCAGCGTGGCCCTTCGCGATGCCTTGGCCGGCGTGGCCGTGCCCTTCATTGAAGTGCACCTGTCCAACGTGCATCGGCGCGAACCGTTTCGCCAGCACTCCTATTTCTCCGACATCGCCGAAGGCGTCATCGTCGGACTGGGCGCGCTCGGTTACCAATTGGCCCTGGACGCCGCCTTGGCGCACCTGAGCGCCCCTCCGCGCGGCTGAGTCTGGCTGTCACGCCCCACTCACTGCCCACCCCACATCCCTGAGCAACGTGCTCAAAACGACCACTGGAGATCGCAAATCATGGACTTGCGCAAACTGAAGACACTCATCGACCTCGTCTCGGAGTCGAATGTTTCTGAACTCGAAATCACCGAAGCCGACGGCAAAGTCCGCATCGTCAAAGCGGGCGCCGCCCCTGTGGTCATGATGCAGCAGGCTGCCCCCGTCCAACAAGCCGCGCCAGTCGCCGCCCCGGTGGTCGCCGCCGCCGTGCCCGAAGTGCCCGTGGAGACCGGCCACGTCATCAAATCGCCCATGGTCGGCACGTTCTACCGCTCATCCAGCCCAGGCGCCAAAGCCTTTGCTGAAGTGGGTGACCAGGTCAAAGAAGGCCAGCCCATCTGCATCATCGAAGCCATGAAAATCATGAACGAGATCGAAACAGAAGTGACCGGCACCGTCACCAAACTCCTGGTTGAAACGGCCAACCCGTGGAATACGGTCAGCCCCTGTTCATCGTCGAATAAACACGACGGACCCGAGGCACCATGTTCAAAAAAATACTGATCGCCAACCGAGGCGAAATCGCCCTGCGCATCCAGCGCGCCTGTCGCGAAATGGGCATCCAGTCGGTCGTTGTCTACTCTGAGGCAGACCGCGAAGCCAAGTACGTCAAACTGGCCGACGAGGCCGTCTGCATCGGCCCGGCCGCATCGTCGCAAAGCTATCTGCACATGCCGGCCATCATTTCGGCCGCCGAAGTGACCGACGCCGAGGCCATTCACCCCGGCTACGGCTTCTTGTCCGAAAACGCCGACTTCGCCGAACGTGTCGAACAAAGTGGCTTCGTCTTCATCGGGCCCACACCCGAGAGCATCCGCATCATGGGCGACAAGGTCTCGGCCAAGCAGGCCATGATCAAGTCGGGCGTGCCTTGCGTGCCAGGCTCCGAAGGCGCGCTGCCCGATGACAACAAGGAAATCATCCGCATTGCCCGCGGCATCGGCTACCCCGTCATCATCAAGGCGGCGGGCGGCGGTGGCGGACGCGGCATGCGCGTCGTGCACACCGAAGCGGCCCTGATCCACGCGGTGCAAACCACCCGCGCAGAAGCCGGTGCGGCCTTTGGCAACCCGTCGGTGTACATGGAGAAGTTCCTCGAACATCCACGGCACATCGAAATCCAGATCATGGCCGACACGTTCAAGAACGCGGTCTGGCTGGGCGAGCGCGACTGCTCCATGCAGCGCCGCCACCAAAAGATCATCGAAGAAGCGCCCGCACCGGGCATTCCCCGCCGCGCCATTGAAAAGATCGGCGAGCGCTGCACGGCGGCCTGCAAAAAGATCGGCTACCGCGGTGCCGGCACCTTCGAGTTCCTCTTTGAGAACGGCGAGTTCTATTTCATTGAGATGAACACCCGCGTGCAGGTCGAGCACCCCGTCACCGAGTGGGTCACCGGCATCGACATCGTGCAGATGCAGATCCGTGTCGCCGCAGGCGAAAAGCTGCCCTTCACGCAAAAGCAGGTCGAACTGCGTGGCCACGCCATCGAGTGCCGCATCAACGCCGAAGACCCGGTCAAGTTCGTGCCCTCACCCGGCCGCATCACCACCTGGCACCAGCCCGGCGGCCCTGGCGTGCGGGTCGACTCGCACATCTATGCCAACTACTTTGTGCCACCCAACTACGACTCCATGATCGGCAAGATCATCGTGCACGGCGACACCCGCGATCAGGCCCTGGCCCGCATGCGCACCGCCCTGTCAGAAACCGTGATCGAAGGCATTCAAACCAACATCCCGCTGCACCGCGAACTGATGGTGGACGCCAAGTTCATCGAAGGCGGCACCGACATCCATTACCTAGAACACTGGATGGCTGCGCGCAAGCGTTGATCTCAAGTACACACACCATGCATGAACTCACCCTGCGGGCCCATGAGAGCCAGGTCGACACCCTCAGCGACGCCCTGATGGAGCTCGACGCCCTGTCGGTCTCGGTAGAAGATGCCGATGCCGACACCC
>JAZJZP010000340.1:15967-19672 GCA_040389805.1 Pseudomonadota bacterium
CTGTGGGGCGAGCCCGGCATGCCCGTGACCCGCGAGGCCTGGCAGCACTCGACCGTCAAATCGCTCTTCCCTGACGAAGCCAAGGCCCTGGAAGCGGCCACCCTGGTCCTGGCACAGGACTGGGCCACCGACATTCAGGTCCAAGGCATTCAAGAGGTCGAAGACCAGGACTGGGTGCGCCTGACTCAGTCCCAGTTCGCACCCGTGCCCATCACCGACACCTTCTGGATCGTGCCCACCTGGCACGACGTGCCCGCCCAGGCCCAGACCGTGATCCGCCTGGACCCCGGCCTGGCCTTTGGCACCGGCACCCACCCCACCACCCGCATGTGCCTGAAGTGGATTGCGCGCAATCCGCAGGCCCTGCAAGGCCAGCGCGTGCTGGACTACGGCTGTGGTTCGGGCATTTTGGCCATCGGCGCCGCCCTGCATGGCGCCGCCAGCGTCGATGCGGTCGACATTGACCCTGCGGCGGTCGAATCCACCCTGGCCAATGCCCAGGTCAACCTGCAAGGCGTGGGCGTGCCGCTCAACACCGGTTTGCCCGACCTGATCGGACCCGCCCAAGGGGACTACCCCATCGTGCTGGCCAACATCCTGGCGACCCCGCTCAAGCTGCTCTCGCCCCTGCTGGCGGGGCATGTGGCCCCCGGCGGACACCTGGTGTTGGCAGGCATCCTGGCGCGCCAAGCGGACGAGCTCAAGGCCGCCTACGGCGCCGTGGGCCTGTCACTGGACGTCGCCGATGAAGAAGATGGCTGGATTTTGATGACGGCCCACCGCAACACGAACGCCAACAAGGGCTAACCGGGACCGGAACACCCCTCGGCTCATGGCATCATCCAGCGCCATGAGCCTGGCCACCCGATGCAATCACTGCGGAACGATTTTCAAAGTCGTACAAGACCAATTAAAGGTCTCTGAAGGCTGGGTGCGTTGCGGACGCTGCAACGAGGTCTTCAACGCCCTGCCGGGCCTGTTCGACCTTGAGCGTGAACCGCCCCCCCAACGGCCCGCCACCGCGCCGCCCCGTCCGGAGCCAGAGCCAGAACCCGAAGCGCCCGCCTCCGAGGGCGGTGATTCGACCTGGGCCCCCACGGCGCCAGCCCCCATCCAGACCTCAGCGGATGATTTCGAGCTGGACCTGGAGTTGCAGGTCAACGCCCTCACACCTCAGTCACCGCCGCCGCCCACGCCGGCGATGGACGACCTGCTCGACACCACTGATTTTGAGCTGGACACCGCCGTCTCCCTCGACGCAGCCGCCCCAGAGAGCAGTCCGGTGTTGCCCCCGTCAGCGCCCTCATATGCGCCCGAGTTCCTGCCCAGCGATCTGCCCGTCACCGACGAATCCGATGCACTGGACTCGCGCTACCTGATGCCCTCGGCGACCGAGCGCCGCGCGCCGCGCCGACGCAAGGGCGGGCCCGACTTCGCTGATGCCGAGTTCCCCAACGACGTCTTGTCCAGCCCGAAAGACGAGTGGATGTCCGACTTCGGGCCATCGTCGATGGCGTGTGTGGACGAACCCGTGCATATCGAGCCGGCCCTGGCGCAGGCCACCGCGACCACCGCAACACCCGAAGCCGCCCAGCCTCCTGTGCCCACCAGCGAAGCCCTGACCGCCACACCCGAAGAGCTGCCCAGCGCTGCCTTCGTCCCGGAACAATCGCTGCCACCGCCCAGGATGCGGGCCAGCCGCCCAGGCTCACGCTCACGCAAGCCCAAAGCCAAGACCCCGGAGTTCATGCGCCGCGCCCGGCGCCTGGCCTTCTGGCGCCACCCAGGCACCCGCGCCGCGCTGTCGCTCATCGCGCTGGGCCTGCTGCTGACACTGGCCTTGCAAGTGGCTCACCAGTTCCGCAACGTGCTGGCCGCGCACCACCCAGCCCTCAGGCCCTACCTGGTGCAATGGTGTCAGGCCATGGACTGCCGCCTCGAACCGCCCTTGCGCATCGACAGCCTGCAAGTTGAAAGTGCGACCCTGGTGCGCACCAACTCCGAAGGGCCCGACACCTACCGACTGGTGGTGGTGGTGCACAACCGCGCGCCCATCGGCCTGGCCTGGCCGCATGTGGACCTGACCCTGACCGACACCAACGGTGCCGTGGTGGCCCGGCGCGCCTTTGCCCCGCAAGACGCCCAGTGGCTCGACACGTCTGATGCCAGCGCCGAGCCAAGCGCCAAGCCCAGCGCCACCCCCGAAGCCGCCCCAGGCCAGCGCAGCACGACCCTGCAATGGCGCCTGCGTGCCCCCGACCTCAAGCTGGCGGGCTACACCGCCGAGCTGTTCTACCCCTGATCACTTCGTTCACCATTCACCGAGAAACCACCATGTCCGTCCTGATTTGCGGCTCGCTCGCCTTTGACACCATCACCACCTTCCCAGGCCGGTTTGCGCAACAAATCCTGCCGGAGCAGGTCCACATCCTGAACGTCTCCTTCCTGGTGCCCACGCTACGCAAAGAGTTCGGCGGCTGCGCATCATCATCACGGACCAGGACAACAACCAGATCACCGCCTTCCACCCCGGTGCCATGGGCCAGGCCCACATCCAGCGCATCGAAGCCAACCCGGCCATCAAGCTCGCCATCGTCGCACCTGATGGCCGCGATGCCATGATCCAGCACGCCGAGCAGCTCCAGGCCGCCAACATCCCCTTCATGTTCGACCCGGGTCAAGGCCTGCCGATGTTCGACGGTGACGACCTCAAGCGCTTCGTCTCGCAAGCCACCTGGGTGGCCGTCAACGACTACGAAGCCAAACTGCTGGCCGACCGCACCGGCACCAGCCTGGCCGACCTGTCCAAGTCCCACCTCAAGGGCCTGATCGAAACCCTGGGCGCCGACGGCTGCAACGTCTACGTGCAAGGCGAAAAAACCCACGTCCCTGGCGTCAAGGCGGCTGCGGTCGTCGACCCCACCGGCTGTGGCGACGCCTTCCGTGGTGGCCTGCTCTACGGCCTGGTCAATGGCTGGGACCTGGTCAAGTCGGTGACGCTCGCCAACCGCATCGGCGCCATCAAAATCGCCGCCGCCGGCCCGCAGAACTACACGCTGGACCGCGCAGCCTTGCTCGCCGCATGACCTGGTGGCGCCGGTTCCCCCTCGCACCCGTGGGGGTGTTGGCCGCCCTGTGGCTGACGCAAGCGGGCTGCACCCAAGCCCTGGCCACCGCGAGCCCCGATCTGCGCCTGGCCACCTGGAACATGGAGTGGCTGCTCACCCCCGCCACACGCGAGGACCTGGGCCTGCGCTGCACCGCCCACCAGCCTCGCAGCGACCAACGTGGCCTGCCCTGCACCCCAGGCCGCACCCCGCCGCCCACCCGCACCGCCGCTGACTTTGATGCCCTCGCGCACACCGCCGACCAGTTGCGCGACCGCGTGCAAGCCGATGTCGTCGCACTGCAAGAGGTGGATGGCGCACAAGCCGCCCGACAGGTGTTTCGCAAAGGCTGGGCGCTGGACTGCTTCGTACAGCGCGCCCATCCACAAAAAGTAGGCTTTGCCATCCGCGAAGGCGTGCCCTACCGCTGCAATGGTGACCTGAGCGCACTCGATGTGGACGGCAGCACCCGCGCCGGCGCCGACATCACCATTTACCCCGACACCCCACGCGCCGTGCGCCTGCTGGCCGTGCACCTCAAAAGCGGCTGCTTTGATGGCCGACTGGACCGCACCTTTGCGCCCTGCGAGCGCCTGCG
>JAZJZP010000340.1:19682-22653 GCA_040389805.1 Pseudomonadota bacterium
GATGCACGCCGATGCCTGCCCAAGCCAAGCAATTCGGTTCATGCTTTCATTCGTTAGGTAGTGGTCGCATGAATTGGGCCACTCGTCGAACAGGCGATACATGGCCGCGCCGAATCTGCCAAGGTCGGATAGGAAGGCGCGATACGCCTCTTTGCACTCGTCGTCAGTCATGCCGGTGCTGGCGCGCTGGGTTGATCAGCGCGTCAAAGAAGGCGTGGGTTTTGCCGTGATGGGCGACTTCAACCGCCACCTCGACAAAGACGCCCGCTACCCGGCCGGCCCCGACGAGTCAGCGCCCCTGAACCTGTTCAACGCCTTGAGTGACAACGAGCCGCCCGGGGCCGTCTTGATGCGCGCCACGGAGGGCGCCGACAGCCAGCCCTGTGACTCCGATGACCACCACAAGCAGTACATCGACGACATCCTCGTGAGTGCCAAACTGGCCAACCGCGCCAGTCAGCGCCAATTCAGCCGACTGCCCTACGCCCCTGAAGACCGGGGCCGGATGCTGTCCGACCACTGTCCCGTGGTCTACCGCCTGACCGGGGCGCTGAAGTAGCCCCGGCCGCCTAGGCAGGCTTAAGCCTTGCCTTGCGTGGCCACCGCAGCCGCTGCCTTGGCGGCCGCTTCGGCATCGCCCAGGTAGTAGCTCTTGATGGGCTTCAGATCGGCATCCAACTCATACACCAGCGGGATGCCGTTGGGGATGTTCAGACCCACGATGTCGTTGTCGCTGATGTTGTCCAGGTACTTGACCAGGGCGCGGATGGAGTTGCCATGTGCCGCGATCACGACACGTTTGCCCGACTTGATCGTCGGGGCGATCTCCTCGTTCCAGTAGGGCAGCACACGGGCCACGGTGTCCTTGAGGCACTCGGTCAGCGGGATCTCGTCTTGCGCCAGATTGGCATAACGGACATCCTGACGCTGACCACGCGGATCGTTGGACTCCAGGGCAGGCGGCGGGGTGTCATAGCTGCGACGCCACACCAGCACCTGCTCGTCGCCGTACTGCTTGGCCGTCTCACCCTTGTTCAGCCCCTGCAGACCACCGTAATGACGCTCGTTGAGGCGCCAGCTCTTGACCACCGGCAACCAGATGCGGTCCATCTCGTCCAGGCAATAGTTCAGCGTGTGGATGGCACGCTTGAGCACCGAGGTGTACGCCAAGTCAAATTCATAGCCCTCGGCCTTGAGCAGCTGACCGGCCGACATGGCCTGCGAGATGCCCGTGGGAGTGAGGTCCACATCGGTCCAGCCGGTGAAACGATTTTCGAGGTTCCAAGTCGATTCGCCATGGCGAATCAGCACAAGCTTGTACATGGCTTCAAGTCCGGTTGCATTGAAAGAGAGCTGGCGATTATAAAATCCCCTCTTTGCACCCACACAGAAAGATTCCACATGAGTAGTTATCTGCTTGAGAACTGGTACTGGCTTTTGGCAGCCGCGGCCTCCGGGGGCCTGCTGCTATGGCCCCAGATCAAAGGCGGTGCCGGCGGTGGCGTCTCGCCAGCCGCTGCAGTGCAACTCATCAACCGTGAAAAAGGCCAGGTCATTGACGTGTGCGAAGCGGCTGAATTCGCCGCCGGCCACATTGTTGGCGCCAAAAACGTGCCACTGAGCAACCTGGAGGGCGCCAAAGGCCTGCCCAGCAACAAGACCCTGCCCCTGATCGTTGTGTGTGCCAGCGGCGTGCGCAGCGCCAAGGCCGTGGCCCAGCTCAAGACCATGGGCTACGACAAGGCTCAATCGCTCAATGGTGGCCTGACCGCCTGGCGCGAAGCCAACCTGCCGGTCGAAAAATCGGCCTGATCCTGTCATTGTGCACACCCCCTGCTCCGCAAGGACCCAGGGGGTGCCCCCACAAACCCGACGGGCATGCCAACCGCGTGACAATGGCACCATCGTTATTGATCACAGCAGTCGCACCATGCAAACCGTCAAGATGTACACCACGCAAGTCTGCCCGTTTTGCATTCGGGCCAAGATGCTGCTCAAGCAACGCGGCGTGGAAACCATTGAAGAAGTCCGCATTGATCTGGACGCGAGCCAACGCGACCACATGATGGCCATCACCGGCCGTCGCACCGTGCCGCAAATCTTCATCGGGGACACCCATGTGGGCGGTTGCGACGATTTGATCGCGCTGGATCAACGAGGTGGGTTGATGGCGTTGTTGGGGGTTGGGGGCTGACGGACCTGCCCTAGGTGGCACCCTGCTGACAAGTGCCACGTCCGCCATTGTTGACGGACGATGCAGCAAGGCAAGGCCGAGGAATCACAACCCGAAGGTTTCAATCCACGTCCGTCATTGCTGACGGACGATGCTGGTGTGCCTTCAATGTCAACAACCGCGCACCCAAGTTTCAATCCACGTCCGTCATTGCTGACGGACGATGCTTTGGAGACTTCATGGTGGCCCAGCGGATCACCAGTTTCAATCCACGTCCGTCATTGCTGACGGACGATGCCCCGGGCCAAAGAGGACCTGATTGAGCTCAACTGGTTTCAATCCACGTCCGTCATTGCTGACGGACGATGCCCAGCAGGGCCCGGGCTACGTCCATTTCAGCAACGTTTCAATCCACGTCCGTCATTGCTGACGGACGATGCGACTGCCGCTATCGCGCCCGCCTTGCAATTTCGGTTTCAATCCACGTCCGTCATTGCTGACGGACGATGCCTGACATCTCGCGCTATGTCCACGTCGAGCGAGTGTTTCAATCCACGTCCGTCATTGCTGACGGACGATGCTTGGCAAAGGATACGTCGTGCTGCAGTTCGTTGATGTTTCAATCCACGTCCGTCATTGCTGACGGACGATGCGTTTTGGGGCCGGCTGTAGCCTGGCTGATGGAGGTTTCAATCCACGTCCGTCATTGCTGACGGACGATGCTGATGTCGGTGTAGGCGCCCACGGTCTTGGGTGGTTTCAATCCACGTCCGTCATTGCTGACGGACGATGCCGGGT
>JAZJZP010000341.1:0-1963 GCA_040389805.1 Pseudomonadota bacterium
TCATTTCGGAGAACTCACATGCCTTTCAATGCAGAACAGCTGGCCGCAGGCGCCAAGGTCAGCCTTGACCATTACCTGCGCAACAAGCCGCCCGTTGACCAGATCAACGTCGCGCACCCGCTTTACAAGAAGCTCGATGCCTCCAAGTCCGAGTGGGACGGCTCGCTCACCTACGTGGTCGAGCAGCTGCGCAAGTCGAACGACAGCAACTTCCAGCCGTATTTCGGCGACAGCGAGATTACGTTCAATCGCAAGCGCACCGTTGACCAGGCGAAGTACACCTGGGGCAACGTGTTCGATGGCTTCGCCCTGAACGAGGACGAGCTGCGTCAGAACGGCATCAAAATCGTCGCCGACAAGGCCCCGACGGCCACCGACAACGAGATGATCCAGCTGACCAACCTGCTGGACGAGAACAATGCCACGCTGGTGACTGGGTTCGAGGAGAACCTGGACCTGGCCCTGCACCGCTCCAATGCGGCCGACCCCCTCCTGCCCCCGGGCCTGGATCACCTGATTTCGCTGGACCCCGCGGGCCAGACGAACGTGGGCACGATCAACCCGACCACGAGCACTTGGTGGAGGAATTTCGCTTCCCCGAACGTGAACCCGGACGACCTCATCAACGAAATGGAAATCGCATGGCGCGAAACCACTCGTTATGGCGGCGCGACCCCGGACTTCATTCTGGTCGGAAGCGACTTCCTCGATGCGTACCGGCAGCAGGCTGGCATCACGATCAACCGCAATGTGTTCAACGGCGGCAACACCAAGGGTGGTGTTTCGCTCGACGCAGCGGTCACGGACGTGTTCTTCAAGGGCGTCCAGCTGGTCTGGGATCCCGTGTTCGACACGCTCGATGCGCTGGACAGCCCGGCGATTGCCTGGGCCAAGCGTTGCTACTTCATCAACACGAAGACGGTGAAGCTGCGGCCCATCTCCGGCTCGTGGATGCAGAAGCGTCAGCCCCCGACGGTGTACAATCGTTTCGTGCACTACTTCGGCATGACTTCGAGCTACGCTCTCTCCACCAACAAGCGCCGCGCCAACGCTGTGCTGTCGATCTACTAGGAGTTACGACAATGCAAGTTCTGCAGATCAACAACACGGCGAAGGACCTGTCTCTCGAAGACGTCCCTTTCCTCCCCAACTACACGGTTGGGGTTTGTGGGGCAGCTGGCCTCGTCATTCAGGGCTCGGTGGACGCGGCTTTCACGTCACCCGTCACCCTGGCGACGCTGACCAGCTCCCTGATCCAGGAAATCAGCCTGGATTACCAGTACATCCGTGTCAGCACGGTGGCCAACGCCGCCCTGTTCGGCACTTGAAGGAGCAACGATGCAATTCCGAAAAGTCAACATCCTGCGAGACGAGACGACTTCGATTCTGCACCTGGTGGCGGAGTGGGAACTCCCCCTCCTGGAAGCCAAGCACGGTGACGAGCGCCTGACCATCGGCGAGCTGGTGGAAGCCAAGAACCGGGAATGGCCGATGGATGCCAAGTCCGAGTTCAACCGCTTGGCCCAGCTCTACGGCATGACCGGATCGGGCGACAATGCCCAGTCCTTCGTGGAGCGCGCATACGGCCCAGGCTCGGTCGGGGTGAAAGCCCTCGAACGCGCAATGGCCGACGCACGAGGCGACAAGAAGGCAAGGAAGCGGACTGAGGATGTGATCGGCGCCACTGCCTGAAGTGGCGATTGCAAGAGTGCATTGAGCACGGATGACGGGGCGCTTCGTGCGCCCCGTTTTTCTTGAGGAGTCGGCAGAATGGCTTGGACAAACGCACTGGACGTAGAAGGGGCCGAGCTGGTATGCCGCGACCCCGCAAACCCCGATGCGGTTTGGCTCGATGCTTTGGCTACCTATCCTGACTTCATCAGTGTCGTAGATGGCGTTGTAACCGTTGTCGCATTCGGCACCAACATCCTGGCCACCCCGCCGCCTCCAATCATTCTGGAAT
>JAZJZP010000341.1:1973-2432 GCA_040389805.1 Pseudomonadota bacterium
GCGCCGCTGGCGACACAATGCAGATCACCCCACCCCAGGATGGCTCGACTTGCCAGTTGCAGGGCGCCATTGTGGTGGAGACGGGGGCCGATGTGGCCACAGCGGATATGTCTGCCGTGCTCTCGCTGGTGACGCTCGCGGGTGTCACGACGCCAACGGAAGTCGGCGAGATAGTGGAGAGTGACAGCATCCGCATCCTGTCCGCCCGCGCCAGCATAACCCCTCCATAGGACGCTCACGATGCCAGCCCCACAGCCCCTTTGGAATGGTAATTTCACATTCGAGATTGAGCTGCCCGAACCCGGCGGCTGCGAATTCAATTGCGAGTGTGAGGATGTCACCGACGATAAGACGCTCGCCGAATACAGGTACGACCTGCTGGTGCGCGCCGGTTTCGCCTCCGTGGCGAGCAACCCGCCTCCGGGCGTTGCGGTGCTGTTCGATACCTTCCTGCAGGAC
>JAZJZP010000342.1:0-4367 GCA_040389805.1 Pseudomonadota bacterium
GCAGCGATGCGCGCGGCGGCGAGCAGGCTGGTTTCGCGCAGGGCGCGGCCACCCAGCTGCAGGGCCGCTTTCTTGCCGGAACGGATGGCCGCGGCGATGGCCGCCACGGTGGCGTCATCAGTCACCGCGGGCGCTGCGGGTGGGGGCAGGGCGCAGGGCACGCCACCTTCGCCCCAGGACACGTCCGCCGGCAGGATCAGCGTGGCGACCTGACCGGGCAGGCCGCGGGCGGCGACGATGGCATCGACCGCGTCCTTGCACAGCTCGGCCGTGCTTTGCGAGGTGCGCACGAAGCCTGGCGACACGTTGCGCGCCACGGTTTCGATGTCGGACTGCAACTGCGCATCGAACTTCACGTGGTAGGTGGCATGGTCACCCACAATGTTCACCACCGGCACCTTGCCCTTGCGGGCGTTGTGCAGGTTGGCCAGGCCGTTGCCCAGGCCGCAACCCAAATGCAGCAGCGTGGCAGCGGGCTTGTCGGCCATGCGGGCATAGCCGTCGGCGGCACCGGTGGCCACCCCTTCAAACAGGGCCAGCACCGCGCGCATGTTCGGTTCGCCGTCCAGCGCCGCGACAAAATGCATCTCGCTGGTGCCGGGGTTGGTAAAGCAGACCTCGATCCCCGCATTGACCAGGGTTTTCATCAAGGCTTGTGCGCCGTTTGACATGGGGGTGTTCCTTCGGATGAATCAGGCGGTGGGCTGCAGGCGGCGCATGGTCAGGGCAAACAGCAGGCCCCCCGCGTACATGGTGACGCCATAGAGGGCGCCGGGAATGGCCATCGCGTCGTCCTTGAGCACGGTGCTGGCAATGACCAGCGCCAGCGCGGCGTTTTGCACGGCCGTTTCAATGCCCAGGGTGACCGACTGGCTGCGCGACAGACGTGCGGCCCACGCCATGGCAAAGCCCACGCACAGCATGCTGAGGTTGAGCACGAGTGCAAAGGGCGCCAGCGTGGTGAAGTTCTCGCGCAGCAGCGCCCAGTTCTTGGCCACCGCCAGCACCACGATCAGCACGAACAGCACCGTGGCGACACGCGTGGCGCGCGGCTCAAAGCGCTGCGCCCAGAGGCTCCAGCGATGGCGCGCGAACATGCCCAGGCTCACCGGCACGCCCAGCACCAGCGCCACCTGCCCCATCATCATCCCCACGGGCACATCAACCGCACGGGCCGCACCCATGTAGTGGCCCAGCGCCCAGGTCACCACCAGGGGCAGGGTGAAGATGGTGGCGACGCTGGCCACAGCGGTGAAGCTCAATGCCAGCGCCACATCGCCGCGTGCCAGGTAGGTGAGCAAATTGGAGGTGGAGCCCGTCGGGCAGGCCGCCAGGATCATGAAGCCGACGGCAAACGCCCCGGTCATGCCCCAGGCACTGAGCAGCAGAAAGCACGCCAGCGGCAGGATCACGAAGTGACACACCACCCCCACCAGCAGCGCGCGCGGTTGGGTGAAAATGCGCTTGAAGTCGCCCCCCGTCAGCCCCAGCCCCAGCGAAAACATGATGAAGGCGAGGATGAGCGGCAGCAGTACGCCCGAAACAATGTCTCCTTGCATGGCGGCTCTTTAGTGTCCGTTGGTGATGAAGCGGGCCGCGGCACGTGCGGTCAGGATGCAGCCGGGCAGAAAGGTGCCCTCCAGCGAGCGCTTGCCGCTGGCACCGCCGCCGCCAAAACCGGCGGCCTCGCCCACGCAGTAGAGTCCTTCGACAGGCTTGTTCTGCGCATCCAGGACGCGACTGTGCAGATCGGTGCGCAGACCACCCATGCTCTTGCGCGTGATCAACTGCATGTGAATGGCAATGAACGGCCCGGCCTCCGGCATTTGTAGCGGTGCTGGCTTGCAGGTGCGCAGGCGGTCCGGTCCCCACTGGCGCGCATGCAGGATGCGGCGGATCTGGTCGTCATTGTGCAGACGGTTACCGTGCTTGAAGTTGGCATCGAAGGCGTCGGCCGTCGCCTTGAGCACGGCCGGATCGATATCGTGTGAAAAAGTCAGCGCGTTCATCTTGGCCGCCAGCCCTTCCAGGGTGTCGTCGACGATGAAGTGCGGGCTTTCTTGCTGCATCTGACGCACCAAGCGATGATTGCCGAGCAGGGTTTCCTTCACGAAACGGATGAACTGCTTGTCGCGGATGCGCGGGTTGTGTTCCGCCCCGGAAATGGCGAACTCCTTGGCGGCGATGCGCCAGTTCAGCAGGTGCCAGGTCCAGGGCTTTTCCTGTTCCGCCACGCGCTGGCACAGCCAATTCGTATCAAAACCCGTCACCAGTGGCTCCGGCCCGATGCGTTCGCCCCGGTGGTTGAGCCACAGCGCCGACTTGCAGGGGACGGCGGACAGACCGTGACCTTCGAAGTGCGGATACGGATGCGGAAAGCCGGCGGCGTAATTCCACATCTCGCCGGCGTGGGTGATCTGTCCGTCCAAGGTATCGGCGACCCAGTGATGCAGTTTGCCATCCGCAAAGGGATGGGCACCATTGAGCATGGTCGCCGGCAGCGGCCGGTCTTTCAGCCAGTTGGCCCGGCACTCCTCGTGGCCGCCGTTGATGCCGCCCATGGCCAGCACAACGACCGGTGCACTGAAACGCACGACTTCGCCGCTGTCTTCATTGACGGCGATGGCGCCACTCACCTTGCCGCCGACATGATCCAGCTGCGTGATGCGATGACGGTGCAGCAGCTTCAGGCGACCATTGCTGTTGGCGCGATGCAGGGCGGCCACCATGCAGCGCACCAGTTCGCGCGAGGTGCCCCACACCACGTGGTAGCGCGGCAAGCTGTTGCCATCGCCATTCAGGCCTCGCTCCACCCAGTTCACCGCTGGCATGAACTTGATGCCTTCGTTCTTCAGCCAGTCATACACCTCGGTTCGCGAATGCTCGACGTAGTAGCGGGCCCACTGCAGCGGCCATTCGTCTTGCGGATCCAGCTTGCCAAAGCGCATCCAGTCGCGCAGGGCCACGTCCGGTGTGTCGGGAATCTTCATGGTGGCCTGCAGCGGTGTGCCGACCAGCGCCATGCCGCCGAAGGCCCACAGGGCCAGCCCGCCCAGGCGCTCGGGGGTGTCGCGATCAACCACGGTGACGGTCTTGCCGGCACGCAGTGCTTCCAGAGCCGTTACGAGGCCCGCGAGGCCGCCACCCGCCACCAGGATGTCCGAGGCAATGAGCTTGGTCATGTGTAGGAAGATCCCTTCGTTGTGGTTGTGGGCCGCTCGCCACAAGTCATTGTCACCGACGAGGATATACCGCTAGCATGGCGTCAAATTGACTTTGTGGGCCAACTGAATTGACTTTGAAGGCCATGGTATCGATGGGCTGGGTGCGCACGGTGATTGATGCGGCACGGCAACTTGGGGTAGACCCTGGTGTCTTGTTGCAGGCGGCCGGTATTCCCTCGGCTGAATTGCAGGCAGAACGCTGGCCCATCGACCACATCACCCGGCTTTGGCATGCCGCCCAAGCCTGTACCGGCGACCCGGGCTTTGGCCTGAAGGTGGGCGCTAGCGTGAGTCCCGCAAGCATTGATGTGCTTGGCTTTGCGCTGCAGTCGGCGGCCACGCTGCGCGAAGCCGTCGTCATGGTGCAGAAATACCAACGCCTGATCTCCGACGGCGGGCGCTTCCAGATGTTGGCAGGCCAGACGGCGACCTGGCTGGTCTACCACCCGCAGCAGGGGCGCTTGCCCTTCAGCCCTTGCCAGATCGAAGCCGTCCTGGCGAGCGTGGTGCGGCTGGCGGGCTGGATCACTGGTGCGGCGTTTCGGCCGGTGCGGGTGCAGTTCAGCCAGGCGCAACTCGGACCGGTGCAGGACTATCGCCGCGTATTCGGCTGTCCGGTGGACTTTGAGCAGGCGCTCAGCGGGCTGCTGGTGGACAACGCCGTGCTGGACCGGCCGCTGCCGCAGGCGGACGCGCAATTGGCCCAGGTGCACGAGCGCTACACGGCCGCCCGTCTGGCGGCACTGGCCATCGACAGCGTGTCTGCCCCCGATGTGCGGCAATGGTTGCGGCTGCAGTTGGGACCGCAGGTGCCTCGGCGCGCGCAGGCGGCGCAGGCGCTGGGCGTGAGTGAACGCACCCTGGCGCGACGCCTGGGTGAGCAGGGGCAGACCTTTGAAGGCTTGCTGGACGAGGCGCGCCGTGACCTGGCCCTGCAGGCGGTGACCGACCCGCAGCAATCGCTGGCCGACATCGCGCAGTCGCTGGGCTTTGCCGAAGCCAGTACTTTTTATCGGGCCTTTTGCCGCTGGACCGGGATGCCGCCCGTGCGCTGGCGACGGCAGCGCCAGCAGGCGGCCTCGGGTCGCCAGTCATGAGGAGATGCAAGTGAGTGTTTACGACTACATCATCGTCGGCGCGGGT
>JAZJZP010000342.1:4377-10533 GCA_040389805.1 Pseudomonadota bacterium
TGCGTGCTGGCCAATCGTTTGTCGGCCAATCCGGACAACCGAGTCTGCCTGCTGGAGGCGGGCCCGAGCGACCGGACTTACTGGATTCGCAATTGCAATCCACTGAACATGCTGCTGCTCATGAACAGCCGCACCTACAACTGGGGCTATCGCACCGAGCCGGAGGCCCCGACCGGCAACCGGAAACGCTTTTGGCCACGGGGCCGTGCGCTGGGCGGATCCAGCTCCGTCAACGCCATGATCTATACGCGCGGACATCCCCAAGACTATGACCACTGGGCGGCGCGGGGCAATCCCGGCTGGGACTACCAAAGCGTGCTGCCGGTCTTTCGCCAGTCGCAGCGGCAACAGCGGGGTGCCGATGCCTGGCATGGTGATGAAGGGACCATGGATGTGGTGGACACCAACTACCGCTTTCCCGTGAGCCATGCCTTCGTCAAGGCCTGCGGTGAGGCGGGGTTGCCCTTGAACGACGACTTCAACGGCGCACAGCAGGAAGGCTGCGGGTTCTTTCAGGTCACCCAGACGCCGCAGGGCGGGCGTGCCAACAGTGCCCGCTCGTTTCTCGATGACGTCTTGTCCCGCCCCAATCTGACCGTGCTGACGAATGTGAGGGTGACCCGCATCTGCTTTGACGGAAAAGTGGCCACCGGCGTTGAAATCAGCCGTGATGGCGCGTCGGGTCGACGGGAGGTCCTGAGTGCGCGGCGCGAAGTGATCCTGAGCGCTGGCGTGATCAATTCGCCCCATCTGCTCAAGCTGTCCGGCGTCGGGCCGGCTGAGGAATTGCGCGCCCACGGCATTCCCGTGGTGCATGACCTGCCGGGCGTGGGCGAGAACCTGCAGGACCATCCCGACGTCATCATCCGCTGCCTGGACAAGTCCGGCACCTCCATGACGGTGGCGCCCAAGCTGGGCACGGTGGCGTTTTTCACCCGCATGGTGTTCCAGAAACCGTTCATATTCACCCCCACAGACAGCGGCGGCTTTGTGCGTTCACACCCGGACGAGCCCATTCCCGACCTGCAACTGCAGTTTGCTGCCGTGCGCATGCTGCCGCACGGGCAGGGCCTGTTCACGCCCATGCGCTCGGGCTTCGTGCTGCACATCTGCCATCTGCGGCCCGAGAGCCGCGGTCGCGTGACATTGCGCAGTGCGGATCCGTTCGCCGCACCGGTCATTCATGCCGGCTATCTCACGCGCGACAAGGAACTGGAGGCGCTGGTGCACGGCATCCGTCTGGGCCGACAGATTCTGGCGCAGCCGGCCATGCAGGCTTTTCACGGTGGCGAGGAAAGTCCGGGGCCGCAGGTGCAAAGTGACGAGGCCTTGCGCCAGTGGATCCGTGATCATGTGGAGACGGTCTATCACACGGTCGGCACCTGCCCGATGGGCAACGATGCCATGGCGGTGGTGGATGCCGACCTGAAGGTGCATGGCATGGAGCGGCTGCGCGTGATCGACTCGTCGGTCATGCCCACCATCACCGGCAGCAACATCCATGCGCCGACGGTGATGATTGCCGAAAAGGGCGCGCAGGCGATCTTGTCGGGATGGCGGGGGTAGCCCCGTTTCAATGCATCTTGGTGGTGTGCTGCGGGCTGTTGATGAGCAACTGCCGGGCAGGAAGCCCGCACCAGTACGCGGATATGCCGCTAGTGAGTTTTAATAAGCCATATTGACCTGCCGCCTCCAGCCATACCAGTCAGTTGGAGAGGGGTCCAAGGGGTTGCAGGTTAACTGATCCTGCGTCGGTGGTTTCTGAGTTTGGGTTGCGGTGCTTGGCTGCAAATGCCGCCGGAGGCAACGGATAGTGCGGTAGTGCACAGGTAAATCATCTGCTCGATGGCTTTGGTCGCCCGAGGTTTTGGCCTTGAGCCCATAGGAGTGGATGCGCGTATCTATTGTGAAGGGCCGCGTAGAGTTCCATTAGCGCATGACTCTGATTGATGCAGGCTTCTGCAAGTGGTCGGTCAATCAGGCCTTGAGAACCTTCATGCGTGAAGGCATTGCGGCGTTGAGCCGCAAGGTGAACATGTCGATCCAGCGCCAAGTAGTCCAAGCTTGCCTCTGCAGATTCCTCTTCCAGCATTTCTGTCCATTTTTTCCCTGTCAGCGTCGGCAGCAGCCTGGTTCGCCGTTGCATGTAGGTCGCGTTTTCCTTAAGCATTCGGTCGATGACAGGAGCTGGAAACCGTTGAGCAAGCGCAACGCGCTCAATGAAAAAGTTGAGCAAGACTTCGCGGAGAGTACAAAAGAAAAGGACAACGGAGACTTCGCGCTGCTGGTGATCTTGCCAACTGTTAGGAGGTAACTCCGCGTGAAATGACGACTGCATCATGTCGAGCAAGGTGGTAACGCTCCATGGATAGAACAGTCGGCCACCATCGCAGGGAACGTCGCAAGTCGAACAGATGTGGCCGCGGGTCATGCGGTCCGTGTCTCGATCAATGATGTGGCACGACTTGCACTCCATGTAGGCGCCAACAATCGTGCTGATTGGTTGCCCGTCGATTTCTGAAAGATGAACGCCCATCTCATTCACTCTTTAGTCAAGAGGAGGAGAGCGTTTCGTTGGCTGTTGGCTCGGGCCTGGGTAAGGCTTCGAGCTTTGCCTGCACGCCGCGTGCGATATGGACCGCTCTTGCATCGCGGCCCACAAACCAGGCAAAGAACAGATAGACGCAAAACAACAAGAGGGCTGTTGCGTAGGTGGCAAGCGAAAGAACAGAGAGCAACGGAATCAGCACAGTGGAGACGTATATCCCCATGAGCGCGACGATGAACAAACTGCCCCAAAAGACGAAAGCTGCCCCCAAGCCGAGGTGAACCCAGATGCGACCGTCAGAAACCTTCAGGTAGAACTGTGCAGCTCTAAGTTCGAGCAATGAGAAGTTGCCTGTTTTCCAGAGCTGACTAATAGCCTCTATGAACTCGGGGGAGGAGGTTCGGCCGATGATGGTTCGGAACACCTCTTCTTCTCGTGCGCCAACTATTAGCCCTAGCAGCGCCTTGTTATCCTTCGCCTCCTCCGCCAGAAACGTTAGCTTTTTAAGGCTTCGCCTTTGTAGGTGGTCATCATGGAATTCTATGAAGCCCCTCACGGCCTTGAATAGCGCTGCAAAGACAGTAAGGGCGGCAGCAATGGCTGCGTACACGGCCGGCCCGGACTTAAAAGCTTCGAGGAGTTCCATCATTTAATTGTCGAACTTGGTTGGAGCCTCCACAAAACCCGGGGCGATTCAAGGTGTGGGGGTAGGTGCTTGACCCCCAACTGTACCCCCACGATACCCCGGATTTACCCGGGCCAATCCGGATTGCTTCGGACGAAAAAAAGCCCTAAGTGTTTGATTTCTTAGGGCTTTCTGGACGCTTCCGGACGTTGCCGGACGCTGTATTGGTGGAGCCGGGGGGAATTGAACCCCCGTCCGTAAACCATCACCGAGCAGTTCTACATGTGTAGCCGTCTGATTTGAGTCTCACGAACCCTGTCGCGCAGTGGCACGCTACAGGATTCGCCAGTCACTTAATCTTGTTCTCTACCGAGTGACCCGGCAAAGAACCAGCCAATGTGAATGACCTCACAGCCTTTGTCTTACGACTCCAGCCCAGCCCATCGGCCAACTGTTGTGAGGCTCACCGGTTTTAAGCGGCGAGTGCGAACGTTTGATCGTTTGCAGTTAGTTTGTTTCCAGTGGATTTACGAGCGAACTGGTGCTCGACATGCCCTACATCGGATCCGCATCCACGTCGAAACCTGGTCGGCCCCTTTAAAAGGATGCCCAATTGTAGGCCTTTATGGCAAACCGTGCCCGTTTTTCAAGGCCTCGTCATGGTGATCAGCTGCGATAGTCGGCGTTGATGGTCACGTAGTCGTGCGACAGGTCGCAGGTCCACACCGTCGCCGTGGCCGTGCCCCGTGCCAAGCCAACGCGGATGGTGATTTCGCTTTGCTTCATCACGCGCTGGCCGTCTTCTTCCCGGTAGCTCGGGTTGCGCCCGCCCTGTGTGACCACGTGGACGTCATCCAGGTGCATGTCGATCAGGGTCTGGTCCAAATCGTCGATGCCGGCGTAGCCCACGGCGGCCAGGATGCGGCCCAGGTTGGGATCGCTGGCAAAGAAGGCGGTCTTGACCAGGGGCGAGTGCGCAATGGCGTAGGCCGCCAATTGACACTCGGCCTTCGTGCGACCCCCTTCGATCGTGATGGTGATGAACTTGGTGGCGCCTTCGCCATCACGCACGATGGCCTGGGCCAGTTGTTGCGATACCGCGATCACGGCCTCGCGCAGGGCGCGGCCTTCGGCGCTGTCCAGGCTGGTGATCTCGGGGTGGGTAGCCTTGCGGGTGGCCATCAACACGAACGAGTCGTTGGTCGAGGTGTCGCCGTCAATCGTGATGCGGTTGAAGGAGGCGTCTGCCGCCTCGGTCACCAGCGCTTGCAGCAGGGCCGGGGCGATGTTGGCGTCCGTGGCCATGAAGCCCAGCATGGTGGCCATGTTGGGGCGGATCATGCCCGCCCCTTTGCTGATGCCGGTGATGGTGACCATGGCGCCACCAATGTTGACCTGGCGTGAGGCAGCCTTGGGCAGCGTGTCGGTGGTCATGATGCCTTCGGCGGCCACACCCCACTGGTCGGCCTTGAGGTCGGCCAGGGCTGCCGGCAGGCCCGCCTCAATGCGGTCGGTGGGCAGGGTCTCCATGATGACGCCGGTCGAAAATGGCAGCACCTGCTCAGGCGCGATGTTGAGGTGGCGGGCCAGGGCGACGCAGGTCGAGCGAGCGCGCACCAGGCCATCTTCACCGGTACCGGCGTTGGCATTGCCGGTGTTGATCACCAAGGCTCGGATGTCACTGTTGGCGGCCAAGTGTTGGCGGCACAACTGCACGGGGGCGGCGCAAAAACGGTTCTTGGTGAACACACCGGCCACGGCACTGCCTTCGTCCAGGGTGATGACGGTCAGGTCGCGGCGGTTGGCCTTGCGCACCCCCGCCATCGTGATGCCCAGCTTGACGCCAGGGACAGGGTGCAAATCTTGGGGATTGGGGGCGGACAAGTTGACAGGCATGGTGAGAAGGCTCCAGCGAAGGACTGCGATTGTTTCACATCGCTTTGAATTGGTAGGCGTACATCCGGCTCACTTCCAGTGTTTCGGTACGACCGCGTAAGTGCACACGCATGCGCCCATTGACCCGGGTGACCCGCTCAATCACTTTGACGTTGACCACGGCGCTGCGGTGCACCTGCCAGAAGTGCATGGGGTTGAGTCGGGGCACCAGTTCACGCAAGGGGGTGCGGATCAAGGCCTCGGGGCCACTGGGGTCCAGGGTGTTGGTGATGACGCGCACATACTTGTCCGCGGACTCAAAGTACAGCACGTCCTCGACCGGGATCATGTACAGGCCTGAGCCTGCTGCGGCTTGAATCACCGTCAGGGGTGGGGCGGGAGGGGCGTCGGCTGGATCGCCCAGGGCCGCATTGCGCAAGGCTTGCAAGGTGCCGACCAGCGGGCTGTCATCCTGGGTCGAAGCCCTGAGTTTGAGTTGGGCCTGCAGTCGATCACAGGTGGCCGCCAGGCGGGCGGTTTGTACGGGTTTGAGCACATAGTCCACGGCAGCGCGGTCGAAGGCGGCCAGGGCGTATTGGTCGTAGGCGGTCACAAACACGATCAGGGGCAGCGCTTGGGATTCGGGCCAGGCGTCGACGATGGCTTCGGCCGCATCCAGTCCATCGCGGGTGGGCATGTGGATGTCCAGAAACAGGACGTCTGGCTGTTCTGCCAGCGCTCTGGTGACCGCTTCGTCGCCGTCCTGCGCCGCAGGCAGCACGGTCAATTCCGGCCACAGGCGTTTGAGCATGCTGGCCAGGGCTTGGGCCAATACGGGTTCGTCTTCGGCGATCAGTGCGGTGGCGTTCATCATCAAGGCGTGTAAGTGGCAGGCGTCGTATTAGGCGGCATGAGTAGCGCCAGGTCGGTATCCAAGGGCAACCTCAGGGTGACGCAGGTGCCGGTGCCTTGCAACGCGGGGGCGAGCACGAGGCTGGCATGGCTGCCATAAAGGGAGTTCAGGCGGTCACGCACATAGCTCAGCCCAAAACCGGCGGAGCCGCGCCGGGCGACCGCTGCGGCCTCCAATCCCCGGCCGGTGTCGTCC
>JAZJZP010000342.1:10543-10781 GCA_040389805.1 Pseudomonadota bacterium
TGCCGCCTTGGCGGCTGGGCTCCAAGCCGTGTTGGATGGCATTTTCAACCAAGGGCTGCAAGATCAACGGAGGCACGGACACTGAGGCTAGTTCGGCGGGCAGGTCCATGGTGACTTGCAGACGTGCGCCCATTCGGACCTGCATCAATGCCAAGTAGTCGGTGATCCGGGTGAACTCCTCCGACAAGGGGTGAGCGGGGCGGCGACTGGCGTTGAGCGTGGCGCGTAAAAACGCAAT
>JAZJZP010000343.1:0-6315 GCA_040389805.1 Pseudomonadota bacterium
CAGACAAGAGCTTTTGGACATCAGCGACCTCGTCGGCGCGTACCGACAGCGTGGTCATCGAAACAGCGGCAATGACCAGGCATTTGGCGGCCAGGGCCGTTAAGCGGGTTCCAACTTTAGGCGCAACAACTTGCATGAGTGATGTGGTTCCGATGGGTTTGTATTCGACGTTTCGGACTCACAAAGCGGCAGAAATAAGCGCTCGAACGGCTGTTGAGCGTGGCCGGCATGTGGGTCTGCAACCTTGTAGAGGATACCAGTCTGCCTGGGTTTGGAAACTCATCAGTGACCCTGATTGTTGCCCTAGTTTTCAGGCTGGCCGCTATACTCAATGAATTGTATCTGAGCGCTTCGAGTTCGATGGGCTCCGTGGGTGCCTGTTGTTAGTTGTCGCTTTGCCGCCAGTGCCGCATGACCCGTGTTGCCCGACACCGGATGTGGCCTTCGGCTGAACCCCTTATCGTTGTCCATGAGCTTGCGTATCTTTAACAGCCTGTCGCGGCAGGTTGAATCGTTTGTCCCCCTGGTGCCTGGCCAGGTTCGACTCTATGTGTGCGGAATGACCATTTATGACCTGTGTCATGTGGGGCACGCCCGCATGATGATGTCGTTTGATGTGGTGCAGCGTTGGCTCAAGGCCTCGGGCTTTGAGGTGACCTATGTGCGCAACATCACGGACATTGACGACAAGATCATCCGCCGGGCGGTTGAGCGTGGCATCACGATTCGCCAGTTGACCGATGAGATGACCGAGTCGATGCATCAGGACATTGCCGCTCTGGGCATTGAGCCTCCGACGCACGAGCCGCGTGCCACGGAGTACGTTGGGCAGATGCTGGATCTGATCGGCAAGCTGGAGGGGCGCGGGCTGGCCTATCGGGCCTCTAATGGCGATGTGAACTATGCGGTGCGCAAGTTCGAAGGTTACGGCAAGTTGTCGGGCAAATCGCTGGACCAGTTGCGTGCGGGCGAGCGTGTTGCCGTCGACGAAGGCAAGCAAGATCCGCTGGACTTTGTGCTCTGGAAGGCGGCCAAACCTGATGAGCCGTCAGACGCCAAATATGAGTCGCCGTATGGCATCGGGCGTCCGGGCTGGCACATCGAGTGCTCGGCCATGAGCTGCGCGTTGCTGGGTGAGCATTTCGATATCCATGGTGGTGGCTTGGATCTCCAGTTTCCGCACCACGAGAACGAGATCGCGCAAAGCGAAGGTGCCAGTGGCAAACCCTTCGTTAATTACTGGATGCACAACGGGTTCCTGAACGTGGACAACGAGAAGATGTCCAAGTCCTTGGGTAACTTCTTCACGATCCGTGATGTGCTCAAGCGCTATGACGGCGAGACCGTGCGCTTTTTCATGTTGCGGGTGCAATACCGCAGTCCGTTCAACTTCAGCGATGCTGGGTTAGACGATGCGCGCAATGGCTTGCGCCGTTTGTATACAGCATTGAATACGGTGGCGGTCGAAGCCACGCCGGTGGTGGATTGGTCTCATCCTCAGGCGGCCCGTTTCAAGGCGGCCATGGATGAAGACTTTAATACGCCTATTGCGGTGTCCGTGCTTTTTGACCTGGCCACAGAGGTCAACCGCACCGGGTCTGCCGAGGTTGCAGGTTTGCTCAAGGGATTGGCTGGCACGCTGGGCTTGTTGCAGCAATCGCCCAAGGCGTATTTGCAAGGCGGGGTGAGTGAGGGCGGGTTGGATGCGGCATCCATCGAGGCCTTGATTGAGGCCCGCACAGCCGCCAAACAGACCCGAAATTTTGCCGAGTCTGACCGCATACGTGATGAATTGGCTCAGCAGGGGGTTGTCTTGAAAGACAGTGCTCAGGGCACGACGTGGGTAAAAGCCTGATGCCGTCACCCGTGAATATTGAAAGGCGTTTGACGGCACAAGCTGCACCGGCCTTGGTCACTCCGCCCTATTGGGATGAGGCTTGCAAGCACCTGGCCAAGCGTGACCGAGTCATGCGCAAACTGGTGGCCGACTATGGGCAAGGGCGTTTGTACAGTCGCCGCGATGCGTTCACCACCTTGGCAAGGTCCATTGTGGGGCAGCAGATATCGGTTAAAGCGGCGCAATCTGTGTGGGAGCGGTTGCTGTCTTTGCTGAGTCAGGATTCCCTTGAAAAGCGCACGCCAGTGTCTGTGTCAGCGGTGCTGGCCCTGAGTGTGGATCAGTTGCGCACGGCGGGTATATCGGTTCGCAAGGCTGAGTATTTGCAAGATTTGGCCAAGCATTTTGAGGAAGATCGCGTCCATGTGAACCATTGGGAGCGCATGGACGATGAGTCGATCATCGAAGAGCTGATCGACATCCGCGGAATCGGTCGCTGGACGGCCGAAATGTTCTTGATTTTTCACCTGATGCGGCCCAATGTATTGCCTCTGGACGACGCGGGCTTGATCAATGGGATCAGTCAAAGTTATTTCAGTGGTGAGCCCGTGTCGCGTGCTGAAGCGCGCGACATCGCTGAAGCATGGGCACCCTACCGCACGGTGGGTACGTGGTATTTGTGGCGCAGTCTGGATCCGCTACCCGTGGAATCCTGAGATCTGTCGCTGCGTGATTGAGGAAGACTTGCCATGAGCAAACGACATTTTCTGGAGTTCGAGCAACCCATTGCGGAGCTCGAAAGCAAAATTGAAGAGCTGCGCTACGTGCAAAGCGAATCGGCGGTCGACATCTCTGAGGAGATTGATCGGCTGAGTAAAAAGAGCCTGCTGCTGACCAAGGATGTCTATTCAAGCTTGACACCTTGGCAGGTGACGCAGATTGCGCGTCATCCACAGCGGCCCTATACCCTCGACTACGTCAACGAGTTGTTCACGGATTTTCAGGAGCTGCACGGAGATCGTCATTACGCGGATGACCTGTCGATCGTGGGCGGGTTGGCTCGGTTCAATGGTCAAGCCTGCATGGTGTTGGGTCACCAAAAAGGTCGTGATACCAAAGAGCGCACCATGCGTAACTTTGGCATGTCTCGCCCAGAAGGCTACCGCAAGGCTTTGCGCTTGATGAAGGTGGCCGAGAAGTTTGGCTTGCCTGTGTTCACTTTTGTGGATACCCCGGGGGCTTATCCAGGCATTGGTGCTGAAGAGCGCAATCAGTCTGAGGCGATTGGCCGCAACATCTTTGAAATGGCGCGCCTTGAAGTGCCCATCATCACAACGATCATCGGTGAGGGCGGCTCTGGCGGCGCCTTGGCCATCAGTGTGGGTGATCAATCGTTGATGATGCAGTACTCCGTTTATTCGGTGATCTCTCCCGAAGGATGTGCCTCCATTCTTTGGAAAACCGCCGAGCGGGCAGAGGATGCCGCTGATGCCTTGGGCATCACGGCGCATCGACTCAAGGCGCTGGGGCTGATCGACAAGATCGTGAGCGAACCAGTGGGTGGCGCGCACCGTGACCACAAGCAGGCCGCAGCGAACCTCAAGCGTGCCTTGAGCGATGCCGTCCGTCAGGTCAGTGATTTGAAGGTCAAGGACTTGCTGCAGCAGCGCTACGACCGTCTGCAAAGCTACGGTCGCTACAACGACACGAAGGAGCATTGAGCTCGCTTCACAATGCCTCCGGGTGCGGTGCGCCCGTGGCTGGCGCCTGCATTGCGGTGGCGTACAGCGGGGGGCGAGATTCGACCGCGCTGTTACACGCCACCGGCGTGGCTGCAGCCGCGTTGCCTGGCGCCTGCGTGGTGGCCTTGCATGTCCATCACGGTTTGAGCGATCACGCTGATGCGTGGTTGGCGCACGTGCAGGCACAGTGTGCCGCATGGCAGGCCCAAGGGCTGCCGATTCGACTCTTGTTCCGAAAGCTCGGATTGGTCGGTGCACCCGGTGACAGCGTTGAGGCCTTGGCAAGAGACGCGCGTTACAAGGCCTTGACCGAGATGGCTCAAGAAGCAGGGGCGAGCACGGTGCTGCTGGCTCACCATCGCCGCGATCAGGCAGAGACTTTCTTGCTGCAAGCACTGCGCGGTGCTGGCGTTGCGGGCCTCTCCAGCATGCCGGTGGAAGCATGGCGCCATGGGCTGCATTGGGTGCGGCCTTGGTTGCACCAGCCTCGCGAGGCCATTGAAGCCTATGTGCGTGAGCACGGGTTGCTGTTTGTTGAGGATGACAGCAATACCGACGCCCGTTTTGCGCGCAACCGCATGCGGATGACGGTTTGGCCTGTCTTGTCCGGTGCGTTTGAACACGCGGAAACCTCATTGGCGCAAGCGGCGAGCAGGGCGGCAGACGCCCGGGCGTGTCTGGACGATTGGTTGGCCCAGGCGCTTCAACCTTTGTACGTGGCTCAGGGCACTGGGGTCACGGGCGGGGCATTGAGTGCGCATGCCGTGTTAAAGGTATCGCTGGCGCAGCAACGCGAGCTGCTTCGGTATTGGTTCACCAAGCAAACCGGGCGTCATCTGCCAGCCAGTGCTGTGGCGCGGATCACTCAAGAAATGCCCGCCTTGGTCGATACGGGGCGTTCGATCCTGTGGCGGGCAGGTGTCCATGACGTGTGCCTGTATCGAGGGGTCTTGAGTTGGCGGCTGGCAACTGCGCTCAATGTGTCGACTCAAGAGGATTGGGCGCTCTCGATTAATGCTCCAGGTGACTACGCTTTGCCGGGTTGGGGTGGCACCTTGGTGGTGTCTCCGGCTGAGTCATGTGGCGTGGCTTTGTCCGACCTGGCGCACATCGTGATCCGCGCAAGGCAGGAGGGCGCTGACTTTCAACTGGGCCCTGCGCGCCCCGCTCGATCATTGAGAAAGCAGTTCCAGGCCATGGCGGTGCCCGAGTGGATGCGCGCAGGACCATTTGTCTATGTGCACGACCGATTGCTCTGGGCGCCTGGGCTGGGGCTGGATGCTCGGCTTTGGGCGGCTCCCGGGGATCACCAAGTTACCCTCACTTGGGTGCCCGATCTGACAATTTAGCGTGTCCTCATGGCCTTGTCCGTGAAGACCGGGTCATGAAGCGGCTAAAATCGAAGGTTTGATCCTGCGATCGTTTATCTTAGACATCTGACATGGCACTGATTGTTCACAAATACGGCGGCACGTCGATGGGCTCTACGGAGCGCATTCGCAACGTGGCCAAGCGCGTGGCCAAGTGGGTGCGGGCCGGTCACCAATTGGTGGTTGTGCCTTCGGCCATGAGCGGTGATACCAACCGCTTGCTTGGCTTGGCCAAAGAAATCTCTGATCGCGCCAGCCCTCGCGAACTCGACATGCTCGCCTCGACAGGTGAGCAGGTGTCGGTGGCGCTTCTGGCCATTGCCTTGCAGGCCGAAGGCCTGGAGTCGGTCAGCTACGCGGGCTGGCAAGTGCCAATCAAGACCGACTCGTCCTTCGGTAAGGCGCGCATCGAAAGCATTGATGACACCCGAGTGCGGGCTGACTTGGCCGCAGGCAAAGTGGTGGTGATCACGGGCTTTCAGGGGGTGGACTCCAGCGGCCACATCACCACGCTGGGTCGCGGTGGGTCGGACACCTCGGCTGTGGCCATTGCGGCAGCCATGAAGGCCGATGAGTGCCTGATTTACACCGACGTGGATGGTGTGTACACCACTGACCCGCGTGTCGTGCCTGACGCCCGTCGCCTCAACAGCATCAGTTTTGAAGAGATGCTGGAGATGGCCAGTCTGGGCTCCAAGGTTCTGCAAATCCGCTCGGTGGAATTCGCCGGCAAATACCGTGTGCCCATGCGTGTGCTGTCGAGCTTCACCCCCTGGGACATTCCCCTCGACGTTGAATCCACGTCGGGCACGTTGATCAGTTTTGAGGAAGACGAAAAAATGGAACAAGCCATTGTCTCTGGCATCGCCTTCAACCGCGATGAAGCCAAAATCACCGTGGTTGGTGTGCCTGATACCCCCGGAATCGCCTATCAGATTCTGGGCAAGGTCGCCGATGCCAACATCGATGTTGACGTGATCATTCAAAACGTCTCGCACGAAGGCAAGACCGACTTTTCATTCACGGTTCATCGCAACGATTACGCTCGCACGGTTGAATTGCTCGAAACCTCGGTGGTGCCTGCTTTGGGTGCGCTGAAGGTGGTGGGCGACCCCAATATCTGCAAAGTCAGCATCGTGGGCATTGGCATGCGTAGCCATGTGGGTATTGCCAGCACGATGTTCCGTTGCTTGTCTGAAGAAAGCATCAACATACAGATGATCACGACCAGTGAGATCAAGACTTCGGTTGTGAGTCCATCAAACCGGCCGACCACAAGCGGAACAGTCAGGCTAGCGAAACAGATTGTAAAAATAAAAAGAAATAAAATTCCGAAGTCGCGATTCAAAGACTTGAAGGCCGCTTT
>JAZJZP010000344.1:0-1151 GCA_040389805.1 Pseudomonadota bacterium
CAAGGGCCAGCACCTGCTAAACCTGGTGCTGGGTTTGGGCATGCTGGGCCTGGGCCTGACCTTCATGGTCACGGGCAGCTGGGATGCCTTCTTCACCATGCTGGCCATCAGCTTCGTGTTGGGCGTGCTGATCATCATCCCCATCGGCGGCGCTGACATGCCCGTGGTGGTGTCGATGCTCAACAGCTACTCGGGCTGGGCGGCGGCAGGCATTGGCTTCTCGCTGAACAACTCCATGCTGATCATTGCCGGTTCACTGGTGGGCAGCTCGGGCGCGATTCTGAGCTACATCATGTGCAAGGCCATGAACCGCTCGTTCTTCAATGTGATCCTGGGTGGCTTTGGTGGCGATGCCACTGCGGCGGTGGCCGCTGGTGCGCAAGCGCAGCGCCCTGTCAAGAGCGGTTCGGCTGATGATGCCGCCTTTGTGTTGGGCAATGCCGAGACCGTGATCATCGTGCCGGGCTATGGTCTGGCCGTGGCCCGAGCTCAGCATGCGGTCAAAGAGCTGGCCGCCAAGCTGACCGAAAAAGGCATCACAGTGAAGTACGCCATCCACCCGGTGGCCGGACGCATGCCGGGCCACATGAACGTGCTCTTGGCCGAGGCCGAAGTGCCCTACGACCAGGTGTTCGAGATGGAAGACATCAATGGCGAGTTCGGCCAGGCCGATGTCGCCATCATCCTGGGCGCCAACGACGTCGTGAACCCTGCGGCACACATCAAGGGCAGCGCCATTTATGGCATGCCCATCCTGGAGGCCTACAAGGCCAAGACCATCATTGTGAACAAACGCTCGATGGCCGCCGGATATGCCGGCCTGGACAACGAGCTGTTCTACATGGACAAGACGATGATGGTGTTCGGCGACGCCAAGAAGGTGGTTGAGGACATGGTCAAGGCGATTGAATAAAACGCTGAGCCAAGTGATGGCTCACCTGACGTAAAAAAGCCGGGCATTGCCCGGCTTTTTGTTGGTGCGAGTGACAAGCGCCGTCTCGGGCGCAAGGCAATCACTTCAATTCACTTGGGCTGGCCATCTTTGGTCATCACGTAAAAGCCACCGTTCTTGCTCCCGTCCGTGTGGTTCAGAGAATAGGCGCCGCCGGTGGCCGCAGCCATGCTACCCATGAAGGCGCCTTTGAGTGCGC
>JAZJZP010000344.1:1161-4028 GCA_040389805.1 Pseudomonadota bacterium
CAGATGGCAATGCTGCGGCTGATTCTCTCCGTCGAAATAGGAAACGCGAAGCTGCAGATGACCGACTCGGACGTGGGGAGCAAGCCAGATGTTTTTGCCAGCTAGCCGCCACTGATGCCAGAACCCTCAACGCCACTCAAAGAGGTCGCCGTATAAGTCGCGCCACCACTGCTCTTGACGTTGGCGGTGAATCGGCTTTCAGAAATCGTGCCTGTGCCGGGTCCAAAAGCGTAAGTCATGTTGATGGTGTGGCCGCCCTCATTATCGAAACTCAGGCCGCTGTAGGTGGCGTGAGCGTTGCTGCCGCGAAGGTTGTTCATGTCAGCAAACGACGTCGGGGTTCCAATCACGCCGGCCCAGGTTTGGCTGGGGGTGAGCAGGAAGCCACCGTCACCGTCCGAGCTTTTGATGTATTGGCCGAGCTCACCCGCAAAGACATTGACTTCGGCAGTGTTTTGTCCAGGCAAGGTTTCTGTCACGTACCGGAGGCTGACGGTTTCGGTCTCAGATGACCGGCTGTGTTCAGCGCCACCCTCGCCTTGAAATAGGGTGAGTTCGCCTGTGTTGGAGAAGGCCGGGGTACCTGAGGTCAGCGGGGTGATCTGCAAGCTCAGGGCTTGAACCAAACCATTGGTGCTGTTGTTTGCGGGTTCAATGATTTTGCCGGTCATGCTGAAGGCATGAGGGGCTTTGCTGTCATCGGTACTGTTGATGAAGGCGCCGAATCCGATCAACTGAGGGTTTGCTTCCGGTTCTGCTCGATTCCCTTTGGACAGTGGGCGATAAGGTTCCGTTCCAAACTTCAACTGGCTCAGTTTGACAGGCCCTGCTGATGGCGGTTCGAATTGCTCCCATGGACCCCAGCTGTCGGTTGAGTCTTGAGCAATCGTGACATTGCCGTACAGCTTGACTGTGCTGAGGTCTTCTGCGGAAGGTGCAGCCAGGGCGCTGGTTTGCATGAGCAAGCTCGCGGCCATGGACAGGGCGCTGAGGGTCAGAGAAGGGGCGATGCGGGTGTTCATTGAAGCAGTTCCAGGTTAATAACTGCGGCCAAGTGCAAATTGCACCATGTCGCGGTCGTAGTCGTACAGGCTGATGTTGGCTTTGTTATTGATATGGGTGACCGTCGCCGAGGCTTGCCACTTGTCAAGCCAGCCCGATTGGTACTGGTGGCTGGCGCCTAATTCCAGGCGTTGCTCGTTTTCCTGGCGAGTTTCGGTAAAGCCAATCGCGTTTGCGCGGAATCCGCTATGACGAAGGGCGGCGCGGGCGAACACATCGCCACCTTCCCACAGTCGTTGGCGACCGCCCAGGAACAACTCGTAGCCGGAGTTGCTGAAACTGATGTCCTGTGCGTCTTCGTTGAAGGCCTTGTAGCCGGTTTGCACGGCCAGCTTGCCCTTGTTCAGCAGGGTGCCGTAGCTGATGCCGGTTGCGTGGTAGCTGCTGTCGCGCTCTTGATCACCGGGGCGATTGAAGTTGCGATACACCCACTGAGCATCGATGGTCAGTTCGCCGCCATTGCCAACACGCCAGGTACCCGAAGGTGCCACCGATGTGTACAGCGCGAGCTTGCGGTCATCCAGTGTCAGGCGGTCGGCCTGAAAATTCAGGTTGCCGCGCCAGCCATTGCCAATCACCAAGGTGGGGCCGGTGGAGGCGGTCAGAACGCCTAAGTTGTAGTCGCTGAGTTTGCTGTAGCCGATGTAGTACACCCCGGCTTGGCTGGTCCAACCGGCACGGGTGGTGGACTCGCGCAGTCGTCCGGTCGTTGGGCTTTGCCATGTGTGAGTGACGCCTGCTTGTGCCACATAGCCCCAGTCGCCATGCTTCAAGCTGTCAGGGGTGAGCACCAAGCCATTGGAGAGCACGGCATTGTCCGGGCCGGCCGTGACATTGCTGTCGTAGTGCATGCCCAGTGATAAGTTGGTGTCCAGGCGATGGGGTTTGCCGAAGGTTGCCTTCTCTTCAAGCTCCAGCTGCTTGAGGAACGACAGCACCGACAGGCGCACCGCTTCAGGGGTCTTGGGGTCGTCCAGTACCTTCTGGGCTTCGGCCTTGGCTCGGGTGAAGTTCAGGGTGCGGTAGTAGGCCACGGCCAGCTCCAGGCGCGCCCGATTCAGGGTGGGGCTGGCTTGCAGCAAGGCCTCCAGCGTTTCAATGGCCGAATAGGGTTGGCCGGTTTCGCGCTGGTAGAGGCCTTGACGGTATTGGGCTTCTTGTGCCGACGAGGATTGGGCTGTGGCGTTGCCCGCGGTCAGGAACAACAGGGTGGCCGCCATGGCGGACAGGCCAAATGGGGCCATTGACAGCAGTCGCACAGATCGGAAACCAAGCATTAGGAGCACTCCACAAGTCGCATTGAATCAATACTAGGATTGTGGAGTTATGCACGCTTGGTGTCGACCCCTTTGGGGCCTTCGAAAGGGGGGGTTATCGCTAGTTACGCCCTGAATCAGGGGGGGCTAGGCAGGGGTTGTTTTATGGGGGGCTGCCAGTGTGCCGGCGAGCTCCTTGCGGTAGCGGTTGAGCTCTTGCACGCTGGCAAAGCTGCGACCCATGATCAGGCTCATGTTGTGCAAGATGCGGTCAATCACCTTGGCCTCCCAGGCGGCGTCGAAGTTGATCTGGCGGTCCAGCCAGTGTTCCAGCCATTGGGGGTCGGGCAGGCGGGACTGGATGGTGTCGCGCGGGAACAGTTGCTGGCTGACGTGCAGATTGGTGGGGTGCAGTGCCTGCGCGGTGCGGCGGGCGCTGGCCATCAGCACGCCGACTTTGGCGAAAGCGGCCTTGGCTTCGTCGCCAAACTGGTTGACGGCACGTTTCATGTAGCGCAGGTAGGCGCCACCATGGCGCGCTTCATCTTT
>JAZJZP010000345.1:0-2005 GCA_040389805.1 Pseudomonadota bacterium
CATTGAAGGTGACCTGCGTCGCGAAATCTCGATCAACATCAAGCGCTTGATGGACTTGGGCTGCTACCGCGGCTTCCGTCACCGCCGTGGTCTGCCTATGCGTGGTCAACGTACCCGCACCAATGCGCGTACCCGCAAGGGCCCGCGTAAGGCAATCGCAGGTAAGAAGTGATTCGGTTCATTAAGATCCTGAGCCAGTCCCGTACTGGACTAGCAGCGAGAGAAGATTACTATGGCTAAAGCACCTGCCAACACGGCGGCCCGCCGCGTGAGCAAGAAAGTCCGCAAGAACATTGCGGATGGTATCGCGCACGTTCACGCGTCGTTCAACAATACGATCATCACGATCACCGATCGTCAGGGTAATTCTCTGGCATGGGCATCGAGTGGTGGTCAGGGTTTCAAGGGCTCTCGCAAGTCCACCCCTTTTGCTGCCCAGGTGGCTGCTGAAGTGGCTGGTCGTGCTGCTCAGGACCAAGGGATCAAGAATCTTGACATCGAGATCAAGGGCCCTGGTCCTGGTCGCGAGTCTTCGGTTCGCGCCTTGGCAGCCCTGGGTATCCGGATCAACATGATCTCTGATGTGACCCCTGTGCCGCACAACGGCTGCCGCCCTCAAAAGCGTCGTCGCATTTGAACTAAAACAAGCCTCGTGTGGCACCTTCATGGGTGTGCATGAGGTTTGCTTGTTTCTGGGCCTGAATGGTCTTCGTTGCGATTACTTGACAAATCCTATGGGTTTTGTTGAGTATTTTTTCGCAACGGTTATACTCAAAAGTTGTCCCCGCTCGCCGGTGGTGTTTTTCTGAGGTTTGCTTGCTCGGGTCTTCCTGGGGGCATGCTTTGGTGCACCTGCCGGCGGGTTTCATTGAAGCCCACCGTCTGAGCGATTAGAACAATATCCGCCAGACTCGCGCCGCAAACCAGTGATCTGTAAAGAGGCTGGAGGCCGGCGTCAGATAGACCCAAGGAAAAGCACGTGGCACGTTATTTAGGACCTAAGGCCAAACTGGCCCGCCGTGAAGGCACTGACCTGTTTTTGAAGAGCGCTCGTCGCCCGATCAGCGACAAGTCAAAGTTCGACACCAAACCAGGCCAGCATGGTCGCACCTCCGGTTCGCGCACTTCTGACTTTGGTCTGCAGTTGCGCGAAAAGCAAAAAGTCAAGCGCATGTACGGTGTGCTGGAGCGTCAGTTCCGCCGCTATTTTGCTGAAGCTGACCGCCGCAAAGGCAACACTGGCTCGAACTTGTTGTTCTTGCTCGAATCGCGTCTGGACAATGTGGTCTACCGCATGGGCTATGCCTCGACACGTGCTGAAGCACGTCAGTTGGTGTCCCACAAGGGTGTGACCGTGAACGGTCAAGTCGTGAACATCCCCTCTTACAACGTCAAGGCAGGTGATGCTGTCGGCGTGCGTGAGAAGGCCAAGAAGCAAACGCGCGTTCTGGAAGCCGTGAAGTTGGCAGAATCCATCGGTATGCCCGCGTGGGTTCAGGTCGATGGCGCCAAGCTCGAAGGCGTGTTCAAGAAGACCCCCGACCGTGATGAATTCGGTGCGGACATCAACGAATCGTTGATTGTCGAACTGTATTCGCGTTGATTCGTGCATTGGCTGCGCTTCACGGCTTTAGGTCGTGTCGCGTGGCTTTGTCCGTTTTAATTTCAGAGCCGAAGCGCGTCGCTTCGGTTGGTCCAGCAGCCTTATCGGTGTAACGAGCCGAGGGTATTGACAGGAAGACCTCATGCAAACCAATTTGCTGAAACCCAAAGCCATCCAAGTGGAGCCGCTCGGCGGTCACCGCGCCAAGGTCACACTCGAGCCATTCGAGCGTGGCTATGGTCACACGCTTGGCAACGCGCTGCGTCGCGTACTGCTGTCGTCGATGGTTGGTTATGCGCCTACGGAAGTCACCATCGCTGGCGTGCTGCACGAGTACTCCACCATTGATGGCGTTCAAGAAGATGTGGTCCACATCATGTTGAACCTCAAGGGTGTGGTGTT
>JAZJZP010000346.1:0-3362 GCA_040389805.1 Pseudomonadota bacterium
ATGCTCGGGCAAGCAATCGCATTTATTAAACACCAGCACCTGAGGAATGTCAGCCGCGCCAATGTCGCCCAAGACACGAATCACTTCGGACATTTGATCCAGCAGCACAGGACTGGCAGCATCAACGACATGCAACAGCACATCCGCCTCGGCGGCTTCTTGCAAGGTCGCCTCAAAAGACTCGACCAGGGTATGTGGCAGATCACGGATAAAGCCAACAGTGTCGGACAAGGTGACGCTGCGTTGCGCCTGGGCCAGATAAAACTGGCGTGTCGTGGTGTCCAGCGTGGCAAACAGCTGATCGGCCGCGTAGGTGCCTGCCTTGGTGAAGGCGTTGAACAAGGTTGACTTACCCGAGTTGGTGTACCCCACCAACGACACGCGGTAGGTACCTGTGCGTTCACGGGAGCGGCGTTGGGTGTTGCGCTGTCGCTTGACTTTGATCAGTAGCTCTTTGAGCGACTTGATGCGCTGATCAATCATGCGACGGTCCAACTCGATCTGAGTTTCGCCAGGGCCGCCCCGCATCCCTGCTCCACCGCGCTGACGCTCCAGGTGAGACCAGCGACGGACCAGTCGGGTTGACAAGTATTTCAGTCGGGCAAGTTCGACTTGCAGCTTGCCTTCATGACTGCGGGCACGTGCACCAAAAATCTCAAGAATCAAGCCCGTACGATCGAGAACCTCAACGTCCAGATGACGCTCAAGGTTTCGTTGCTGAGCAGGGGACAAGGCTTGGTCAAAGATAACGGCCTGTGCTTGGTGCAAGGTGACCAAGCTTTTGATTTCATCGGCTTTGCCGGAGCCCACAAAAAACGCGGCATCAGGTGCCTTGCGTTTTGCGGTGACTTTTTCAACCGGAAGATCGCCGGCAGATTCAGCCAATAGAGCAAGTTCGTCAAGGGTGGGATCGAAGGACGATCCCAGCCCAAAATCGACACCCACCAGTACAACCCTGGGTGCATCGGATGCGGTCTGCACAGACAACGGTGAGTAGGTCAAAGTGTCAGTGCGTCAGTTGCGATGGGTTGACTGGATGAGCGAAAAACGGGTCTGACAATATCAGACCACGTCTTCTGTCGATTCGTTCGCGTGAAAATTCACCGCACGGCCCGGCACAACGGTTGAAATCGCGTGCTTGTAGACCATTTGAGTGACCGTATTGCGAAGCAGCACTACGTATTGATCAAACGACTCGATGTGTCCCTGGAGTTTGATGCCGTTGACCAAATAAATGGACACAGGCACATGTTCTCGGCGCAAAAGGTTCAAGAAGGGGTCTTGTAGGAGTTGCCCTTTGTTGCTCACGATATTCTCCGTGTTGAAAAGTTTAGGACCTTACACCTTAACACAGGCCCCACTCCATTGCCTGAGAGGGCTTTGTGAAGCTGCGGTAAAGGCGCCTAGTCTTTGTCGGTAAATGGATTGTGGGATGACTTCATCTCGATGCGCAAAGGTGTCCCAGTGAGCTTGAAATGTGTCCTAAAGCGCCCTTCCAAGAACCGCTTGTAGGCCTCGGAGACATGGTCCAGGGAGTTGCCGTGGATCACGATGATCGGAGGATTCTGCCCACCCTGATGCGCATAACGCAATTTGGGCCGGAAGGCGCCCGCCCGTTTGGGCTGCTGAAACTCGACCGCCTCAAGCAACAAACGTGTCAGCACGGGGGTTGTCATCTTGCGCGTGGCCGATGACCAAGCGTCAATGATGGCTTTCCAGACGGGGCCCAAGCCTTGCCGTTTGAGCACCGAGATGTGCAAGATGGGGGCGAACTTCAAGAAGCCTAAACGCGTTTCAATCGAGCGTGCCAGCATTTCGCGCTGGTAGCTGTCGACCGCATCCCACTTGTTGACGGCCAACACCACGGCACGACCCGACTCCAGAATGTAGCCCGCGATGTGAGCATCCTGGTCGGTCACACCTTGGGTCGCGTCCAGCAGCAGCAAGACGACATTGGCTTCGGAGATGGCCTGGAGTGTTTTGACCACCGAGAATTTTTCGATGGCCTCAAAAACTCGTCCCTTGCGACGCAACCCCGCCGTGTCGATCAGCTCGAAACGGCGCCCGTCACGCTCGAACGGGACGCTGATGGCATCTCGCGTCGTGCCTGGCATGTCAAACGCCACCAGGCGCTCTTCACCCAGCCAGGCGTTGATCAGGGTCGATTTACCCACATTGGGCCGACCAGCCACTGCCAACTTGATGGGGCGATTGGGATCGTCTTCGAGCGACTCTTCTTCATCATCGGCGACGGGGAAGATGTCGTCCAGCACCATGTCGATCAGGCTGCGGGTCCCCAGACCATGGGCGGCCGAGATGGCGATGGGTTCACCAATGCCCAACTCGAAAAATTCGGCCAGCTGGACGCCTTCAAGCATGCCCTCGGCCTTGTTGGCCACCAACAGCACTTTCTTGTTGGCGGTGCGCAGGTAGCGCGCAATGTCGTGGTCTTGGGCTGAAATCCCCCCACGGGCATCCACCAGAAAGACAACCGCATCCGCTTCGGCCACGGCTTGGCGCGTCTGTTTGGCCATCTCCTTGAAGATGCCTTCGGTGCAATCGGGCTCGAAGCCTCCGGTGTCGATCACGATGAACTCGCGCGACCCCTGGCGCCCTTCGCCGTAGTGACGGTCGCGGGTCAGGCCAGCAAAGTCGGCCACGATCGCATCGCGACTCTTGGTCAGGCGATTGAATAACGTCGATTTGCCGACGTTAGGTCGTCCGACCAACGCAATGACAGGTTTCATGAAACTCCAAAAATACTTTAGTTGGCGCGCAGCGCATACAGCGTGCCCGAACGGGTGGCCACCAAGAGCAGACCATCATCTGCGACGACAGGGGCGGCACTCAGGGGGCCGTCAAGTGAAATGCGAGCGACCGTGCGCCCATCGTCGCTGGCCAGTACATGCAATTGACCAGCGGCATCACCCACCGCGATCAACTTACCCCACACCACCGGAGCACTCAAGCCACGGTGCAGAAAACGATCAACGCGCCAGCGCAGCTCACCATTCTCGGTCCGCCAGGCGGACAGGCGATCAGCACTGTCTGCACCGACGACGATGGCACTGTCCGCACCGACGGCCTGACTACCTGACTGAGGCCGTGACCAGCGCAAGCTACCACGGTTCATCTCGACACAGGCCACGGCCAGCTGGAAGGCCCGCACACAGAGTTCATCGTCCGCACGGGCCCCTGGGCCGACCAAGTCGGCCAGTCGCTCAACCTCGTTGGTGCCACGGGGGGTACCCAGGCTGAAGTCAAAGCGGGAGGTGCCGCGCACGGGGTCCAGTCCGACAAAGCGAGCACCCTGCCCGACCACCAATGTGTCGCGAAAGCTCTGCAACAAACCGGGCGAGGAC
>JAZJZP010000347.1:0-1829 GCA_040389805.1 Pseudomonadota bacterium
TGCGTGCGTGCGGCCATGGAGTGCCCGCAGCCACGAGTGGCCCTGGCCCTGGCCTTGCGGGGCCTGATGAGCGCGGCCATTGACGTGTCCGATGGCTTGCTGGGCGATTTGGGCCATGTCCTGCGCCGCTCCGGCGTGGGGGCCACGGTGGCGCTGGATGCGCTGCCGGTGCACCCGGTGCTGGCCCGTCGGCCCGTGGCGCAACAGCAAGACTGCATCCTGGCCGGGGGCGACGATTACGAGTTGTTGTTCACCGCAGCCCCCGCACAGCGCGCCGAGGTGTTGCGCCGCGCCAATGCCTTGAATTTGGCAGTGCATCGCATCGGCCGCATTGAGGCGTTCGATGCGATGCGCCTCATCCAGGCGGGGCTGGATGGCGGTTCGGGGGATCGGGTCGTGCCAGGGGTGCCCAACCGTTGGACCTCGTTTGATCACTTCAGGCGCTGATGCCCATGACCAATCTACTTGAAGATGTTGCCCCGGTACTCAAGGCGCCCACCCCTTTGCCGCCCCGCCGACCCTCGGTGGGTTTGTTGTTGAGCCACCCGGCGCATTTCATTGCCTTCGGGGCGGGCAGCGGCCTCAGCCCGGTGGCGCCGGGCACGGTGGGGACGGTGTGGGCCTGGGTGAGTTTTCTGGCCCTGCAAAATGCGTGGGGCACCGGCGCGGCCGCCGACCTGAAATGGGCGCTGTTGCTCGGGCTGGGCCTGCCCGTGGGCTGGTGGGCTTGCACCCACACCGCCCGAAGCCTGCGGGTGGCCGACCCTGGCTCGATCGTCTGGGATGAAATTGTGGCCTTCTGGCTGGTGTTGTGGCTGGTGGCGCCCGCAGGGTGGGTCGGCCAGTGCGTCGCCTTTGCCTTGTTTCGCTACTTTGACGCGGCCAAGCCAGGGCCGGTGGGGTGGGCGGACCGCTTGTTCAAGCAACAGCCGGGGCAGGGCATTGGTTGGGCCCAAGGCTTTGGCATCTTGTTCGATGACATGGTCGCTGCGTTGTGCACGCTGATGGTCATGGCCACCTTCGTGGTGGTTCGCCAAGGGTGGGCATGAGCCGCACCGACTTGCTGCCGCTGGTGGAGGCCTTGGCGCAACGCCTGCTGGCACGTGGTGAGCGCTTGGCCACCGCCGAGTCGTGCACGGGCGGGTTGGTCGCGGCCACCTGCACCGAAGTGTCGGGCTCCAGCGCCTGGTTCGAGCGCGGTTGGGTGACCTACAGCAACGAGGCCAAGTCCGACTTGTTGGGGGTGGATGCGGCCTTGATCGCGACCCAAGGTGCTGTGAGCGAGGCGGTGGCCCGGGCGATGGCCGAGGGGGCTTTGGCGCACTCAATGGCCCAGGTGGCCGTCGCCGTGACCGGCGTGGCGGGGCCGACCGGGGGCACGCCTGACAAACCGGTGGGCACCGTGTGGTTGGCCTGGGCGCGCCAAGGGCAGGCGACACAAGTGCAATGCGGTGTCTTTGCCGGGGACCGCGCCGCCGTGCGCCACGCCAGCGTTGAACAGGCGCTGCGCGGTTTGCTGACGCGTTAGCGCTCGCCTAGTTCAGCGGCGGCAGCTGTGGGGGGCGCGAGGGCATCAGGCTCTCCAGGGCCCGGTCAATCAGCAGGCCCCACAGGCTGTAGAGCACTGAGGCCAGCACCGCTGACCAAAAGTCCTGCACCTGAAAGCCCTCCAGCAGCCCCGATGCCATCTGGAAGGTGAATGCATTAATCACGAACAAAAACAGCCCGAGCGTGAGCACGGTAACGGGCAGCGTCAACACGATCAGCAGCGGGCGCACAAAGGCGTTCAGCAGGCCCAGCACCAATGAGGCGGCCATGGCGGCCCCAAA
>JAZJZP010000347.1:1839-5471 GCA_040389805.1 Pseudomonadota bacterium
GGAAACTCCGTTTCCAATGCCGAATTCAGAGATCAATTCTCCAATCCACATGAGCAGCATCGATCCGGCGATAATCGTGGCAATAGAACCGAGCATCAATAATGGCGTCAATCCCGTGATCACTCCCTGCCTGGAAAACAATGTCAGCAAACCATAACCTTCAAATGCAGCCAATGGGATCGCCATCAATCTGCCGTACTGGTTGAATTTTTTCCGTCCAGCTTCGCCTTCTTCTTTGTACATTTTCTCCAAGGCGGGGAAAATCATGGTAGCCAGCTGCAAAATAATCGTTGAAGTGATGTAGGGCCCAAGTCCCAATAAGACAAGAGCAGCAGGGCGGCGGACAGCAGTAACCATCGAGTCAGCAGTTTCATGGGTGCAAGCATAGCGCCCGCAGTGCATTTCCGCACGCTGGCCTGGCCTTTGCCGCTCAGGTGGTGGGCGGTATCTGCCGACAATCAAAGAGCGTCATGCCGTGACGTCTCCCAACGGTCCCCGGGCATGCGCCACCGCTGCCGGAAGAAGTGCTCCATTCATGTACAAGGCCATTGAGAAGTTCATTGACTCTGCCACGCCAGCCAGCCGATGCCTGCTGGCTATTTTTGCGTCAACGCCGTACTTCGTTCTGTACTTCCTCGTCAACCTGCCCGCGTTGGTGGTCCCGGAGATCCGGGCGGGGGTTCGTCCGGCGGTCGTGTGGGCCGCGCAGGGTGGGGTGGTCCTGAGCATCGTGATCAATGGGGGGCTGGGTTGCTGGCTTTGGCCGCATCGTCAAAGCACGGAGCGGTTCCCCAAGATTTTCACGGGGATCGCCATCAACATGGGACTGCTCTACACCTTCATGGCCTTGTTGGCGGGGGCTTTCACGGCGGGGCCTGGCCTGGTCTGGATGGGTGTCCTGGCGGTGGGCTTGTTCCTGTTCGAGTTGCGCACCATGTGGATCGCGTACCTCGTTTGCGCCAGTGTGCTGGTGGCTTACGACCTTCTCGTGTTGTCGGGGGTGGCGCGGTATGCCCCCGCGATCACGGCGCGGGCGTTTGAGGGCGTCGAGGTGACGTGGTGGTGGGCCATTTGGCGCGACATGGCGTTTTACGTGGGTTTGGTGGCCATGACGGTCATACCGCTGCTGCTGTTTGATCGGCTCAATGTGTTGCACGACAAGCTCAATCAGCTGTCGGGCACCGACGTGCTGACAGGCCTGGCCAATCGCCGCCATTTCATGGAGCGGCTGGGGGCGGAGGTGTTGCGCCAAAAGCGCACGAAGCGCCCCTTGTCCATGGTGATGGTCGACGCCGATCATTTCAAGCGGGTCAATGACACCTACGGGCATGCCATGGGTGACAGCGTCTTGTGTGACCTGGCCAGGGTGCTGGCCGAAGGGGTGCGCACCCCCACTGATCTGGCGGTGCGCCTTGGGGGCGAAGAGTTCGCCATCTTGCTGCCCGAAACGAGTGCGTCGGAGGCCGAGGCCGTGTGCCGTCGGATCCACGAGCGCCTGAGCGCGCTGACCTTCAAGTCGGGCGAACAATCCTTCCAGCTCACCGTGAGCATGGGGGGCGCCGAGTGTTTGGGTCAGGATGTCGAGGCCGTGATGAAACTGGCTGATCGCAATCTCTACCGCGCCAAAGAAGAAGGGCGCAACCGCACCATCTTCAGCGTGAGCGCGGAGGTGGCATGACGCGCAGGCTGCCCTTGCTTCGATGGCTTGAAGCCTTGCTGCTGGAGCGCGGTACGGCCACCCGTTGCCTCCTGTTTGCGGGTTTGTCCTTGTTGCCGCTCGTGGTGCTGTGGAGTTTGCAAGCCTATGCCTTGAGCTCGCCTGCGGTGATGGTGCATTACCAAAGCGGCCTATTGCGTGGCGCGCAGGCCATGCTGAGCACGATGATCGTGTGGTTGCTGGTGGTGATGGTCTATGGCTGGCGCGCGCAACACAGCGAGCGCTCACTGGAGGGGCTTGCGTTGCTGACGGTGACGGCCACGTTCATCAACTTGTTGCTGCTGTCCTGGGGCTACGGCTTCAAAGACACCCCGATGGGCATGCTGCTCGTGGTGCAGCTGGTGTTGGCCCGCGCCTTGTTTCCCCTGCGGGTGGTCAAATTTGGTTTGTGGGCCGAGGTGGTGGTGGTTCTGGCGGCTGAGGTCAGTCACCGCCAGGGTTGGGTCGGCTATGCGCCACTGTTGAGCGCCCCGGTCTTCAGCGGTGTTGACATGGCCGCTTGGTGGATGCTGTGGTTGCGGGTGGTGTTCGCGGTGGCGGCAGTCCACTTTGCGCTCATGCTGTTCTTCTTTTTCGACACCTTGAATCGCCGCAGCAAAGAGCTGGAGAGCCTGGTGCGCACCGATGCGCTGACGGGCCTGGTCAATCGGCGGGAGTTCATGGCCGAATTGGCGGCCGAATCGCACCGGCATCAACGCAGCGGCTTGCCCTTTTGCTTGCTGATGTGCGATTTGGATCACTTCAAGAAGGTCAACGACACCTGGGGACATCCGATGGGCGACGAGGTGCTGGCGGAGCTGGGCCATATCCTGGTCAGCCACACACGCGATCAGATCGACATCGCGGCCCGGGTGGGTGGCGAAGAGTTCGTGGTCCTGCTGCCCGAAACCGATCTGGCCGGAGGGCAGCAGGTTGCCCAGAAAATCTCGGAGGCCTTGCGTCAGCACGTGTTCAGGTCGGGCGCGGACACGTTTGTGGTGACGCAAAGCATCGGCATTGCCCAAGTGCAGGGCGGCCAGGGCGAGCAGGCCCTGCGGGTGGCCGATCAAAACCTGTACGAGGCCAAACGGGCCGGGCGCGACCGCATGGTGGCCTCGGTGGCCGACTTGGTGTAGTCGGCTGGATTTGGCGCCGATCGGTCATGGTGTCAAGGGTTTCCCCGTCGCCGGAGTCGGTGGGATGGCCTCAGACGTCCCATTGCTTGTGCCAAATTTCGCACATTCAATGAGGGCAGTCCTGAATTGCAGCTTTACATCCTTGGCGGACAATGGTCCACGACGCCGCGACATTTGAGCGCTGCGCCCAATGAGGGGTGGGATATTCCATGCGCCAGGCTGTCGACGATTTCATCGACCGATCCACACCGGCAAGTCGTTGCTTGATCGGGGTGATGGTGTCATCTCCGGCGATTTTGGCGTACTTCATCGCGCATGGACTGGCCTTGTCCTCCCCTGAGGTGAGCATTGCCCTGCGACCTGGCACGGTGTGGGCTCTGCAGGGCCTCTTGGCGTTGTCATTCGGGGTGGTGGTCTGGGCTGGTGTGTGGGTTTGGCCCCGCCGGTATTCGCGCGAGGCACAGCCGCTGGCCAGTCTTGCGGTGGCTTTGGGGGTGGGGGTGCCGTACACCGCCATCGCGATTGCCGTGGGCGCGTTCACGGCGGGGCCCAATCTGGTGTTGCTGGGCGTGTTCGCCAATGGCCTTTTGCTGTTTGACCGCCGCACCATGTTGATCGCTTTTGGCGTCTGTGCGTCGACCTTGATGGTCTATGACGTGCTGGAGCTCGCCGGGCAGGTGCCGTATGCCCCTGCCATCACTGCCCTCGTGTTTCATGGGGACAAGGCGCAGTGGTGGTGGTACGTCTGGCGCAATGTGGTCTTCTATCTGGGGTTGGGTTCGGTGGTCGCCGTCATGGTG
>JAZJZP010000347.1:5481-9510 GCA_040389805.1 Pseudomonadota bacterium
TGCTGTTCGGGCGCCTGGATGCCGTCCACAAGCAACTCAACCGGCTGTCTTACACCGATGTGCTGACAGGCCTGGCCAACCGGCGCTATTTCATGGACCGATTGCAGGCCGAGGTCGTTCGCCAGCGCCGCACCCATCGCCCGCTGTCCCTGATCATGATCGATGTTGATCACTTTAAAAAGGTCAATGACACCCATGGTCACCCGGCGGGGGATGAGGTGCTGGCCACCCTGGGAATGTTGATGCGCGAGTGCGTACGCAACCCGACGGATCTGCCGGTGCGCCTGGGCGGCGAAGAGTTCGCCATTGTGTTGCCCGATGCCAGCCTCCAGGAGGCTCATGTGGTCTGCGAGCGCTTGCATCAATGGCTGGCGCGCCATGAGTTCGTGGCCGAGGGCCATCGCTTTGGGGTCACCGTGAGCATGGGGCTGGCCCAAGGTCATGGGCAGTCTGTGGAAGCGCTGATGCAGCAGGCGGATCGCAATCTGTACCGCGCCAAGCAGGACGGGCGCAATCGATCGATCTCGTCAGACGGGGCGGAGATGGCCGCGTGAACCAGGCGTTGCGCTGGATACGGGCACGCCTGCTGGATCGCCGCGATGCGACCAGCTGCCTGCTGTTCGCTTTCCTGACCCTGCCCATGCTGGTGCTGTTGTGGGGTCTGCACACCGTCGCCTTGTTTCGCCCGGAGGTGGCGGCCTTGTACCGCGTCGATGTGCTGTGGTTTGGCCAGATCCTGCTGATGACCTTGATGCTGTGGCTCAGCGGTGTGGCGGTCTATTGCTGGCGCCGCCGTCATGCCATGCGGATCCCGGCGTGGGTGGCGCTCTGGACGGTCACGCCCACCTTGCTGGTGTTCGTGTTGCTCAGTGTGGCGTATGGGCTGAAGGATTCCCTCATGCCCATGGTGCTGCTGGAGGAGATCATTCTGGCGCGCGCGCTCTTCAAGCAGCGTGTCCTCACGACGGGGTTGGTGCTGGGCGGCCTCATGATCGTCGTCAGTGAAGGCTTGTTGCTGGCTCGGAGTGTTCCGTATGCACCGCTGCTGGTGCACCCGATCTTCAACGGCCAGCCCATGCATTGGTGGTGGGCCATCATGCTGCGCGTGGTGTTCGACGCCAGCGTGCTGCCGTGCGCGGCCATGCTGTTTTTCTTTTTCGAGACCTTGCACCGCCAGCGCAAGGAGTTGGAGAGCCTGGTGCGCACCGATGTGCTCACGGGGCTGGCCAACCGACGCGAATTCATGGCCCAGCTGGAGGCCGAGTCCCACCGCCAGATCCGCGATGGCCGGCCTTTTTGCGTGGTGCTGTGCGATGTCGATCACTTCAAACGGGTCAACGACACCTGGGGCCACCCGGTGGGCGATGCGGTGCTTGAACAGCTGGGCCAAATCCTCACCGCATCGACACGGCCTCAAATCGATGTGGCGGCGCGCCTGGGGGGCGAGGAGTTCGGTTTGATCCTGCCCGATACCGACTCGGCGGGCGCCGAGCGCGTGGCCCAGAAGATGGCCGACGCACTGCGGGCCAGCCTGTTCACCGGCGATGGGGAACCCTTTGTGGTGACCCAAAGCGTTGGCATTGCTCAGGTGGTGGACGGGCAGGGCGCCTTGGCGTTGCGCGTGGCCGATCAGAACCTGTACAAGGCCAAACACAGTGGACGTGACTGCGTGGTGGCCTCCCGGCTCATGCCCATAACAACCAGCATAAACGAGTCCAGAACACCGTCAGCACGACATTACTGATGGCAAAAATCATCATGCGCTGCATGACATGGTTGTAGCTCAGGTGCACCACGCTGTGCGCGGCGCGCAGGGCCACATAGACCCAGGCGATGGTGAGCAGGCTGGGGTCGACGTGCTGGCTGATGAAGGCCACCAGACAGCCCACATAGAACAACACCGGCACTTCCAGCAGGTTCATGAAATTGCGGTTGGGCAGGCGCACATGCTCGGGCACGCGGTCTGATTCGCCGTAGCGAAAATCGTCCGCCACGACCTCGCGTTTGGCCCCGGCACGAAAACGTGCGAAGGGCACCAAAAGCAACACGTTCAAGGTCCAGAATACCAAAAAAGCGACGGGCTGAAAGATGGCGGTGGGCAGCGAAGGGGTCACAAGTTACTCCTGCGAGGGGCATGAAGGGCGCCATCCTAGCGTGATTGTCCGGAGACGCTCACGCCACAGGCGTGGCTTGACGCACCGGCAAGGTGATCCGGAAACAGGAGCCCTGGCCGAGCGCGCTGCGTATTTCAATGTGCCCATGGTGTTTTTGCACGATGGAATAGGCCAGGGACAGTCCCAGGCCCGTGCCTTTGCCAATGGGACGGGTCGTGAAGAAAGGTTCAAAAATACGGTCGATGTTCTCGGGGGGGATGCCGCACCCGGTGTCTTCCACTTCAACCCAGGCGAGGGGGCCCTCGCAGCCGGTGCGCAGGTGGATCATTCCCGCAGTCTCAATGGCCTGGGCTGCGTTGAGGATGACGTTGAGAAAGACCTGATTGAGCTGAGACAACAAGCATTGCACCGGTGGCAGTTCCCCAAAGGCGCACTCCACCGAGACGCGGGGTTTGAACTCCGTCAGGCCCACGTTGACGGTGCTCATCAGTGCTGCGTTCAGGTCCGCCTGCTCCCACTGTTCGCTGGAATCCACCCGTGAAAAATCGCGAAGGTCCTGCACGATGCGGCGCACACGCTCCAAGCCATCGCGTGTTTCGGCCAGCAAAGTGGGCACATCCTCTTTGAGGTATTCAAGGTCTTCATCGCGGGCCTGACCGGCCTGTGCATCGCTGGCACGTTGGAGTAATTGCGCCATATACGTTCCCAGCATCCGCAAGTTGGAAGTGACAAAGCCAATCGGGTTGTTGATTTCATGGGCCACACCGGCCGCCAGTTGTCCAATGGACGCCATTTTCTCGTTCTGGATCAATTGCGTTTGAGTGTCGGCCAGTTTGCGGTTCATCTCGGCCATTTGCCGATTGAGTTCGGAGAGATCGCTGATGCGCTGCTGCTGCTCACGGTGCATGCGCAGATTTTCGATCACCAAGGCCAGCATATTGGCCATGATGGAGCCGCGCTGGAGGTCACGATCTTCGAAGGGTTGGTGGGCTTCGAAGCGGTTCATCGACAGCACGCCAATGTTGTGCCCTTTGATCAGCAGGGGCCAGCACATGGAGGAGGATGGCACGTGCCGCGCGGTGGCACCTTGAGGGCGTGAGGTCTGCGCGGCGTCCAAGGTCCCATTGATCAGTATGGGCTGACCACTTTGCGCTACGCGGCCCAAGATGCCTTGGCCCATGGCGATTCGTTGACCAATGGCTTCTTTGGGCAGGTCGGTGCCTGCGACGATCTCCAGCACCTCTTCAGTGCGAAGCATGAACGCCAAGGTGCCGCTGCCCGCAGAAAAACCATCGGCAATATGGCGCAGCATGGCCTGGAGTGTGTCCTCCAGGTTGGTGGCGGACGCCGCCGTTTGGCTGAGTGTGTACAACTCTTCCAGCCAAGACAATTTGATGAGTTTGTCGGTCATTGCGCAGTGTCGCGCAGATGGGGTCATGGGGACAAGCCAGAAAGAGGCAGATTGCCACGATGACGCTTGAATCAGCCGGGCCACGTGGCTTAGAAGCCCTTTCAAAGAGGGGGTTTTGATTTTAGTTGGCTCACCATGTGCCGATACTGTGTTCAGGTAAAAAGGATGGCGCCGTGTCACATTCCGCAGGAATCGAATTGATCGAGCCTCCAATACAAGGGGGGCAAGGGGGGGCTTCGCTCATGGATGCGTTGGTGGCACCGGAGGTTTTTCGCCTGTTGGTGGAGCGGGCGCAAACCGGGGTGCTGGTATTGCAGGATCACCGTATCGTGTTTGCAAACCAGCAGGTGGCCCATTTGACCGGGTACTCGGTCCAGGCCTTGACCGATGGCTCTGTGTCGGTTGCGCAATTGATCGCGCCATCAGACCGCGCCCGTGTGTTTGAACAAATCAGACAACGCATTGCCGGTGTGCCTGGTCAACCCTATGAGTTGCGCTGCGTGC
>JAZJZP010000347.1:9520-11689 GCA_040389805.1 Pseudomonadota bacterium
CGTGCGACAAGATGGCAGCGATTTTGAGGCCCAGGTGTGGGGCGTCCTCATCACCATCAATGACCGTCCCGCCGATCTGGTGACTTTGCACGACGTGAGTCAAACCAACCGGATGCTGCGGGACTTGCGTGAACGTACACAACGCTTGGTGGAAGCCGAGCAGCTAGGAAGCATGGGGTCTGGGTCCCTGGACCTGAGTACGGGTGAGGTGACGCTGTCGGAGGGTTTGTTCCAACTGTTTGGTGAGCCGAGCACCCCTCATCCGGTGAGCGTTGCGTGGGTCTTGTCGAGGATTCCCCAGGCGGATCATGACCTGCTGCGGTCGATCTATGGCACGGGCTGCATTGGGCCGGCCCGTGAAGCGACGCACCGCATCGAGTGTGCCGATGGCCGTGTGCGGATTGTTTTGCACCGGGGGGTTGTGGAATCGGATGAGCACGGTCATGCCAAGTGTTTTCGATGGGTGGTGCAAGACATTTCAGGAAAGCGACAGGCCGAACAGCAAGCCTACCGATTGGCGCACTTCGACTCGGTTACCCGGTTGCCCAACCGAAAGTCATTGCGCAGCCGCTTGGACGAACGCGTGCGTTTGGTTCTCAGCCAAGGTCGGATGCAGGCCTTGTGTGTGCTGGAAATCGATCAGCTTGCACTGGTCAGTGAAACCATGGGATACGTGCAAAGTGAGGCCCTGTTGAAGGCAGTGGCTGAGCGGCTTTCAACCGCGCAAACCGGCATTGACACCTTGGCGCATCTGGGGCGGGGTGAGTATGCTGTCTTGTTTGACGAGGCCTTCGCAGGCTCTGAGTCCTCCATGGTTTCGGCGGCGCAGGCCTTGATGCACACGCTCGTCGAACCGTTCGACCTGAGTGGCACGGAGGTGTTCGTGTCGTGCCAGGTCGGCATCACCGTGTTTCCGCAAGACGGGACGGATCCTGATCAGTTGTTGATGCAGGGGCAGTCGGCGATCAGGCAAGGGCGGCATCTGGGGCAACGACCCATCATGTTTTTTTCTCCCCAGGCGGACGAGCGAATCGCCCACAGACTGAACATGGAAGCCGGTCTGCGCCGGGCACTGGAGCGCCAGGAGTTCTACTTGCACTACCAACCCCAGCTCAGTTTGAGCACGGGACGGATCATCGGTGTAGAGGCCTTGTTGCGCTGGACGGATGCCAAGCTCGGAGAGATCCTGCCGGTCGACTTCATCCCGGTGGCCGAAGCCACGGGCTTGATTTTGCCCATTGGGACGTGGGTTTTGCGCACGGCGTGCTTGCAGGCGCGGGCATGGCAACAAGCGGGTTTGCCGATACAGCGCATGGCGGTCAATCTGTCCGCCTTGCAGCTTCAACAAAGCGATATCGTCCAACATGTGGAAGCGATCTTGCTGGAAACGGGTCTGGACCCCCGGCTACTCAGCCTTGAGGTGACCGAAGGCATGTTGCTGGAGAACGTGGACCATGTGGTTCGCGCGCTGACAGAACTCAAGGCCATTGGCATCGAGATCGCCTTGGATGATTTTGGCACCGGCTATTCAAGCCTGAGCTATTTGCGCACCTTGCCCATTGATGTGGTCAAGGTAGACCGCTCTTTTGTGAACGATGTCACTGCATCACCTCAGAACGTGTCTTTGACACGGGCCATCATAAACATGGCGCACAGTTTGCAAATGAAGGTTCTTGCCGAAGGGGTTGAGAACGAAGGGCAACTGGCCTTGTTGATTGCCAACCACTGTGATCAGTTCCAGGGGTTTTATTTCAGTGAGGCTGTTGCGTCCTCGGTGATTGAAACGATGTTGCGCGAAGGTCGGCAACTGCCCGATCCATTACTGACGCGCAAGACGTGCAAGCGAACCTTGCTGCTGGTGGATGACGAAGAAAACATCGTGGCGTCATTGCGGCGACTGCTGCGGCGCGATGGTTACCACATTGTGGTGGCCTACAGCGGCGCGGAGGGGTTGCAGCGACTGGCTGAACAAGAGGTCGATGTGATCGTTTCGGACCAGCGCATGCCGGGCATGACGGGGGTCGAGTTTTTGCGGCGAGCCAAGGAGCTGTATCCCGGCACCATGCGCATTGTGTTGTCGGGGTATACCGAGTTGCAGTCCATCACCGATGCCATCAACGAAGGATCGATCTACAAGTTCTTGACAAAACCCTGGGATGATGAACGCTT
>JAZJZP010000347.1:11699-17708 GCA_040389805.1 Pseudomonadota bacterium
AGACTTTATCCAAATGACTTTCACTTTCAAGAATCGGCAAAAAGAAATGGTGGATGAGAACTTGCGCCTGGGCAGCGAGGTGACGGACGCCAATCGGGAGTTGGCCCACGTCAATAAACGCTTGCAACAAATGCTGGATGCGCAACGCGAGCAGATCAGTCAGGACGAAACGCGGCTGGTGGTGGCGCGCGAGGTGTTGGAAAGCATCCCGGCGCCGGTGATCGGTATTGACAACGATGGCCTCATTGCCTTTGTCAATCCAGATGCGGAACGCCTCATTTCGCCTGCGGCCTTGCTCATCGGACAAAGTGTTGAAGATGTTCTGGATCCACGTTTGGTGCTGGTTTGGCGTACTGAGTCAGGCGCTGCTCAGACCATGGAGGTGGGGGGGGGCATGTACCGCGTTGTGTGCCGCGCGGTGTCTGGTGATCAGCATGCCCGGGGCAAGTTGCTGGTGTTGTTTCCTCAAAGTGATGCCCCATTTCATCCCAGCGAGCCATTGCCATGACTGATCCTGTGAACGTGACCGGCGCCATACCCCTCCAACCGGCATTGACGCATATAGAGACCGATGCAGAGGAGCAGGCGCAACGTGAGGCCATCACGCGGCGCATTGAGCACTTGTTTCGCTACAGCGTGCGCGCCGGACACATCCATCCTTTGATGCATTTGGTCATGGCGTTTCAGACGGGGGCGAAGTCATGAGTCAGCTCTCACCCTCAGTCATCGCCAAAACAGTTCGTGAATTACCGGCGCTTCCGGCGGTCGTGATGGAGCTGATCGAGGCCATGGGACGAGACAATCTCAGTGCCGAGCAATTGGCCGTCAAATTATCCAGAGACCAAGCCCTGTCGGCCAAAACCCTGCGGTTGGCCAATTCGTCTTTTTATGGTGTGCCGCGTCAGGTGGCGTCTATCTCGGATGCCATTTCCATTTTGGGCATGCGTACGGTGAGTACCGTGGTGACCGCGGCCGCTTTGGCGGGCACCTTCAATCGAAAAAATTGCGCCAGTTTTGACTTTGATGCTTTCTGGCGGCATTCGATTGGAACGGCGTTGTGTGCCAAGGCACTGGCCCAACACATTCACCTGGATGAAGACACGGCTTTCACGCTGGGGCTGCTCCATGACATCGGCCGCCTGGCACTGGCGACCTTTTTTTGTGAGCAACATCAACGGGCTCGCGATTACCAACGTGAGCATGATTGCCTGCCTCAAGAGGCTGAGTTGGCTATCCTTGGCATGGACCATGCCAGCGTGGGTGGTTGCATCACTGAGCACTGGCGCTTCTCTCCCTTGTTGGTCGAGGCCGTGACCTTGCACCACGCGCCGGTGGTGAGCACCGAGCCCAACTTGATTGGCCTGGTGCATGTGGCCGACAACATGGCCCATGCCTTGGGCTTCACACAGTCAGACGATGACATCGTTCCTGCGCTTGATCCACAGGTGTGGGCTTCCATGAAGCTGAGCACGGATCAATGTCAGCAGATTTTTGGCCAAGCGCAAGCCCAGTTCGATGGGGTTTGCCAGGCCTTGCTTGTGTAGGGGCCGCATCATGAACCACCCATCCGACTCGTCCTCCGGCCAGGGCTCCGTCCTGCCGGACCATGAGGACTCGCGGCAACTTCATGAGGAGTTGGCCGATGCCCAGAGCAAACTGATTCAGTCTGAAAAGCTGGCCTCGATTGGTCAGCTTGCGGCCGGGGTGGCTCATGAAATCAACAACCCGATTGGCTACATTTTCTCCAACTTCGGCATGCTGGAGAAGTACCTGGCCAGTTTGTTCAAGATGCTGCAAGCCTACGAAGAGGCAGAGGCTGAGCTGGGGGAGTCTGCTCTGACCCATCGGTTGCGCGCGTTGCGTCAAGAATTAGAGTTGGACTTCTTGAAGGAGGACATCCCCACTTTGATGGCCGAGTCCAAAGAAGGCATCACGAGGGTGCGGCAAATCGTTCAAGATTTGAAGGACTTCTCTCGAGTGGACGCCAACGAAGAGTGGGTCTGGGTCAACTTGCATCATGGCATCGACTCAACCTTGAACATCGTCAGCAACGAGGTTAAATACAGAGCGGATGTCATCAAGGACTATGGGCTCATTCCCGACATTGAATGCCTGTCCTCGGAGCTGAACCAAGTGTTCATGAACCTGCTGGTCAATGCATCGCATGCCATTCAATCCGAACGCGGTCGAATCGTGATCCGCTCTGGCACGCAAGGCGATGAGGTGTGGGTGGACATCAGTGACAACGGCAGTGGCATTTCGCCCGAGAACTTGCGTCGCATTTTTGACCCCTTCTTCACCACCAAGCCGGTGGGCAAGGGGACAGGCCTGGGCTTGTCCTTGTCCTACGGCATCATCAAAAAACACAACGGTCGCATTGATGTCCAAAGCGTTCTCGGCCAAGGCACCACGTTTCGACTGACCCTGCCCATTCGCCATGTGGTGTCGGGGCAAGAGGCCGATGCGGGGTCGGAGGATTGATGATGGACGCGCCCACCTTTCATGTCGTGACTGAAATCGTAGCCGCCCCAGAGCGGCGATGGAGCTTGCTTTGTGTTGACGACGAGCCCAATATCTTGTCGGCCATGAAGCGCTTGTTTCGTGGCACGGGTTATCAAATCTTCACAGCCGAAAGTGGGGCCCTGGCCCTTGAACTGCTAGAGCGCGAGTCGGTGGACTTGATCATCTCGGACATGCGCATGCCGATGATGGACGGCGCCCAGTTGCTTGAAAAAGTCCGTGGACGTTGGCCGCACATCACGCGGCTGCTGCTCACGGGTTATGCCGATGTCACCTCCACCATTGCGGCGATCAACCAGGGGCAGATTCAGCGCTACATCACCAAACCCTGGAACGATGACGAGCTGCTGTTGATTGCACGGCAGGCCTTTGAACGCTTGTCCCTTGAAGATGACAAACGCCGGTTAGAGGCCCTGGCGCATCGTCAGAATGAAGAGTTGAAGGCCTTGAACGCCAGCCTGGAAGACAAGGTCGAGCAGCGCACGGCTGACTTGTCCAAGGCGAACGATCGACTTAAAAAAACCTACCTCACGTCCATCAAAGCCTTCTCGGGTCTGATCGAACAACGGGGGGATGCTTTGGTGGGTCATGCCCGCCGGGTGGCCGACATCGCGCGGCGTGTGGCCCAAAGCCTGGGGCTGGAGGAGCTGGAGGCACGCGACGTGTTCATTGCGGCGCTGTTGCATGACATCGGTCAGATCGGTCTGTCGGACGTGATTTTGGCCAAGCCAGTGCCACGCATGACCCCGGAAGAGTTGCACCGTTATCGCCTGCATCCCATCGTGGGTGAGCAAACGTTGATGTCGCTGGATGACATGCAGAGCGTTGCTGCGCTTATCCGGTCTCACCATGAGCGGTTTGACGGACAGGGTTTTCCGGATGGGTTGAAGGGCGAGGCCATTCCGATGGGTGCACGGATTTTGTTTCTTGCGGAAACCTATGACGATTTGCAAACGGGTCATTTGGGCTCGACAGGTTTGTCTGCATCACAGGCGCGAACCTTGTTGAGCCGGGGCGGGGGAACACAGTTCGACCCTTTCGTGCTGGAAGCCTTCTTGGCGCTATTCGTCTCCGTGGCACCTGTCAGCAGCCGGCCCTTGTCATTGACCACTCAGGAGCTCAAGGCGGGCATGGTGTTGGCCAAAGACTTCATGTCCGAGGAGGGCGTGGTCTTGTTGGCCGCCGATCATGTGCTGAGTACGGATTTGATTGCACGCGTCCGGGCCTATGAAAAGCGCTGTGGCCGCAGTTTGTTGCTGGCCATTCGGCATGTTTCCGCGCCCACGCCCACTTCTGGAGGATCACAATGAAGCGTCTGATGTTGGTCGACGATGAGCACAATGTGGTGTCGGCGCTCAAACGCGTGTTGCGCGCCAGCTTGGCTGGCGATGTGCGCATTGAATGCTTCACTGATCCGACGGTCGCGTTGGCTCGTATTCAAGAGGTCAGCTTTGATGTGATTTTGTCGGACTACCGCATGCCGCAGATGAACGGGATTGAGTTCCTGCGCGCGGCCTGCAAGGTGCAGCCGCATGTTGTGCGGATGATCCTGAGCGCCACCTCAGACTTCGAGATCGTGCAGCAGGCGATCAATGAAATCGAGATCTACCGCTACTTGGCCAAACCCTGGACCGAGGTTGAGCTGGTCAAGCACGTGGGTGGCGCTCTGGATCGTTCCGAGCAAACACGGACGGACCGCCAGTTGGCTGATTCCATGCGGGTGCAGCAAGGTGAGTTGTCGGTGGCTGATCAGGAGATGCGTCGCCTGGAAGAATTGGAGCCCGGCCTCACCGTGGTGGAGTGGGGGCCCCATGGCGAGGTGTTGATGCCCGACGAGTTGCTCGTGTTTGACCAGGCCCCGCGCTCAAGCAACTAGTCGGCCGATATGGCCTGTGCGGTTTGCGTGGCCTGTGTTTTGGGTAGCGTCACCCGGAAGGTGGTGCCCACCCCTGGCGTGCTGCTCACCTCCAGGCGTCCAGCGTGTTTTTTGACAATGCCATAAGACAGAGACAGGCCCAGGCCTGTGCCCTTGCCCACCGGCTTGGTGGTGAAGAAAGGGTCGAAGATGCGGGCGATGTGCTCGGGTGATATGCCGCAACCGCTGTCGGTCACTTCAAACCACACGTCGTTGGCTTCTTGCCCGGTCCGGATGGTGATGGTGCCTCGCACGTCGCCAATCGCTTGTGCAGCGTTGACCAGCAGGTTCATCACCACTTGGTTGATTTCAGAGGGCAGGCCTTCAATGGCGGGGATGTCGCCATAGTCTTTGATGACATCGGCCTTGTACTTGATCTCGTTGTTGACCACATTGAGCGTTGAGTTGATGCCTGTGTGCAGGTCCATCAACTGCCACTCCTGGGCGCTGTCCACGTGCGAGAAGTTCTTGAGGTCTTGCACGATGCGCCGCACGCGCTCCATACCGTCTTTGGTCTCACTCATCAGTGCGGGAATGTCTTCTCTCAAGAAGTCCAGCTCGCTTTGTTTTCGCATGGCTTGGATTTGAGTGGTCAGGGCAGGGTCGCGGAGGGCGGTTTCTGTGTCCTTGTAGGCGTCGAGCATCTCAAACAGGGTTTTCAGGTAACCACCCAGGGTGCCAAAATTCGACAAAATGAAGCCCAGCGGGTTGTTGATTTCATGAGCTACCCCGGCCGCCAGCAGCCCAATGGAGGCGAGTTTTTCAGACTGGACCAGTTGTTCATGGGCATCGGTCAGCTGGGTATTCAGTGCGGTCAATTCGGCATTGCGTTGCACCAGTTCAGCTTCGAATATTTTGCGTTCGCTGACGTCTCGAACGATGATCACCAAGCCGTCGGCCGCTTTTAAAATTTGGGCGTGTAACCATTGCGAGTGGATGGTGGCGGTTTTGTTGTGCCACTGATTCTCGTAAGTGGTTCCTGTGTTGAACACGCTGGAAAGCACTGAAAACACAGGGTCATGGCCGTTGTCATGCAATAAGGTCCGCAGAGACCGTCCCCAGAGGGTTTCTTTTCTGAGGCCGGTGAGTGCCAGGCCTCGCCTATTAACATCGGCCAGCAAAAAGTCGATGACAGCACCGCTGGTATCGCACACGCTGTGCAAAATATAAGTGGCGTCAAGACTGGCTTCGGAGGCCGCGTGGTACGTCTCTTGCGCTTTGCGAATGCGTGCACGGCTTCTGTCCAGTTGCCACAGCAACAGGCCCAGTGTGATCACCAGCAGACTTCCCAGCGTCGCTTGCCAATAGCGAGTTCGCTCGGTACTTTGAAATTCCAGGAGTTGCTCCTCTTCGGACATTCCTGCAACTATGGTCAGCGGAAAGGCCGTCAACTCAAGAAAAACCGTGTAGCGGCGCACGCCGTCCCAGGGGTTGCGCATGACCGTTGCCGGCATGGTTTTTTCCGGGTTGGCCTTGGGAATTAGGTTGCGCAGCGATGGCAGGATGGGCTGGGAGATTTGGTCACCGGTGCGCAGCACCAGAAACTGGTCATCAGGTCCGATCACTCCCAACAC
>JAZJZP010000347.1:17718-19238 GCA_040389805.1 Pseudomonadota bacterium
AGGGTCAATTGACACACTCACGATGCCTGCAAATGCCCCCCCACGCCCGGTGATGCGGCGGGCAAACTGCATGCGGCTGAGTTTGGTTTTGGGGTCGATGATGGTGGGGCCGACGTAGAGGGCATCTCCCCGTGATTTGCCGTCAACGAAATAACGAAAATGCGCTTGGTCGGCCACATTGGTGGTGTTGCTTGTTTTGTTGGAATCCACCACGTTGCCATGTTGATCCGCAATGTTGACCACAAATAACAAGGCGGACGGCACCAGCAGGTTGTGGTCCAAGTCCTGCAGGGCGTTTTTCAGCCCATTGTGTTCGCAGGCATAGCGGACCACATTGATGGTGAGGTCGATGTCGCGCAAGGCGCGCACCATCTGCACCTCGTAGACGCCAAATAAGTGTTGGGTGGAGCGTTCCGCTTCGCGGACGACTTCGGCGCGTTCTTTGTCGATCCATTGGGTCGCGCCAGCCCAGATCAGGGCCACGCTTATCAAGGTGATCAGTGGAAATAGCAGTTGGATGCTGCGGGGCATGCCGACGCGCATTTTTGACCGACCTTTGTACTTGAACGATAGGTGTGCGGATACCAGGCACGAAAACCACACCGTCTCAGGGCTTATCGACAAAAGGCTGGGAAGGTTGAGGTCTACGCATGCAAAGCGAACCTGGCTAGATCGCGTCGGGTGTGGTCGCAGCATGATCGGTGGCCTGCAGGCAGAAAATACCTGTGATGGCCATGCAGGATCGTCCACCTGCTACGCTTTGGCACACCGCTTGCGATCCTCTTTGCCTATGTGCGCTGACAAAACTTCTTCTCCCCCGGTGGTGCTGGTCCCGTCCTGCCTGCGCACGATCGGTCGCCACCCGTTTCAGGTGGCGGGGCAAAAGTACCTGGACGCGGTGCGGCTGTCCGGGGGCATGCCCTTGGTGGTGCCGGGGGCCACCCCGCAAGAGTTGGACACCTTGCTGGCCATGGCCGACGGCCTGTTGCTGACGGGCTCACCCTCGAATGTGCACCCCAGCCATTTCGACGAAGCGGTGCACGACCCGTCACTGCCGCTGGACCCCGCCCGTGATGCCTGGACGCTGCCCATCATTCGACGCGCCGTGGCCCTGGGGCTGCCCGTGCTGGGCATCTGTCGGGGCTTTCAAGAGGTGAACGTTGCCTTGGGGGGCTCCTTGCAGCAGGCGGTTCATGCACAGCCGGGTCTGCTGGATCACCGCAGCGAACCGAGTCGACCCGTCGAAGAGGAATACGGTCTGGCGCATGCGGTCGAGTTGGTGCCGGGCGGATGGCTGGAGGCCATCCTGCAAGGGCTGCCACCCGAGGTGTTGCGGGGGCGAGAGATCTGGATCAACAGCCTGCATGGGCAAGGCGTCAAACGCCTGGCCGATGGGCTGCGTGTGGACGCCGTGGCGCCCGATGGGGTCGTGGAAGCCTTCTCCCATGGTGCCGGGACGACGTTTTGTGTGGGCCTGCAATGGCACCCGGAATGGCTGGCGGCGAGCAACCCCGTGTCCT
>JAZJZP010000347.1:19248-20189 GCA_040389805.1 Pseudomonadota bacterium
GGCGTTTGGACAGGCCTGTCAGGCATGGCAGTCGCGTAAGCTTCAGGCATAAGCCACATCCCAAAGGGGCGCGCCATGCACACCAAAGTACCCAGCAGCTTCAGTGAGTTGGAACAATGGCTCAATGAGCGACGCGTGACCGAGATCGAATGCCTGGTGCCCGACTTGACCGGCGTGGCACGCGGCAAGATTTTGCCCCGCGAGAAGTTCACCGAGGACCGGGGCATGCGCCTGCCCGAGGCCATCGTGGCCATCGGTGTGACCGGCGAGTTCCCCTCAGAGGGGCCTTATTTCGATGTCATCTCGCCCACGGACCGAGACATGCATTTGCAGCCCGACCCCAGCACGGTGCGCATCGTGCCGTGGGCGACGGACCCGACCGCCCAGGTCATTCACGACTGCTTTGACCGCGCAGGCCAGCTGATCCCCTACGCGCCACGCTCGGTGCTGCGGCACGTGTGCCAGCTCTTTGACAACGAGGGCTGGACGCCGGTGGTGGCGCCCGAGCTGGAGTTCTACCTGACCGAGCGCAGCATCGACCCCAACCAGCCCTTGCGTCCACCCAAGGGCCGCAGCGGTCGCGCGGAAACCTCGCGCCAGGCCTATTCGATCGATGCGGTCAATGAGTTCGATCCGCTGTTCGAGGACATCTACGACTACTGTCAACAGATGGAGCTCAACGTGGACACCCTGATCCACGAGGTGGGCGCCGGCCAGATGGAGATCAACTTCTTTCATGGTCACCCGCTGGGCTTGGCCGACGAGGCGTTTTTCTTCAAACGCACCATCCGCGAAGCCGCGTTGCGCCATGAGATGTACGCCACCTTCATGGCCAAACCCATGGCCAATGAGCCGGGCAGCTCCATGCACGTGCACCAGAGCGTGGTGAGCAAGCAGACCGGGCTGAACATTTTCAGCAACGAAGACGGCACGCCCTCCAA
>JAZJZP010000348.1:0-1832 GCA_040389805.1 Pseudomonadota bacterium
ATCTGTGATGAGGATCGCGCAGATCGTAAACCCGCTCACGGGGACGACAGTTATGCTCAAGCCAGCGTATGAGACGCATCCAGGGCTGACCGCTCGGGCAGAGAAGACAGAGATCGACTACGCAGTCATGAAGTTCCAGCGGGCGCTGGACGCCGGTCGGCAGGTGCTGATCATGGTGCCCGAGATCAACCTGACGCCGCAGCTGGAGGCCCGCGTGGCCGAGCGGTTTGTCGGGCGGCGCATCGTGTCGCTGCACAGCGCCTTGACGCCCGCCCAGCGCTTGCGCAACTGGCTGATGGCGCATCTGGGCGAGGCCGAGGTGGTGCTGGGCACGCGCTTGTCGGTGTTCACGCCGCTGCCGCGCCTGGGTCTGATCGTGGTCGACGAAGAGCACGACCCCAGCTACAAGCAGCAAGACGGTGCGCGCTACTCGGCCCGCGATCTGGCGGTGTACCGGGCTCGCCTGGAAGGGGTGCCCATCATCCTGGGCTCGGCCACGCCCAGTCTGGAGAGTTGGTACAACGCCCTGCCGGTGGCGCAAGGCGGCGTGGGGCGCTACCAGCGCCTGGACATGCCAGCTCGGGTGGGCGACGGCATCATGCCGCGCGTGCGGGTGCTCGACATGTCGCGCGTGCTCAAGCCCACCATGGGTCAGGAGAGCCCCCCGGTGGCGCTGGACCTGCTCCACGCCATTGAACAGCGGGTCGAGCGTGGCGAGCAAAGCCTGGTCTTGCTCAACCGCCGTGGCTATGCCCCCGTGCTGCATTGCAGCGACTGCGGCTGGAAGAGCGGCTGCCCGCATTGCAGCGCCTGGCGGGTCTTTCACAAGCAGGACCGCACCTTGCGCTGCCACCATTGCGGCTTCACCGAACGGGTGCCGCGGGCCTGTCCTGAGTGCGGCAATACCGACATCAGCCCGGTGGGACGCGGCACCGAGCGCCTGGAAGAGCAGCTCGCCGCTGCCCTGCCCAACGCCCGCGTGGCCCGCATCGATGCGGACGTGACGCGCCTCAAGGGCGCACTGGAGACGCAATTGGCCAGCGTGCATGCCGGCGAGGTCGATGTGCTGGTGGGCACGCAAATGGTGGCCAAGGGCCATGACTTTCGGCGCTTCACCCTGGTGGCGGCGGTCAACCCCGATGCGGCTTTATTCGCCAGTGATTTCAGGGCGGCCGAGCGCCAGTTCGCCTTGCTGCTGCAAGCGGCGGGTCGGGCCGGGCGCGATGCCGACGTGGCCGGCCACAGCGAGATGTGGGTGCAGACCTGGCACCCCACGCATCCCTTGTACACCGCCTTGCGCAGCTACGACTTTGCCGCCTTTGCCGCACGTCAGCTGCAAGAGCGCCAGATGGCGGGCCTGCCGCCCTATTCCAGCCTGGCCATGTTGCGGGCCGAGGGCAAGACCCAAGAGGCGGCCCAGCAGTTTTTGAGCGAAGCCGCCGAGGCGGTGCAGGCCCTGGCCGATGCCCTGGCGTGCGTCACGCTCTACCCGGCGGTGCCGACCCCGGTGCAGCGCGTGGCCAATGTCGAGCGGGCGCAAATGATGATCGAGTCCACCAACCGGGCCGCCTTGCAGCGCTTCATGTCCGAGAGCCAGTCCATCTGGTTGCAGGTGGCGCAAAAAAACCGCCGCAACGGACTGGTCCGTTGGGCGGTCGATGTCGACCCGTTGTCGATTTAGGCTGGAGGGGCTCAGCCCAGCAAGGCTTCCATGCCTTCGCAGAGTTCGGGCAAGCTGGGCATCTCCACCAACAGCTTGTCGGCGGTCAATCCCAGCTTGGTGCAGACCTCGGTCGGCAGGGTGGCGGCCATTTCTTCGGCGGTGAGGCCGT
>JAZJZP010000349.1:0-4480 GCA_040389805.1 Pseudomonadota bacterium
CGGTGATACCACTCACCGCCAACGTCGTCGTCACGGTGTAGATCGGATAGGCATTCGTTCCGCCCGAGACCAGCACGGAGGCATCCGGCAAGATCGTCATCGTTTCGCCACCGGTCGACACGACCGTCGCCGGGGCGATGACCACCCAGTTGGCACTCACGTCACCGCCATTGCTCAGGCCATCGGCGAACTGCGACCGGTCATCGGTCGTGTACGACAGACGAAACCGTCCCAAGTTGTGTCCCGGCGTGGGAATGCCATCTTGTTGGTGCAGATCAAAACGCAAAGGCAAGGTGCCATCCAGCGTCAGGTCCGATTGGGTCTCCCACACGATCGACTCCGCCTGGATGCCGTCCGCGCGGTAGATGGCCCATGAGGTGAACGCGCCTGCGGCATTGCCATCAATCGTCTTGTAGGCTCCCCAAAGGCCTGGCAACTCGGGGTTCTCCTGCGAGTAGGTGGCGGTCGCGCTCTGCAAGGGGACATTGGCCGCGTGCGTCGGCATGGCAAAAGCCACAGCCAGGACTGCCGCAGCAGTGAGCCGATTGATGTTGATCAGGGGTGAATTCATGTGCTCTCCAATACGGTGGTGGGCCCGGGTTCGGGTGCCACCGAGCCTATGAACCATCCAAGCCCCCACGTTGACGCCGCGCAAACGCCGTCTACATTCAAGACATCCACCCACCCACACCCCACCACCTCAGATCGGCTTGCTCGTGACCTCCAAAACCAAGCGCAAAGCGCCGCCCCACGGCGTGGCACACCACCGGCGCGGCATCGCACTGCAGTTCGCACGCTTTCGTTCGGCCGGACTGGGGGCCTTCGCGGCCTTCATGGCCGTGCTGGGGCCGGGGTTGTTGGCCGGGCTGTCGGATGACGACCCGGCGGGCATCACCACCTACTCCGTGCTCGGCACCGATTTCGGCTATCGGCTGCTGTGGATCATCCCGGCCTCCACCGTGCTGCTGGTTCAATTTCACATGATGGCGGTGCGCATAGGCGCGGCCACGGGCAAGGGATTCGTCGGCGTGATTCGGGACCGGTGGGGCCACGGCTGGGGCTATGCCGCCGTGATCGGACTGCTGTTTGCCAACTTCGGCACCATCTGCGCCGAGTACGCGGGCATCTCTGCCGCCGGCTCGCTGGTGGGCATCCCTTCGTGGATCAGCGCGCCCATCGCGGGCGTGTTGATCTCGCTACTGGTCGTGCTGGGCTCGTTCCACCGCGTCGAGCGCATCTTGCTGATCGTCTCGTCCACGCTGGCCTTGTACATCGTCGATGGCATCCTGGCTGGGCCTGACTGGTCTCAGGTCTGGCACAACTCGCTCGTGCCACACCTGCCGGTCGACCATGTCGGCTGGATTGCGATCGCGGCCACGCTGGGCACCACGTTGGCACCCTGGGGCCTGGCCTTCATCCAGTCGTACGCGGTGGACAAGAAGATCACCGTCGCCAACCTGCGCTGGGAGCGGGTCGATGTGCTGATCGGCTCCTTGCTGACGGGCCTCATCGGTCTGGCCATCGCGGTGGCTTGTGCGGCCACGCTGCACCGCGCCGGCGTGCACATCAACGATGCGAGTGACGCGGCAGCGGCGCTGCAGCCCCTGGCCGGCCATTTTGCGACGGTGCTGTTTGGCGCCGGCTTGCTGGGCGCCTCGCTGCTGGCCGCGGCCATCGTGCCGCTCGCAACGGCCTACTCCATTGCCGAAGGGGTTGGTGCGCCGGCATCGCTGGATCTGGATTCGCGCCATTTCCAGCTGTTCTATGCGGCGTTTGTGGGCCTAACGGTGGCCGCAGTCAGCGTGGTCTCCTTGCCGGGCTTGCCCCTCATCCCGCTCATCTACACCAGCCAGGTGGTCAACGCCGTGATGCTGCCTCTGCATGTTTTGGCGCTGCACTTGCTCGCGCGTGACGCCACGATCATGGGCGATGCGCGATCAAGCCGCGCCTCGCGCATCGCGAGTTGGGCGAGCATCGCGCTGATCGTCGCGTGCGTGGGGGCGCTGGCCTCCAGCTGGATCGGCTCCCTCATCCACGCTTGAGTTGCTGCAATGTGCTGGCGGCCCGCTGCACACATTGCGCCTTCTCGGCCTCCGTCATCTTGCTCCAGTGGGTGATGTCCTCCAGCGTGCGGCCACAGCCAAGGCACACGTCCTCGTCAGACAAGGTACAAACCCGGATGCAGGGGCTGGCGATGGGCATCGGAAGGGGAGGCGGGGTCATGGCCATGCAGGGGTTAGCCTGGGTTGCGCCGGAGCGAAGGAGGTCATAAAAAGCCAATGGTGGCCACATTAACCGTGAAAAGGCCACAAGGAGACATGATGACTGGCCAAAAGCCTCGTTCGACCTCGCTCTTGAAACGCACCCGTTATTGGAGCATTTTTATTTGCCTGACCGCCTTGATGGCGGGCGGGTTGACGCTGTGGGCGGGGCACGCCATTCATGGTGTGTTGATGCTGTTGGCTGCTTTGGTGCTGGCCAAAGGCAGCGTCTTCAGACGCCGTCAAAAAACGGTGATTGCAGAGGGTGATGGGGCGATGGCTTTGTCATCAAACCAGGGCAAGAACAGTCCGCTGCGCAGAGCTGCCTAAAAAGGCAACTAGGATCGCGCTAGGCCGAAAAACCCATGCGCATACCGATCTCACTGTTATTGCTGGCTGCGCTGGCTTCACTGGGTGCTTGCGGTGGCGGCTCGCCAGGCAATTCCGGCGAATCAAGCACCTTGCTCGCCACCAACCAATTGGTTTTTGACTCCGATCGAACAGGTCGCCACGAGATTTTCGTGATGAACACCGACGGCAGCTTGGCGCAGCAGCTCACCCACGACGCGCAGTACCGCAATTGGTGGCCGCGCATTTCACCTGATCGCAAGAAGATTCTCTTTCTGCGGCGACCTGCGGCGATTCTTAATGAGGGGGATGGCTATGCGCAAGCCAGTCTGTGGGTGATGAATGCCGATGGCAGCGAGGTGACCCAACTGCGCGCGCCAGGCACGGATGGCTGGACCGCACTAGGCCATCCAGAATGGTCGCCTGACGGCACCAAGATTGCGTTGTTCGGGGGTGTCGGTGGTGGCGCGGAAATTTTCGTCACGCAGGCCAATGGCCGCAACGCCGTGCAGTTCACCAACCGCGGCGGGGTCAATACGGATGTGTCCTGGTCGCCCGATGGCAGCCAGCTATTGTTCAACGGTTGCCCAGGCACGCCCTGTTTGCCGGCCAATTACGAAATCTATGTGATGAACGCGACGCCGCTCAGCGCCGCAACGCGGCTCACCAACGATGGGCTGGCTGATTACGACGCCTACTTCTCGCCCGATGGACGCCAGATTGCTTGGCTGGTCACGGTTGACCCCACTCGTTTTTCGGGGGCCGGCGCTTGGGCGATCCGCATCGCCGATGCCGATGGCGGCAATGCGCATGACCTGATCAACGACGGCAACATCAATAGCAAACCGGCGTGGAGCCTGGATGGCCAAACCATCTTTTTTCACCGCATGGCGCTGGTGGCCCCTTTTGAGGAGGGCAAGTTCGGCGTTTTCAGCATGGCCCGCGATGGCAGCAATTTACGGCGGCTGACCTCTGTGGGCAATGGCAACAATGAGCATCCGTCGAACTGAGTCAAGTCTTGATCAACGCTTGACGTCTTTGAGCAGCGCACGATCCCAGCCACTCATGACCGGGCCAGAGACCTGCTGGCCCTGGCTGGCTGGCGCAGAGGCGGAAACGGGGGCCTTCGCCATCACGGGAGGCGCAACAACCGTGCGCAGGGGGGCCGACTGTGATTGGGTCTTCATGAACAATTCCTTTGCGGTACGGGGCAGGCGCGTTAACGTTGCATGCCTTGCTTGATTCAACGCAGGGCAGCCCCTCGCTGTTGACCGCCAGCCCCTCTCCACACGTAAACTTTTGTCAAGAACGCTACTGCTCGTGTGTCCGCCCCTCAAATGCTGGTATGAAGCACGGTTTTTTTCACAAGGTCATTCATGATCAAACCACTGCCCGCCGCGCTTCTCATGGCCTTGTGCACCTGCGCTGCTGCCTCCGAGCTGCATGTTCCCATCCCCCAACGGCCGGACCTGGTGCTTGACGTGCCGACGGGCTGGCGCCACCAGGTGAGTCGCCTCAGCCCAGACACCCCCCCGACCATCTCGCTGGCCTCGCCCGACGGTCGGGCGTTCGTGCTGACCATCACGCCCAGCTGGCCTGAAAGCCCCGCCGCAGCGGGCGTGTCCGCCAAAGATCTGCATCAACAGGTCCAACACGCCGCCAACGCTGAAAAGCCCCATGCCGTCGAATCAACCCTGCCACTGATCGATCTGGACTCGTCCGGCAAGTACGGCTTCTACTTCTCGGCCACGGAGAAGACCCCCGATCCTGACGGCCACAAGTACCGCACGCAAGGCGCCATCGCCCTCAATGAACTGAGTGTGGGCTTTACCGTGTTGAGCCAAAGCGATCCCGCGGTCGTGACCGAGCAA
>JAZJZP010000349.1:4490-10608 GCA_040389805.1 Pseudomonadota bacterium
AAGCATCACCCGCAAGGCTTCATCCTCCGCACACAGCTGCTGCGCTCCATGCGCCGTGGCGCCAAAGCCCAGGCTAAATAGGCAGCGTCGGGCCTTGCTCGCCGCTGAGCGCGATGGCCCCACAGCCCCGTGTTTCGGTCAGGTCGACGCGGTCCACTGACGGCAACACATGCCGCGCCTGGCGCAAGATCCACTGCGCCACGCTGGCCGCATCACAGTCGGCCAAGTCCTCGATCTCATGCAAAGGCCGGTGGTCGATCCGCTTGAAGATGGGATCGAACAAGGTCTTGACGTCCCCGAAATCGACGGTCCAGCCCATCACCTGGTCCAAAGGTGCCGAGAGGTGCAGCCTCAAGGTGTAGGTATGGCCGTGGATGTGGGCCAGCGGGTCGGCCTCGGGTGCGCGCTTGAGGATCAATGCACTGTCCAGCGTCATCTCTTTCCAGATGCGGTAGTCATGGCCATTGAAGTTGGCGCCACACGAGCCCGTCTCGTACACCGTGACCCATGACAGCTCGGGCAACAAGCCCTTCAAGCGTTGCCACAACCAGCCGGCAATCACCTCGCTGGTCGGGTTGCTCAGGCCCTCGATGTCGTTCAAACAGCGGTGATGCAGCTGCTCGTGAAACGGCGCCCAGACCTCATCCAGGTGATCGTAGTCAATGCTGATGTCGCGCCCGCCCACGTCCTGGTTGGCGTGCACGATCACTTCAAACCCATGGCCATGCATGCGGCCACACTTGTGCCCTAGCGGCACGTTCGGCAACTGGTGCGCCGACTCGAATCGGTAGCGGCGCCAGACATGGGCGTGGTCGTGTCGATCCAGGTCCACCCCTTGGTCCGTGGTGCTTTGAATGCCGACCTGCTCCAGGCCCGGCACGTCCAGCCGGTCGCGCAGCCAACGGGCGATGTTTTCATCAGTGGGCGATGCCAACTCGTCGTTGAGCAGGCGGTAATCGAGCCGGCTGGTGCAGGCCTCCAGGCGTTGCCCCAGCGTCTGCACCTCGGCCCCTGCAAAAGGCGCCCAGCCCTCGGGCAGGCTGGCCCGGATCTTGGCCACAAAGCTGTGCCCGTGCAGGCGATGGTTTCGGTGACCCGAGGGCAACACGCCCACCTGGCGGGCTGACTCAAATCCGCGCGACGCGGTATGCAGGGTGGTGCTGGACATGCTGGACTGTACCCGGTTCAGGAAGGCTTATCAGACCCCGTTTCCGGGCAATTTGCACAGCTCTTTCAGCCCTTTATCAATGTTAATAACATTAGAATGTTATTAACATTGATAAAGCCCGTTGTGCCCGAAACCAGCGATTCACCTCAGCACCTCAAGCCCTTCGTGACCGAAACCCTGGACGCGAAGTCCTTGCATTTTTCCATCGCAGCCATTCAAAGCAGCATGAATCTGATGCAGCCCGATGCCCTGGTGCTGGAGTACACCCAGACCATGATGGGCTTTCTCATGTTCAATGCCCAGCCCGGCAGCATTGCCATGATCGGGCTGGGGGGCGGCTCACTGGCCAAGTTCTGCCATCGCTACCTGCCCAAAAGCCGCATCGTCGTGGTTGAAATCAACCCGCACGTGCTGGCCTTGCGCGACGAGTTCCTGATCCCCAAGGACGACCGCCGCTTCACCATCATCCAGGGGGACGGGGCGCTCTTTGTGCGCTGTCCGCCAAAACGCTATGACGTGCTGATGCTCGATGGCTTTGAGGCCAGCGGCCTGCCTGCCAACCTCTGCTCACAGCGCTTTTATGATCAGTGCTACGACGCCTTGCACCCCAAGGGCATCCTGGTCGTCAACTTGCACAGCCAGCACCCTCTGCACGACCTCTATGTGGCGCGCATCAGGCACGCCTTCAAGGAGGCGGTGCTGGTCGTCCACGAGCCCGAGGGCAGCAACACCACGGTGTTTGCCTGCAAGGGCCATCAGTTGCAAGCGCCCCCGCAGGGTCCTGTGCCTTGCCCTGCCGGCTTATCCAAAGCCGCATGGTCCCAGCTGGAATCGGCGTTCGCCCACATTGCCACTCACATACAATGATCATTTGATTCATACGGCCGCTTCAATCATGGAATCCAAGACTGCTCGACTGACGCTCTTGATCGACCCCGACAAGAAAGCCGCCTTCGAGGCCTTGTGCGCCAGCCAGGACCAAACGCCCTCGCAGGTCGTGCGGCAACTGATCCGCGACTATCTGGAGACCCATCAGGTGTCCTACGCCACGAAGAGCCCAACGCGCGCGCGCAAACTGGCCGCGACCAAATAGGCCAGCGCCGATCCGTGACGAGCTCCATGCCCCCTGTCGAGCACGTCAAGCCTTATGTGCACGAAGACGAAATGTCCCGCTCGCTGCACTTCTCCATCCACGAGATTCAAAGCCGGATGCGGGTGCTCAAGCCCGACACCCTGACGCTGCGCTACACGCGCACGATGATGGGGTTCTTGATGTTCAACCCACGCCCGCAGAGCATCGCGATGGTGGGTCTGGGCGGTGGCTCGCTGGCCAAGTTCTGTCACCGCCACCTGCCCGACTCGCGCATGGACGTGGTCGAGATCAATCCGCACGTCATCGCCTTGCGCGACACGTTCTGTCTCCCGCCCGACGGGCCGCGCTTCAGCGTGATCGCCGCCGACGGTGCCCAGTTTGTGCGCGAGCCGCCGCGGCCCTACGACGTCCTCTTGCTGGATGGCTTTGACGATCAGGGCCTGCCTGCGCAGCTGTCCTCTCTGCGTTTTTACCGGGACTGCGCGCGGGCCTTGCAGCCCGGCGGCATCCTGGTGGCAAACTTCCCGGCGGGCTCGCGCAACGTGAAGGCCTGCATCAGCCGGATCAAGCGCAGCTTCGGTGACGCGGTCCTCCAGCTGGGCCACCAGGACCTCGATAACGTGATCGTGTTTGCCTTCAAACTCGATGCGGGCCACGCGCTGGCCTCCCGCATCGGTGTGATCGGGCGCACCCAGGGTCTGGACAACGAGGCGTGGGAGGCCTTGATGCCCGCGTTTGCCGACATCGCCAAGGTCTGGAACGAGACCTTGGCCCAGGCCACTACCGCATCACGCTGAGAGCTGCTGCGCCAGCTTGGCCTTGATGTCGACCAGCTCCTGGGGCAGGTGATAGGCCAGCTTGTCAAACCACTCGGTGTGCAGCTTGATCTCTTCTTGCCAGGCCGCATGGTCAATGCTGATCACATCGCGGAACTGCTCGGGCGTGAACGTCACCCCGTCCCAGCTCAGGTCTTCGTAGCGCGGGCTGATGCCAAAGAGGTGCTCCTGACCCGCGGGCGCCTGGCCCTCCACGCGCTCCAGCATCCACTTCAGCACGCGCATGTTGTCGCCATAGCCGGGCCAGACGAACTTGCCATCGGCGCCCTTGCGGAACCAGTTGACGCAGTAGATCTTGGGCAGCGTGGCGCCCGTGGCCGCGAGCTTTTTGCCCATGTCCAGCCAATGCTGAAAATAGTCGCTCATGTTGTAGCCCATGAAGGGCAGCATGGCAAACGGGTCACGGCGCACCACCCCTTGCTGGCCAACGGCGGCGGCGGTGGTCTCCGAGCCCATGGTCGCGGCCATGTACACGCCCTCGGCCCAGTTGCGCGCTTCAGTCACCAGCGGCACGGTGGTCGAGCGGCGCCCGCCAAAGATGAAGGTATCGATGACCACACCTTTGGGGTCATCCCAAGCCGGATCAACGGCCGGGTTGTTGGTGGCCGCCACCGTGAAACGCGAGTTGGGGTGCGCCGCCTTGGCGCCCGTCTTCTTGGCGATTTCAGGGGTCCAGTCACGGCCTTGCCAGTCGATCAAATGGGCCGGCGCCTCGTCGGTCAAGCCTTCCCACCAGACATCGCCGTCATCGGTCAACGCCACATTGGTGAAGATGACATCGCGGTGCAGCGAGTTCAGGCAATTGAGATTGGTCTGTGCGTTGGTGCCGGGGGCCACGCCAAAGTAGCCGGCTTCCGGATTGATGGCGTACAGGCGCCCATCCGCACCGGGCTTGATCCAGGCGATGTCGTCGCCAATGGTCGTGACCGTCCAGCCATCAAAGCCGGCCGGCGGGATCAGCATCGAGAAATTGGTCTTGCCGCAAGCGCTGGGGAAGGCCGCCGCCACGTGGTACTTCTTGCCCTCGGGGTTGGTCACGCCCAGGATCAGCATGTGCTCGGCCAGCCAGCCCTGGTCACGCCCCATGGTCGAGGCAATGCGCAGCGCAAAGCACTTCTTGCCCAGCAGCGCATTGCCGCCGTAGCCCGAGCCGAACGACCAGATCTCGCGGGTCTCGGGGTACTGGACGATGTACTTGGTGGCACTGCAAGGCCAGCTCACATCGCGCATCCCTTCATGCAGCGGCATGCCGACCGAGTGCACGCAGGGCACGAACTCGCCGTCCTGGCCCAGGGCGGCGATCACCGACTGGCCCATGCGCGTCATGATGCGCATGTTGACCGCCACATAGGCGCTGTCGGTCAGTTCGATGCCGATGTGGGCGATGGGCGAGCCCAGCGGGCCCATGCTGAACGGCACCACATACAGCGTGCGCCCTTTCATGGCGCCTTTGAACAAGGCCTTGTCGCCGGTCTCCAGCACCTGACGCATGTCGGCGGGGGCCATCCAGTTGTTGGTCGGGCCCGCGTCCTCGCGCACCGCGCTGCAGATGAAGGTGCGGTCTTCCACCCGCGCCACGTCCGACGGGTCGGAACACGCCAGGTAGCTGTTGGGTCGTTTGGCTTCATTGAGCTTCTCGAAGGTGCCGGCGGCCACCAATTGCGCGCACAGGCGGTCGTACTCCGCCTGGCTGCCATCACACCAGTGCACATCTTTGGCTTGGGTGAGTTCCGCGATCTTCATGACCCAGTCGACCAGACGGGGGTGTTGAACGTAAGCGGGGGTCTGGGCTCGCAATTGCTGAAGGTGGACCGAGGTCATGGCGGTAGCTCCGAAGAATGGGTACCGTATTTTAAATGCTAATATTATTAACATGAGATTAGCAGAAAAAACAAATCCACGATGCATGCAAAAGTGACGCTGTTGCCCAAGGGTGCCGTCTGTGGCTGGGACGGCGACATCCTCGTGCTCAACATCCTGGGCAGCCCCAGCGCTAAGCTTGATGCCATTGGCAAAGTCAAAGGTCACCAGCTCAAGGTCAGCGTCACGGCCAAGCCCGTGGCAGGCAAAGCCACCGATCACATGGTGAAGTTTCTGGCGCGCGAGTTCGGGGTCGCCACCGCGGACATCGAGGTGGTCTTTGGCCGCATGAACGTGAACAAGCAGCTGCGCATCAAGGCGCCCAAACGCTTGCCGGCCGTCCTGGGCATGACGGCGTTGCTGCCATCGACCTGATCACGGGCCTTTGATGCGAACGGCGTCCGCTTCGGCTCGCGCCAGCAAGGGCGCCAACGTGTCGGCGTAGTCGCCCTCCGGCAGGGTGTCCAACACGCCCGCCTTCCACAGCTTGGCCCGCACGCGCTCATTGGCCTCGCACAACATGACGTGCACGCCGCGCTTTTGCAGCTTGCCAATCACCTCGTCCAGTGCCTGCAAGCCCGTGATGTCCATGAAAGGCACGCGGCGCAATCGAATGATCAAGGCCTTGGGATCGGTGTGGGTGTGCAGCAGCGCCTGCTCGAAGTTCTCCACCGCGCCGAAGAAAAACGGGCCTTCGATCTCGTAGACCAGCGTGTCCGCCGGCAAGGCAGCGCGCCCCAGCTCGCTCAGCTCGGCTTTCAACTCCTGGGGGCTGAGTTGCGTGACATCCACCGCCTCCGACATGCGGCGGATGAAGTGCAAGATCGCCAGAATCACGCCCACGTTCACGGCCACCACCAGGTCGGCAAACACCGTCAACAAGAAGGTGATGACCAGGATCGCGACATCGGCCCGCGGGGCCCGCAGCAGGATGTGCGTGAAGTGCTTGAGCTCGCTCATGTTGAAGGCCACGACAAACAAGATCGCGGCCAGGGCGGGGTGGTTCAAGGACAATGCGATCGGCTCGATCGAGCACATCATGCGGCCCGAGATTACCCAGGCGGAATTCCTTGCCGCCTTGGAGGCTCACGGCGTGCCGCTGAGCAAGGATACCTCGGTGGACCGCCCACGGCAGCACAACAGCAGAACTGGAACCAGGCC
>JAZJZP010000350.1:0-4995 GCA_040389805.1 Pseudomonadota bacterium
TGTTCTGGACACGAATTCGCAACTCACGCTCCAGTTCACGCAAACGCCACACGATTTCGCGCTGAATCATCACCACCTCCCGACCCACATCACCGTCGCGCAACAACTCCTGTTGCGTCAACATCTCTGGTGAGTGAGCATCCAGACCCGTGCTGGACCATGCCCGCAAGATCCGCTCGAAGCGGTCCCTCGCCGAAACAATCATGGCCTTGAACGCCGGACTGGTTTTATCGAGTTGAACCACCAGATCCATGTGCAGTTGTTCGATTCGCCCCAATTGGCGCGCCACTTTGGCTGCGTTCAAAAGGATGTCCTGAGGCATGGCAACAGCAGTGGGCTCTGCTTGCTCATTGCATTGACGGCTGACCTGGCTGACCAAGTCAATGATGGCGCGGCTAAATTCACCGGGTATCAACTTCACCGCCACATCGGCCTGTGTGAACGGCGTGCTGCTGAACGCCAACAGTCCGCTCAACATTTCAGACAAACCCACAATTTGGCTGCCCAGTCCGATGTCTGTGCCCCGGCGACCATAAGGGTAACCAAAGCCATCCAGACGCTCGTGGTGCTCCAGCACCAGGACACTGGCCTGACGGCACGGTCCCGGCAAATCCTTGAGCAGTCGGTGGGCCACCACCGGATGGGCCGCGATGTGTCGCCACTGCTGCGAGTCCAACTTGATGCCGGGGGCCAGGTAGTCCGGGTTGATATAGAGCTCGCCCACGTCATGACACATGCACGCCGTCAACAAAATCTGTGCGGCATCGGCGGCGCCAGGCTGAATCCGATGCGCCAGTCCCAGCCCCAACAGGGCCACGCTGACGGCATGCTCCAATTTATTGGGGCGATGTTCGGCATAAACGGTCAACAAGGTCTGCAAACGGCCCTTGAACACCGATTCACTCAGCATCCGGATGGGATTGAAGCGCGGCGCAGAGCACAACACCCGCAAAGACTGATGCTTGTCCAGCAATGCTTCAGCGGCCTTGGCGCATTGAGCCCCCGTGACCCCGCTGGCGATCTCCATGCAGTCTTCCAGTGGCTTGCGCAGCTTGCGCTCCACCAGTCGGTCACGCATGTCACGGTTGATGGCCTTTCCTTTGGCGATCAACTTCATGCCGTTGTCGGCAAAGATATCTTCGGTGGCCTGCACCTCGCGGTCATCAGCCACCACCATCACGTTATCCAAGTAGTGCGGATTAACCTTACCTTCCAAATCTGACACTGTCGACGCTCCGGTCTGTTGGATGAAAAGGCGACGCCCACATGAGGGCAAGGGGAACCATGAACAATAACCTCTGCATTTTGAAACATCTGATTGAAATGCACATGAAAAATTAACCCAAGAACTCCATCCATTCAGCCCATACCGTGACGATTTCAGCGCAAACCACGCTGACTTGTCCCGGCTTGACTACACTGGAGGGCTGCGTTAACTACCCCTTGCCCAGCCATGACGACCATTCGCCACGACGACCTCGTTGAAAGCGTCGCAGCCGCGCTGCAGTACATCAGCTACTACCACCCGGCCGACTTCATTGCCCACCTGGCCCGCGCCTACGAGCGCGAACAGAGCCCTGCCTCCAAGGACGCCATTGCGCAAATCCTGACCAACAGCCGCATGTGCGCGGAAGGCCACCGCCCGATCTGCCAGGACACCGGCATCATCAACGTCTTCCTCAAAATTGGGATGGACGTGAAGTGGGAGGGATTCAAGGGCTCGATTGCCGACGCCATCAACGCCGGAGTCCGAAAAGGCTATCTGAACCCGGACAATGTGCTGCGCGCTTCGGTGCTGGACGACCCCATTTTTGCCCGCAAGAACACCAAGGACAACACCCCCGCAGTGATCTTCATGGAGGTGGTGCCCGGCGACAAGGTGGACGTGACCGTGGCAGCCAAGGGCGGTGGCTCCGAGAACAAGAGCAAGATGATCATGATGAACCCTGGCGACAACATCGTCGACTGGGTGCTCAAGACGGTGCCGACCATGGGGGCGGGCTGGTGTCCTCCGGGCATCCTGGGCCTGGGTGTGGGCGGCACCGCCGAGAAAGCCGTCCTGCTGGCCAAAGAGTCCTTGATGGACGACATTGACATGTACGAACTGCTGGAGCGCGGCCCGCAGAACAAGTTGGAGGAAATGCGCATCGAGCTGTACGAGAAGGTCAACGCCCTGGGCATTGGCGCGCAAGGCTTGGGCGGCCTGACGACCGTGCTGGACGTCAAGATCAAGACCTATCCCACGCACGCGGCCTCCAAGCCTGTGGCCATGATCCCCAACTGCGCGGCAACGCGTCACGCCCATTTTGTGCTGGATGGCAGCGGCCCGTCTTACCTGACCCCGCCCAGCCTGGACCTGTGGCCCAACGTGCATTGGGCCCCCGATTACAACAAGAGCAAGCGCGTCGACTTGAACACGCTGACCAAGGCCGAAGTGGCCAGCTGGAAGCCGGGCGACACCCTGCTGCTCAACGGCAAGATGCTGACCGGCCGCGATGCCGCGCACAAGCGCATTCAAGACATGCTGGCCAAGGGCGAATCCCTGCCGGTGGACTTCACCGACCGCGTCATTTATTACGTGGGTCCGGTGGACCCTGTGCGTGATGAGGCCGTTGGCCCCGCAGGCCCTACCACCGCCACACGCATGGACGGCTTCACCGAGATGATGCTGGCCCAAACGGGCCTGATCGCGATGATTGGCAAGGCCGAGCGTGGCCCGGTGGCCATTGAATCGATCAAGAACCACAAGAGTGCTTACCTGATGGCCGTGGGCGGTGCGGCCTATCTGGTGTCCAAAGCCATCAAGACCGCCAAGGTGGTGGGCTTTGCCGACTTGGGCATGGAAGCCATCTACGAGTTCGATGTCACCGACATGCCGGTGACGGTCGCGGTGGACGCCGGCGGCACCAGCGCCCACATCACCGGGCCACAAGAGTGGCAAGCCAAAATCGGCAAGATCCCGGTCAAGGTGGCCTGATGCCGAACTTCATCGACTCCCTCACGAGTTGACCCACAAGCCCCGACGGGTCATTGGCCTGCCGGGGCTTTGCTTTTGTCCCTGAGATACCGGGCTGTGCCATGAAGAACCGTTACTTCAACCCCCACAAAAAACACCACCGGCCCGACGGGTTCCAGAACACCTACCAGTCATTCGCAGGCAAGCGTTGGCATGAAATCATGCGTTGGCGCTGGCAGGCCTGGCGAGCGGGCCACCCGCGCCCCATCAGTGAACCCATTGCGGTGGTGGCGCCGGACCTTTCTTTCATTCACGCCAATGCCGCGGCGGGCCAGGACATGCAAGCGGCGCTGACCTGGATCGGGCACATCACCGTGTTGGCGCAGATGGGCGGGCTGAACATCCTGACCGACCCGGTCTTCTCGGATCGGTGTTTCCCGGTGCAATGGGCAGGCCCCAAACGCCAGACACCGCCCGGCTTGACGCTGGAGCAACTGCCCCCCATCGACGTGGTGCTGCTCTCGCACAATCATTACGACCACATGGACGAGGCTTCATTGCTGGCCTTGTCCAAACAAGCCAGCGGCTGCCCCCTGTTCATCACACCACTGGGGCACCAGCACTGGTTCGCACGACGGGGCATCCACCGCGTGATTGAGTTGGACTGGTGGGACACCCATGTGCTGGAAGCCACAGCGCGGTCCGCCCGCATCCCGGTGACGCTGACCCCAGCCCAGCACTGGTCGGCGCGCACGGCTACCGATGCATTGCGCAGCCTGTGGGGAGGCTTCGCGGTGCTGTCGCCCGACTGCCACCTCTTTTTCGCGGGCGACACGGCCTATTCAAAAGATTTTGTGGACATCCGCCGCCACTTCGCGCGCGAACAAACGCCCGAACTGGGCGGTGGCTTTGACATCGCCTTGCTGCCCATCGGCGCCTACGAGCCACGCTGGTTCATGAAGGACCAGCACGTCAACCCCGCTGAGTCCGTGCAGATCTTTAAAGACATTGGCTGCAAGCAGGCCCTGGCCGTGCACTGGGGTGCGTTTCAGTTGACCGATGAAGCGCTGGATGAGCCGCCGCGTGAGCTGGCTTTGGCCCTTCAGGCGGCAGGCTTGACCAAGGCCGAGTTCTTCACATTAGCAATCGGTCAGACGCAGCCATTACCTAGACGCGCCTGCCCGGGCTGAACCATCAGTGCACTGTCCGCCCAAACTCGAACACGCCCGCCTTGCTCACGTCCACCGGGATCACATCCTTCGGACCAAACTTGCCCTGCAAGATCAGTTTGGACAAGGGGTTCTCGATCTGCGCCTGAATGGCGCGCTTGAGCGGCCGGGCACCAAAGGCCGGGTCGAAGCCCACCTTGGCCAGTTCGGCCACCGCCGCGTCTGAAACTTCGAGCTTCATCTCCAGTTTTTCGAGGCGTGATTCCAAGCCCCTGAGCTGGATGCGGGCGATCGATGCGATATTGGCCTTGTCCAGGGCATGGAACACCACCACCTCGTCAATGCGGTTCAGGAACTCGGGGCGAAAGTGCTGCTTGACCTCAACCCACACCGCGTCCTTGATATCCTCTGAAGGCTCGCCCGCCATCTGCATGATCTGGTGCGATCCCAGGTTCGAGGTCATCACGATCACGGTGTTCTTGAAGTCGACGGTGCGGCCCTGCCCGTCGGTCAAACGACCATCGTCCAGCACCTGCAAGAGCACATTGAACACGTCCGGATGGGCCTTCTCGACCTCGTCGAGCAGCACCACGCTGTAAGGCTTGCGGCGCACGGCCTCGGTCAGTGCCCCACCCTCTTCGTAGCCCACATAGCCTGGAGGCGCGCCAATCATGCGGCTCACGGAGTGCTTCTCCATGAACTCGCTCATGTCGATGCGGATCAGGTGATCCTCACTGTCGAACAGGAAGCCGGCCAGCGCCTTGCACAACTCGGTCTTGCCCACGCCCGTGGGGCCCAGGAAGAGGAAGGAACCATAAGGACGGTTCGGGTCCGACAAACCCGCACGCGAGCGGCGGATGGCATCGGAGA
>JAZJZP010000350.1:5005-6694 GCA_040389805.1 Pseudomonadota bacterium
CAACGCTGGGGTCAGCCGGTGGTGGTGGAGAACCGGCAGGGCGCGGATGGCATCGGAGACCGCCACGATGGCTTCTTGTTGACCCACGACCCGTTCGTGCAGCTTGTCCTCCATCGCCAGCAACTTGTCTCGCTCACCTTGCATCAGCTTGGACACGGGAATGCCGGTGGCACGGGCCACGACTTCGGCAATTTCTTCGGCGCCCACCTGCGTGCGCAACAACGTAGGTCGGCCTGTGCCTGCCCCCTTGCCCTTGGCAGTTTCCTTGTCCTGGGCTTCCTTCAAGCGCTTTTCAAGCTCGGGCAGCTTGCCGTATTGCAGCTCGGCCACCTGGTTGAACTCGCCCTTGCGGGTGAGCTCTTCTATCTTTTGGCGCAGCTTGTCGATCTCTTCGCGCACGCTTTGACTGCCCAGGGCCTGGGCTTTTTCGGCCTTCCAGATCTCATCCAGGTCGGCAATTTCCTTTTGCAGCTTGGCGATCTCTTCGTTGATCAGCTCATGGCGCTTCTGAGAGGCTTCGTCCTTCTCGCGCTTGACGGCTTCGCGTTCGATCTGCAACTGGATCATGCGGCGATCCAGGCGGTCCATGACCTCGGGCTTGGAGTCCAGCTCGATTTTGATCTTGGCCGCCGCCTCGTCGATCAGGTCAATCGCCTTGTCGGGAAGGAATCGATCGGTGATGTAGCGGTTGGAGAGTTCGGCCGCAGCCACGATGGCCGGGTCGGTGATGTCCACACCATGATGGACTTCGTACTTTTCTTGCAGGCCGCGCAGGATGGCGATGGTGGCCTCCACCGTGGGCTCTCCCACCAGGATTTTCTGGAAGCGGCGCTCCAGGGCGGCATCCTTCTCGATGTACTTGCGATACTCGTCCAGCGTGGTCGCGCCAATGCAGTGCAACTCACCGCGAGCCAGCGCGGGCTTGAGCATGTTGCCAGCATCCATCGCGCCTTCAGCCTTGCCCGCACCGACCATGGTGTGGATCTCGTCGATGAACATGATGGTCTGACCTTCCTCCTTGGCCACTTCCTTGAGCACGCCCTTGAGGCGCTCTTCGAAATCGCCACGGTACTTGGCACCCGCCAGCAGCAAGGCCATGTCCAGCACCAGGACGCGCTTGTTCTTGAGCGATTCGGGCACCTCGCCCGCAACGATGCGCTGGGCCAGCCCCTCGACAATGGCCGTCTTGCCCACGCCAGGCTCGCCAATCAACACCGGATTGTTCTTGGTGCGGCGTTGCAGCACCTGGATGGCGCGGCGGATCTCCTCGTCACGGCCGATCACCGGGTCGAGCTTGCCCTGACGGGCGCGCTCGGTCAGGTCCAACGTGTACTTTTTGAGGGCTTCGCGCTGGCCTTCGGCTTCGGGGTTGTCCACTTTTTGATCTCCACGCACGGTTTTGACTGCGGCTTCCAGGGATTTGCGGGTCAGGCCGAAATCACGGGCCAGCTCACCCGTCTCGCCTTTGTGCTCGCTCAGGGCCAGCAAGAACATCTCGCTGGCAATATAGGGGTCGCCTTGCTTGTGGGCTTCCTTCTCGGCACCTTGCAGCAGACTGACGATATCGCGTCCCGCCTGCACCTGCTCGGCCCCCTGCACCTGCGGCAACTTGTCGATCTGCTTGGTCAAAGCAGTTGCCAGGGCCGGCACTTTGTCACCCGCCCGCTCCAGCAGAGACCTCGGGCCGTC
>JAZJZP010000351.1:0-3991 GCA_040389805.1 Pseudomonadota bacterium
CCAAGTGCAGGGGGTAGTCACAACGCTGAGCCAGCCCGCGGTAGACACTGATGAGGTCTTGGACGCCACTGACCTTGCACGACAGGATGATTTGCTCCGGCGCCATGCCCAACTCGCGAGCCAAATCGGCCGACTGCAACGCCGAGTTGATCAGCGCCTGATACATGACCTGCTGAGTCGACCAAGGCTGTGCTCGCTGACCATTTTCATCCATCAGCGAAGCCATCAACTCTTGGTCCAGGCTGCCCCAGTTGACGCCGATGCGCACGGCCTTGTCGTACTTCAGGGCCGCTTCGATCATCTGGGCGAATTGGCGATCATGCTTGTCGCCCTTGCCCACATTGCCCGGGTTGATTCGGTACTTGGACAAAGACTTGGCACAGTCCGGGAATTCGGTCAGCAGGCGGTGTCCGTTGTAATGAAAATCTCCGACCAAGGGAACATCAATGCCCATGCGATCGAGCTGCTCGCGAATGTGCGGCACCGCCTGAGCCGCTTCGGGCGTGTTGACGGTGATGCGCACCAACTCGGATCCGGCGACGGCCAGCTCTTTGACCTGGATGGCCGTGCCAATGACATCGACGGTATCGGTGTTGGTCATGGACTGAACACGCACAGGGGCATCGCCCCCGATGGTGACCACTCGGTCACCCCAGACCACTCGGGCTTGCCGCGAACGCCGTGGCGCAGGACTGGCCACATCGATCTGCGTGGACAGGGAGATGAAATCGTTCATTTCAGTTCAAATCGGGCGATGTTGTTGCGCGTGTAGGCGTTCAAGTCGATCGACTGACCACGCAAATTCAACTGCAAACCCATGGCATTGCCAAGCAACAATTTATAGGGCGTCGCGCCATTGAGCGTGACGACTTCACCGGCCGTCAAATGGCGCGAGAGCAGCTTGCTGCCATTGGCATCGCGGACTTCGACCCAAGCAGGCTCTCGACTGGTCAACACCAAGGGGTTTTCGGCCACGGAGACCGATGCGGGCAAGGCGCTTGAGGCTGGCGGAGCAACGCCAACCGGCACACTGGCCGACGCGGCAGGCACCTGGGGCGACGATGCCTCCATCGCCGATGCCGGCGCAGACGCCGCTCCCGGATCGGCTGGAATCAACTCTGGGACGGCTTCGGGCTCTGATGGCACCTGGGCCACGGGAGTCGGCACAGAAGCACTGGGTGTCGGCACCGGAGCCGCCGATTGGTATCCCGACCATGACGGCAGCCGAAAGGACTCCGGCAGCACATAGACCACCACCGATGCGAGCAACAACAGCAATGGAGCGAGCCATTGCGGTCGGAGCAAGACTTTCAGATTGAAGGACCAGCCAGAATCGAACGAGAGATTGGCACCCCGAGACTCCTTGAAGGGCTGATTCAAGGCCGGTTTATTGGGGGACAGCGGAAGGGATTTGGCCGCGGGCAAGCCAGCCAGGATGGGTGCCGAGTCGATCTTCAGACTACGGCAGACCGTCATGGCCAATGCCCGCGTGAAATTGGGGTCCAGCAATTGATCGTAGTGACCCAGTTCCAAGGCCTCAAGCTTGGCTGGAGTCACCTTGATCATGGCCGCCACGGTGTCAAGCTCAAGCCCTTGAGCCTGGCGCGCTTGACGCAGTAAATCGCCTGGCGAGGTCCCCATGGACACTACCCCTTCATTGGACATGTTGACCTCACTCATCGAGCCGCCCCGCCTCTAAGGCTGCAGCCTCTTTGGAGTTTGGAAAGCGACTACGCAGGATGCTCGACAACTCGTCGCGCCCTGACATGTTGTTGAGTTTGTTTTCGATGCGAATCCCCAACCAGATCGAATCGGAGGTGATCTGTTCTGGCACGTTGTTCACGCGGCGTATATAAAACCGCGCACGTTCGTACTCACCTTTGCGAAACAAGACAAATGAGAGATTGAACGCCGTCGCAGGACTGGCGGGATCCAGCTCATAGGATCGGATCAGTGTTTTTTCAGCCTCAGCAAAAAGACCCGACCGAATTTGACAGACCCCACGCGCCAACAGTGTTTTACTCAGGACGACGCTTTGCGGAAAACTGGCGGCTTGCTCGAACAGTGCATCTGCAGCAGGGTATTGTTGACTGCCACACAACATCCATGCGTAGTTGTGCATGGCACTGCCATTGCGGGGGTCCAGCTCGATCGCCCGCTTGTAGCTGTCCTCTGCTTTGGCCGACTCGCCCAGCGAGTTGTAAATCAGCCCCCTCAAATCAAACGCATCAGAAAACCGGGGATCGATGACCAAGGCCTGCTTGATCTCGTCCAAAGCCGTGGTCAACTGACCTTGCGCGTAATAAGCCGAGGCCAACTCAAGGCGAATGCGTGCGCGTCGACGTACATCCGAATCATCAGATGATGTTTCCAGATCACCAGAAGCCGAAGCCCTGTTTTGATTAACGGCCGACTGATTGCGCGTCATCGTACCGGGTGCCCCACAACCCGCCAGCAAACTCAAACTCAGTGCCGTCAAGGCGGCGAGCTTGGCGGACAAGGTACAGCGGAATATTGTCATGCGTCGGTCTCCTGCGCCGGGAACAGACCACAGGCGCTCAATTCGATGGAGGGGCGCCACGTCCAGCAGCCCCCGGGATCAACGTGATAACCACCGGCTGACGAGTCATCCGGTCACGCGCGTTGGTGCGATCTTGCACCTCACCCGCCAGTTGACCACATGCCGCATCAATATCGTCACCACGCGTCTTGCGAATGGTGGTGACAATGCCCGCGTCAGCCAGTATCCGGGCAAAGGCTTGCACGCGCGCCATGTCAGAGCGCCGCAGCCCGGATTGCGGAAAAGGATTGAAAGGAATGAGGTTGAACTTGCATGAAATGCGGCCACGCACGAGTTCAATGAGTTGCTGCGCGTGCTCATCGGTGTCATTGACGCCATCGAGCATGCAGTATTCAAAGGTGATGAAATCACGGGGCGCGGCCGACAAATAGTCGGAACAGGCGGCCAGCAGTTCGTCAATCGGATACTTGCGGTTGAGGGGCACGAGCCCATCACGCAAGGCATCGTTGGGCGCATGCAAAGAGACGGCCAACGCCACGGGGCAGTCGTTCTTGAGTCGTTCGATCATGGGCACAACACCCGAGGTCGATACCGTCACACGACGGCGCGAGAGGCCATAACCATGGTCGTCCAGCATGACGCGCAAGGCGGGCACCAGCGCTGCGTAGTTTTGCAGCGGCTCACCCATGCCCATCATGACCACATTGCTGATGACGCGATCGGTTTGCCCCAGGCGCTTGCGCATCGTGTACTCGGCAAACCAGAGTTGGGCAATGATCTCGCCCGTCGTCAAATTACGACTGAAACCTTGATGCCCGGTCGAACAAAAACGGCACCCCACAGCACACCCGGCCTGCGACGAGATGCACAAGGTGCCTCGATCGTCTTCGGGGATGAATACGCTTTCAATGGCATTGCCGGCACCCACGTCAAACAACCATTTGACGGTGCCATCGCTTGAAATATGTTCGCTGATGATGGGCAGTGGCTGGAGAGTGGCGACACCCTTGAGCTTGCTGCGCAGCGATTTGGCCAGGTCCGACATCTGATCGAAGTCGGTCGCGCCTTTTTGATGGATCCAGCGGAACAACTGGGTGGCGCGAAAGCGCTTTTCACCCAGTTTCTCGCAAAACGCGGCCAAGCCATCAAGGTCAAACTCTAGAAGGTTGGCAGCGGTCATACGGGCAGCTTAGCGGCTGTAAACGTTCAGGCCTGGGAAAAAGAAAGCGATTTCCTGGGCAGCGGTTTCAGCAGCGTCAGAGCCGTGCACTGCATTGGCATCAATGCTGTCAGCAAAGTCGGCGCGGATGGTGCCAGCGGCAGCCTTCTTGGGATCGGTAGCGCCCATCAGGTCACGGTTCTTGGCGATGGCGCCTTCACCTTCGAGCACTTGAATGAACACAGGACCGGAGACCATGAAGTCCACCAGATCCTTGAAGAAACCGCGCTCTTTGTGCACGCCGTAGAAGG
>JAZJZP010000351.1:4001-9940 GCA_040389805.1 Pseudomonadota bacterium
TTGGCTGCAGCGATCTTGAGGCCAGCGCCTTCAAAACGGGCCACGATTTGACCAATCACGTTCTTGGCAACGGCGTCGGGTTTGATGATCGACAGTGTGCGTTCAATAGCCATTCAAATTCTCCTGAGTCCAATAGACTTGACAAAACCTAGCATTATATCGCCGGGACATTTCATTTTTAAGGCGACTGCAGCGCAGTCTTAGCGACGACCTCGTCCGCCGCCACCACCCTGACCGCCTCCGTGGCCACCGCCACCTTGGCCACCGCCGCCCTGACCGCCACCACCACGCCCTGAACGCCCGCCCACTTTGTTGAAGAAGGCATCGGCACCGATGTAACCGACCGACGTTTGCATGGGATCGGGCTGACGAGGACCGCCACTCCGATCGCCACCTTGACCGCCACGGCCTGCATCATGATCGGGACGACCAAAGCCTTGGCTGATGCGCTTGGATCCCTTGACGAAACGCTTGTCAAAGGTTTGCTCCAGCGGATTGGGAATCGGCCCAATGTTGTCGAAATCATCGTCGCGATCACGATCGCCTTGCGGCGCTGCTTGCTGAGGCATGCCACCACCCTGCGGACGGTCCATCGGACCCCGCATCGGCCGATTTTGATTCTGGTTGCGACCACCCTGCCCCTGACCTTGCGGGCCACGGTTGTTGGGGCCGCCTTGGCCTTGCTTGCCCTTGAATCCGCCTTGACCACCTGGAGCCTGGCCTTGTTGAGCAACGTACGGTTGAGGCGCGTTCTGCCCTTGCGAGGGTCGGCCACCACGGGGATTGCGATCACCCTGCTGGAAGCCGTCATTGCGATCGAACCCCGCCAGTTGCTTGACCGCACGCACATCGGACTCGCCCAACTCGACGAAGACACCGCGCTTGAGTCCACGAGGCAGCACGATGGCGCCATAACGCACACGGATCAAGCGACTGACCGCCAAGCCCACCACCTCAAACAGCTTGCGAACCTCGCGGTTGCGCCCTTCCGTGATGACCACACGGTACCAATGGTTCACGCCTTCACCGCCACCATTTTCGATGGATTTGAATGCGGCGACCTGACCTTCAATATTGACCCCTTCCAGCAACTTGGCACGTGCCGAGTCGGTCAAGGTACCGAGAACGCGAACGGCGTACTCGCGCTCCACGCCAAAACGGGGGTGCATGAGCTGATTGGCCAGCTCACCGGAGGTCGTGAAGAGCAGCAAGCCCTCGGTGTTGAGATCCAAGCGCCCCACCGACATCCACTTGCCATTTTGCAAACGAGGCAAACGACGGAACACGGTTGGGCGACCTTGTGGATCGTCGTGGGTCACCACTTCGCCCGTGGGCTTGTGGTAAGCCAGGATACGGGCAGGCTGCGGCGCGATCCGAATCCGGATGGGTTTGCCCGCCACCTTGACCTGGTCTCCATAGGAGACCCGTTGACCAATGTGAGCCGCCTCGCCATTGACGGTGATGCTGCCATTTTCGATCATCTGCTCGATATCGCGGCGTGACCCCACACCCGACTGAGCCAGCACCTTTTGCAGCTTGGGCGCATCAGGCTCGGGGCGCAGCACGCGCTTTTGGACCTCGGCCTCAGCGCCTTCGGCAGCCTCTTCCGCCGACTCATCGCGCACCGCATCAAAGTCACCCGAGATCAACTCGGCGAACACTTCATTGGCTTGCTCAGCAGCCAAGGCAATACGCCGTGACGGGACCTGCTCACCCTCGGACTCCACGCGATCGCCCTCACCCACAGGGGCATTGGCATCGACAGCGCGGGGGGGGCGATCGGTACGTGGCCCACGCGGACCACGATCACGGCGCCCACGCTCGCCACGCTCTTCACGGCGACCGGACTCGTCCGCAACGGCTGACACACCCTCCGCCACCACCGGAGCCGACGACTCCACATCAGGACCCAGCTGCAAGAACCCATCGCCAGCACGCTCACGCACCACGGGGGCCTCGCCAGCGCCCTCTTGCGTCACTGCCATCACGGGAGCCGCCTGAGATTCAGGCATCACCGCATCGGGCGCAACGTCTTCGGCGACCTTCTTGCGAGGGGCGCGCTTGGGCTTGACAGGCTCAGCCTCGACCACCACGGGAGCCTCAACGGGCGCCTCATCCACGGTCTTGCGACGTCGCGGAGCTGCGCGCTTGACCGGCTCAGCTTCTGCCACCACGTCAGCAGGCGCGGCCGCTGGGGTCACATCGACCTCGACCGCCTTGGCGCGACGAGTCCGCTTAGGCTTGGACTCGGGGGTCCCGGATGCATCCAGGTCGAGAGGCTGTTCGTTAGGGTCTTGCATAGGCGCGTTGTCTGAGGTCATGGGGCAGGAGGTAAATCGCTAAGGTCGGCAGCATCAGCCGCATCGGTGTGTGGTTCAGGGAGCACCGACAGTTCGGGCTCCTCTTCAATCAGGTCGGACTGGGCCACCAGCAAGGTGCCTTGCCCAGGGTCTTCAGTATTCGGTGAAGTCGATAAGTCAGGCTCGAAGGACTCAACCTCGTCCTCCAGCCCCGGCAACAAGCCTTGGGCACCCAGCAGACCATCCAGCGTTGGCAACTGGTCGAGGGAGGCGAGGCCCATGTCGTCCAAAAAATGCCGGGTCGTCGCCAACAGTCCAGGCCGCCCAGGGGCGTCTCGGTGTCCGATGACTTCAATCCAACCCCGGTCTTCGAGTTGCTTGATCATTTGCGAGCTGACCGTCACGCCTCGAATGTCTTCAATGTCGCCCCGGGTTACGGGCTGTTTGTAGGCAATGATGGCCAGGATTTCCAAGGTCGCCCGGGTGTATTTGGGCGGCTTTTCGGGGTTCAGCCGGTCAAGGTATTCCTGCACATCAGCACAGGTCTGAAAACGCCAACCCGAAGCCAATTCGCGCAACTCGACGCCACGGCCATCCCACTGCTGGGAAATACCCGCCAACACCGCACGAACCCCATCCGCCGACAGGGTGTCGTCAAAGAGGGCGCGCATGTCACGCACCGTCATGGGCTGATGGGCGCATAAAAGCGCCGCTTCTAGAACGCGTTGAGCATCCTGAGGATTGAGGACTTCCATCTCTTCAATCGGTAGACACAGGCACCCATTCAGGGTGGAGGTTCAAAAGCCGCACGCCCTGGCTGTCGGGCGGTACGGCACGAGCCCAAGGAACGTCGCAACGTCGGATTGCTCCGAAGGTTTGACACCATGGGCTTGCAACTGCAGCAATGCCCGAAATGTCGTGTTCGACCGTGGTTACCTTGGGTTTGATCTTTTCGCCCCACTCAGGGGGCGTCTACTTTGGGCCATGCACCAGATCAAGCAGCATGGCCGGGTGGCTGACCGTCGGCATTCTTTGCCTGCGTCGAACTCACCAAATTTAGCGGCCCATTATGCACCAGTTGTGGATCGTTGTTGCGCTATTTGCAAACGGGACCACGCGTCGGCCAAATCCGGGGGCAATCGCGACTCAAACTGGAGGGACTCTCCTGTCACAGGGTGGGTAAACGCGAGACGGAATGCATGCAGGGCCTGGCGAGTCAAACCCAAGGCGGGCGCGCCTGCATAGAGCGCGTCGGACACCAAAGGATGACGGCGACTGGCCATGTGCACCCGAATCTGGTGGGTACGCCCGGTGTGCAAGGTGCACTCGACCGCACTGATCGTGCGGTGAACCTGCCCGACGGAGGTCATCTCATCGACCATGGCCCGCCCCAGGCAACGCACATCGGTGCGCGCTGGTTTGCCACCGGCCAACACCGCCATCTTGATGCGCGAGACCAAATCACGACCAATGGGTGCGTCCACGGAGAAGGCTTCGTCCACATCACCATGTACCAGGGCCACGTATTGGCGGCGGACCACGCGGTCGGCGATGGCACGGGACAAGGCGGTCGTCGCCTCCAGCGTCTTGCCCACCACCATCAAACCACTGGTGTCCTTGTCCAGCCGATGAACAATGCCCCCCCGGGGCAAATTGGCCGCACCGGCATGGTGGGCCAGCAGGCCATTCATCACCGTACCGGTCCAGTGCCCCGCCGCAGGGTGAACCACCCATCCGGCAGGTTTATCGATCACCAGCAAGTGCTCGTCTTCGAACACGATGGGCAGGTCCATGGCCTGGGCCACAAAAGCCTGACTTTGCGCGGTCGGGCGCAATTCGATGTGCACCGTTTGACCTTTGACGACTTTGCGCGATGCTGAGTCCGCCAGCTTGCCATCCACATGCACAGCCCCCGCCTCGATCAAACTTTTGAGGTGGTTGCGCGAAAACTCGCCCGCCAAGCTCACCAACCAGGCGTCCAGACGCTGCCCATGCTGAGCTTGCGTGACCACGCCCTCCCTCACCGGAAAGGAGGCGACCTCCTCGTCCAAGGAGTCATCGTCCAGGTCACTGGGGTCCCTCAGTTCAGATGGCATCAAAGTTGGATCAGTAGGGGACATGGGCAATGGAGAAACAAAGGGAATGAAATGGGGCCGCAACGTGCTTCTATACTGCGAGGTATAGCGCACCATTGCGAAACTCTGCGCGGCTCACAACCGCATCATACAAACGTGAAACTGCTGAAAAACACCTTGTGGGGCCTATCGGCTGGCATCCAGACCAGCGCCGCTCGTGGCGTGATTGCCGCCTTGCTGGTGGGAAGCCTGGCGGGCTGTGGCTCGACACCCGAAGACGAATTCGGTGGCATGCCGCCTGACAAATTGTACGCAGATGCCAAAGAGGAAGCTGCGGACGGCAATTACGAGCAATCCATCAAGCGACTGGAAAAAGTCGAAGCCCGCGCTTCGGGCACGATGTTGGCACAGCAGGCGCAGATTGACCTGGCCTATGCCTACTACAAGACCGGGGAAAAAGCGCAGGCTTTGGCCAAGCTGGAGCGGTTCATCCGCCTGCACCCGACCAGTCCGGCGATTGATTACGCCTTGTATTTACAGGGCCTGATCAACTTCAATGACGACCTGGGCTTGTTTGGACGCCTGGCTCGCCAGGATCTGGCCGAGCGCGATCAGCAAGCTGCGCGCGATGCGTACGAATCCTTCAAGCAACTGTCCGAGCGTTTCCCGACCTCCAAGTATTCGGCAGACGCCCGACTGCGGATGAACTACATCGTGAACTCGCTGGCCGCAGGCGAAGTGAAGGTCGCGCGCTATTACCTGCGGCGTGGCGCCAACTTGGCCGCCGCCAACCGTGCGCAGCAAGCCGTCACCGACTACCGCACCTCGCCCGCCATTGAAGAAGCGCTCTTCATCATGGTGAGCGCCTACGACCAATTGGGGCTGGTGCAGTTGCGAGATGACACTGAGCGCGTGCTCAAGCAGAGCTTTCCGAACAGCCGCTACCTGTCGAGTGAAGGCACGGTCAACGTTTCAGACAAACCCTGGTGGCAACTCTGGTGAAATCGAATTGAGATCGAATTGGCGCCCGTCACACGGCGCCAATTTTCTTTCAGCGGTCAGTGGCCAACGCCACCACCTGCACTGAACCCGGTGAGCCGACCTTGGTCATGAATGGAGGGCCCCTCTTGGGGCACGTCCACAGGCTCCTCCACCGGCGCCACCTCGGATGAGGGTTCGGCACCAGCTGCGGCCGCATGAATCTGGTGGACAAAACGGCGCGCCCGATCGTAGGGAAACACGTCGTGCACATAGCCCGCCTTGATCCGCTCCTTGTGCTGCTGCCAGAACTCGGCCTCCAGCAGATCCCCATGGTGCTTCATGAAGATGGCACGTACACGCGGATCGCCCAGCAAGAAGGGACCAAAGGTCTCCGGGAACACGTCGTGCGGCCCGACTGAATACCAGATCTCGCCCGACATCTCTTCCTCCTCATTGCGAGGCATGGGGACCTTGCGGAAGTTGCAGTCGGTGATGTATTCAATTTCGTCGTAGTCGTAGAACACGACCTTGCCATTGCGGGTCACGCCAAAGTTCATCCACAGCATGTCGCCCGGGAAAATGT
>JAZJZP010000351.1:9969-10230 GCA_040389805.1 Pseudomonadota bacterium
GATGACGGCATGCTCCATCTGCTCTGGTTCTGCTTCTTGGAGGTAGATGTTCAGCGGGATCATGCGGCGCTCAATGTAGAGGTGCTTGAGGATAAGGACATCCCCCTCCTCTTCCATCAAACTGGGCGCGAAGTGCTTGAGTTCGGCAATCAATTCGTCGTCAAAACGATCGCGAGGAAATGCCACATTGGTGAACTCCAGCGAGTCCGCCATGCGCCCCACCCGGTCATGCTGCTTCACCAATTGGTACTTGGACATGAT
>JAZJZP010000352.1:0-8094 GCA_040389805.1 Pseudomonadota bacterium
CCTGCTTGCGATCGGCATCCAGACGCGCCAGGTTGACCTGCGTTTCGAACAACCAACCCAGCACGCTGTCTTCCATGCCTTTGGTGACCGGGATGGCGGTGGCCAGATCCCCGCGACCAAGGCGAGCGATGCTGGTGAAGACGTCGCTAACTGAACCACCCAGAATCACCTTCAAACTCCGACGTATGCGCCACAGCAGCAGTATCGGAATGATGGCGAGCAGCATGAATACCCAGCGCATCATGGTGGCGTTGGCTTGCGCCTCATGAACGGCCTGCCGGGTACGCTGGTCGGACAGGCGCTTGAACTCGCTGATCGGCCGCATGATGTCGACCTTGGCCTGTTGATAGGCCATGTCAAGCAACATGCCAAGCGCCCGGTCTCGATTGGCCTGCGTCACAGGATGGGTCGATTCAACCAAGGCCATGGCGGCGAATTCAGTTCGTGTGAGGGCGTCTGAATTGGCCTTGGCCTGTGCAAGTTTGGCAAATTCTGCTTCGGCGAAACCGGCCTGCTGCATCAGTGTCAGCAGGGGGACGGCGGCCCCCGTTGGCGAGGAATGAAGATCGGCCGGCGCCACCAGATCCAAGAAGATGTTCTGATAATCAACCGGCCGCGGCTGTTTGCCATCGCGGATGTCAAGAATTTCCTGGTAATGCTGTTTGTAGCGGGGGTCGCCCGTCGACACGTAGTTGCGCGCCATGCGCGTCAGGTCGTCAGAGGATTTGCGCAGTTCTTCAGACAACAAAAATGATTGTTGACGCAATTCGTTGGCACGATCAATCTGCTTTTCGGCCCGCACATAGACGATGAAGCTGGCAATGACAACGGCGAACATGGCCATCGTCAGCCAGACATACAACGAGAACCGGGAGAGGTTCGCCTTGGTCGTCTTTGAAGCCGTGATCGCGCTCATCGTTTCAGTGGGCGTGTAAAGGGATTGGTCCCGGTTTATCAGGCTAACCCAATTTTTTGTTTGCGAACAAACAAAGCACTGGCGGCTCCATCACCCCAGCAGCGCGCGCGGACAACAAAAAACCCGCCATGCTTAACAGCATGCGGGTTTTGTGTTGTTGGTGCCCCGGGCCGGACTCGAACCGGCACTCCTTGCGGAACCGGATTTTGAATCCGGCGCGTCTACCAATTTCACCACCAGGGCTCCGGTATCAGGAGTCGAACTATAACAGCTTTTTAGACGTTGGCAGGCCGGCCCGCCACAAACAGAGTAGCAATGCTGGGCGGCGTGCTGGCCAGCAGCTGGCCGCCGCGGATCACGTGGAGGCGCGTCGCACGCACGCGAATGGCCTCAATGGGGTCGCGCGCTTGCAGCACGACCAGGTCGGCACGGCAGCCCACGTCTAATCCATAACCTGGCAAACCCAGGATCTTGGCCGGGGCGCTGGTGACGGCTTCAAAGCATTGGCGCATCGCGGCCTGCCCCGTCATCTGCGCGACGTGCAGGCCCATGTGGGCGACCTCCAGCATGTCGGCTGAGCCCAGGCTGTACCAGGGGTCCATGACGCAGTCGTGCCCAAAGGCCACGGGGATGCCGGCGGCGAGCAGTTCGGGGACGCGGGTCATGCCGCGGCGTTTGGGGTAGGTGTCGTGGCGGCCTTGCAGGGTGATGTTGATGAGTGGGTTGGCGATGGCGGCCACGCCCGCTTCTTTCATCAAGGGCAGGAGCTTGCTGACGTAGTAGTTGTCCATGCTGTGCATGGAGGTGAGGTGAGAGCCCGCCACCCTGCCCTGCAAGCCCAGGCGTTGGGTGTGAAAGGCGAGTGTCTCGATGTGGCGTGACATCGGGTCGTCGGTTTCGTCGCAATGCATGTCGACCGGCAAGCTCCGTTCGGCAGCCAACTCGCACAGGATGCGCACCGATTCAGCGCCGTCGGCCATGGTGCGTTCAAAGTGCGGGATGCCACCGACCACGTCCACGCCCATGTCCAGGGCTCGCGTCAACTGGCTGAGGGCTTGGGGAGCCCGCAGCACACCGTCTTGCGGAAAGGCCACCAGTTGCAGGTCCAGATAGGGTTTGACGCGTTCACGCACATGCAAGAGCGCCTCGACCGCCAGCAGGCGCGGGTCGCACACGTCCACATGGGATCGGATGGCCAGCAGGCCTTTGGAGACGGCCCAGTCGCAATAGGTGAGCGCGCGCTCGACGATGGCGTCTTGGGTGAGCTGCGGCTTGAGCTCACCCCACAGGGCGATGCCCTCCAGCAAGGTGCCTGATTGGTTGACGCGGGGCTGACCGTAGCTCAGGGTCGAGTCCATGTGGAAATGGGCATCGACAAAGGGTGGGCTGACGAGTTGGCCCGCCACGTCGAGGGTGCGGGCGGCCTGCGCAGGCAAGGCGGCCTGCACGGCGACGATGAATCCGCCTTGGATGCCGATGTCCTGCTGGGTGCGGCCGTCGGGCAGCGTGCAGTGTCGAAGGATGAGGTCCAGCATGGCGAGGCTCAGACCGTGCCGTAGATGCGGTCACCGGCATCGCCCAGGCCGGGCACGATGTAGCCGTGCTCGTTGAGGTGGCTGTCGAGTGAGGCGGTGACGATGGACACGTCGGGATGGTGCTCGGCCATGTTGGCCACGCCTTCTGGCGCGGCCAGCAGGCACAGCAGCTTGATGCTGGCGCAGCCGCATTGTTTGATGCGGGCAATGGCGGCCACGGCTGAGTTGCCGGTGGCCAGCATGGGATCGACCACGATGACTTGGCGCTCTGCGATGTCGGCGGGTACTTTGAAATAGTACTCAACCGGTTGCAGGGTTTCTGGGTCGCGGTACAGGCCAATGTGGCCCACCCGGGCCAGCGGCAACAGGGTCAAGAGGCCATCGACCATGCCATTGCCCGCCCGCAGGATGGACACGAGGCAGAGCTTTTTGCCGCTGATCACCGGGGCGTCAAAGGTGGTGATGGGCGTGGTGATGGCTTGCAGTTCGGTGGGCAGGTCTCGGGTGGCTTCGTAGGCCAGCATCTGGCTGACTTCACGCAGCAGGCTGCGAAAGCTCTCGGTGTTGGTGTCCTGACTGCGCAGCCAACTGAGCTTGTGTTGCACCAAGGGGTGATCCACGATGGTGAGGTTGCTGAAATGGTGGGACATGCGCGGCCTGTGTGGTTGGGATAGGAAGGGGGCGTGGAGCACTAAAACACGGTGCCGTCGCTGTCGATCTGAACGGGTGGCATGCCGCCCGGGCGTTTGGCCATGGCTATTTTGCGCCCTGCCGCCCAGGTGCCGCCCTCCAGCACCCGCACCAGGGGGAATTGCTCGGGCGTCAAGCCCAACTCGCCACGCACGGATTCGGCCAGGTGATCCAGCACGGCCACGGTGAGGGCTCGCCATTCCACGATGGGCTCGGCATCGACGGTCCAGCGCTGGGTGTGGAAGGCCCCATCACGGGCCTGTAACACGCCCAGGTCCAGCAAGAGTCCGCCGTTGCGGTATTCGGGCAAGCCGGTGAGTTCGTCCAGGTGGGTGATGGTGAGGCCGGCGTCTTCGAGGGGCTCCAGCAGTGAATAGGTCAGCCATTGGCTCAGTTTGTGAAACGGCATCCAGCCGCCAGGTGCCAGCGGGTGGCGCCAGCAGTCACCCAGGTTGACGCCATTGAGTTGGTGCGGCCCAGGCCAGATCTCGCCCAGGGTGTTGAGCAACAGGGCCAACACCGCCGCCGCTTTGACGGTGCCCGTCGGGGCCTGCCTGAACAATGCATCGACCAGATGACCGGGACGAAACAGGCCGGGGGCTTCGGCGCTGCCATAGACCTGTGGATGCTGTTCAAGAGCCCGAGCAAGGCGATGCAGCAAATCGGCACGCCCCGCAAGCCCCGCCAGAGGGTGGTCAGGACGCACCTGCAGGGCGGTGCCCACGGCGCGGGCATCGACCCGAGCCAGCGTCCGGGCATCCGCACGCAGCGGCTGTGCGGCGCTGCTGGACAAGGCCCCTGTGGCCCACCAGCGCAGGCTGGCCACCCCCAGCCCTTCGGATCGGGTCAGGGTCTGGTCTGTGTCGGCATCGACGTAGCGCCAAGCGGCGCCCGCCCCGGCGTCCAGCAACACGCTGATCACGACCAAATCAACCCGCGCTCTGGCCCGCTCCAGGCGTGCGCTGGGGCTGTCCAGCCCATGCTGGTGAGCCAAGCGCGTCCAGCGGTCCACTCCCCCCGCTTCGAAGTGGCGCCAGCGGCTGTGATAGGGCACTTTCAAATCGGGGTAGCGCTCACGAATCACGCCGGCAACGCAGGCGGCCGCCACCTCGACACGCTCGGGGTGCCAGGTGAAGTGCTCGGCCGTGCCCGCCTGTGCCGCTTGCATCACTGCACAAGCACCACGCCTGACGGCTTGTGCTGACAACAGTTGAACCGGTGTCATCTCTAGTAAGTCGTCCAGCTGTGTTTGCATGCCATGGTCTTCATCAGCCCCCGATCTTTGGGCACTGCCAACTCGCTCGCATCAGGGGTGTCATGCGAGAAATAGCCCGACTGAATCAACCATAGCGAGTTATGTGCCAAGGCACTCTATGATGCGGATCTGTCCTTATACCGACACCGTGCAAGCATGCCTCCTCTTCCACCGATCACCCAGGCCCTACTTCTCATCAACGTCGCGCTGTATTGCATTGACGAAGCGTTGGGGCACGCCTTGTCGCAGTGGATGGCGCTGTGGCCCTTGCAAAGTCCGTTTTTCTACCCGTGGCAGGTGTTGACTTACGCCTTCATGCACGGCTCGCTGGCCCACATTTTTTTCAACATGATGGGCTTGTGGATGTTTGGCAGCGAGCTGGAGCGCATGTGGGGTGCCCGCCGCTACATGCAGTTTCTGCTCGCCAGCGTTCTGGCTGCGGCAGGAACGCAGTTGCTGATGTCGGCGGTGCTGGGGTGGCATAACCCGACGGTGGGCGCCTCCGGGGGGCTGTTTGGCCTGCTGCTGGCCTTTGGGATGATGTTCCCCAACCGGATGATCATGCCAATTTTTCCGCCCATTCCGATGAAGGCGAAGGTTTATGTGGCGCTGTTTGGCGGCCTCGAACTGGTCATGGGCGTGACGGGCACCGCCTCGGGCGTGGCGCACTTCGCGCACCTGGGCGGCATGTTGGGGGGCTGGCTGATGATCCGTTTTTGGCGCGGTCAACCGCCCTTCCCGCCCAAGCGTCGCGGCCGCCCTTTTTAAGGGCGCTTGGGCATCGGCCCCACGGCTGCTTTGTAGGCATGCCAGGAGGCGTGTCCCACCAAAGGGCCCACCAGCAACAAGCCCAAAAAGCCCGGCGCCATGGCCACACACACCATCACGGTGATCAAGGCGCCCCACAGCAGCATGACGCCGGGCTGCGAGGTGACCAAACGCAGGCTGGTCAACCCGGCGGTGATGGCGTCGACCTGTCGCTCCAGCATCATGGGGATGCTGATCACACTGATGGCGTAGATCAGCCCCGCAAAGAAGGCACCCACCGTCAGGTAGGCAGCGATGAAGGGCAGGTTTTCTGGGTTCAGCAGCTTGAGGAGTGAGCCCTGGAAGTCGGGCATGCCCTCAAAGCTGAGGATGAACACGATCATGGCCACGCGGCCCCAGAGCATTTCAAGGATCAGTAGCACACCGCCAAAGATGGCCATCTGACCGCTGCGGGTGCGCCACGCCTGCAAGGAGGCACCAAAACGAGGTGCCCTGCCCTGTGCCAAGTCTTGGCTGACCTCGTACAGGCCCAGACACATGAAGGGCCCCACCAGCAAGAACCCGGCGGACAAGGCCATGGTGTAGGCCGGCGCCTGCTGGAAGACACCATCAGCAACCAGCCCATGGCGACAAAGCAGGTGCCGTAGAAGAGGCCCAGCACTGGCGCACGGGTGAAGTCGCGAAAGCCCAAGGCCAGCCAATGAAAGGGATCAGACCAACCGAGGGTGTTGAGAGGGATGTCGAATGCACCGGCAGGGCGCGATACCGCCTCCAGTTCGCCAAGGTGGCCTGACCACGGGGGCATGGGTTTGTTCAGGCCAATGCGCCACTGCACTGCGGAAAACTGGCTTGGGCCCACCATGACCGCGACGCCGCAGGGCACCCAGGTAGTGGGGGTGGCGGGACAACGTACCCATGCAAGCTCCTCGACCAAGTCGCGATGCTTACACGCTACGCCTGAGCCCTCTTCGCGTCATTGGTAAAAACCCAGCAAATTTGATGTTAATCAACTCTTACGAACGCGGCGCAGCTCATCCAGGATCAAGAGCGCCGCACCGACGGTAATGCCGCAGTCCGCCACGTTGAAGGCCGGAAAATGCCCGCCAGGGAAGATCCCCGACATCCAGGACCAATGAAAGTCCAGAAAATCGACCACATAGCCGTAAATGAGCCGGTCAAGCACATTGCCCACCGCCCCCGCCAGGATCAGCGACAGCGCCCAGGCAAAGAGTTTTTGATGGCCGTGCTGGCGCAGCATGTAGACGATGAAGCCTGTGGCCAGCATGCCGATGGCCACAAAAAACCAGCGCTGCCAGCCACCCGCATGGGCCAGAAAGGAGAACGCCGCCCCGGTGTTGTGGGCACGGACGATGTTGAAGAAGCTGGTGACGACCCGACTGTCCCCATGCTGTAGCCAACCCACGATCAAGGTCTTGGTGAACTGGTCCAGCAAGATGATGACGAAGGCCATGCCCAGCCAAGGCAACAACCCGCTAGAGGCACTGCTCGATTTGCGCGTTGCCATGGGTCAGGCCACCTGGCGGGCTTCGCCTGCGCCGAACAGGTTGCTGACGCAGCGGCCGCAGATCGTGGCGTACTTCGGATCACTGCCGACATCGTCGCGGTAATGCCAGCAACGTTCGCACTTGTGGGCGGTGGCCGGGGTCACGGCGATGGTCAAGGCATCGCCCTCCACCAAGGTCACTTTGGAGGTGATGAACACGAACTTGAGGTCATCGCCCAGCGCGGACAGCAGAGCGTGGTCTGCGGCACCTGCGATCACGGTGATTTCGGCCTGCAGTGATGAGCCAACCAAGCCCTGTGTGCGCACGGCTTCGATCTCTTTGTTGGCCAACTCGCGGAGGTCGCGCAGGCGCGACCAGGTGGGCAGCAAGGCGGCATCCGTTACCCCAAAGTCCCAATAGGTTTCGGTGAAGATGGTCTCGGTCACGCCTGGCTTGGCGAACACCTGCCAGGCTTCTTCAGCCGTGAAGCTGAGGAAGGGGGCCATCCAGCGCAGCATGGCGTTCGTGATCTGCCACAGGGCGGTTTGGGCGCTGCGGCGGGCCAGGGACTTGGGGGCCGTGGTGTAGAGGCGGTCCTTGAGCACATCGAGGTAGAACGCGCCCAGGTCTTCAGAGCAATAGACCTGCAGTTTGCCGACCACGGGGTGGAACTCGTAGCGCTCGTAGTGGGCCAGGATGTCGGCTTGCAGTTCGGCGGCACGCGCCAGGGCGTAGCGGTCGATTTCGAGCAGGTCACCGGGCGCGACGGCGTCGGTGGCGGGGTCGAAATCGCTGGTGTTGGCCAGCAAGAAGCGCAGGGTGTTGCGGATGCGGCGGTAGCCGTCGACCACGCGGGCCAGGATCTTGTCGTCGCCGGCGATGTCGCCCGAGTAGTCGCTGGAAGCCACCCACAAGCGGATGATTTCAGCGCCCAGTTTTTTGGACGTTTCTTGAGGGTCGACGCCGTTGCCAGCGGACTTGCTCATCTTGTGGCCCTTGCTGTCGACCGTGAAGCCGTGGGTCAGCAGGCCCTTGTAGGGTGCACGACCATAGATGGCGCAGGCCACCAGCAAGGAGCTGTGGAACCAGCCACGGTGCTGGTCGTGGCCTTCAAGGTACAAATCGGCCTCGGGGCCTTGGGCGTGGCCCGCGTTGGGGTGGCTGCCCTGCTCGGGGTTGAGCACATGGAAGAAGGTTGAACCCGAGTCAAACCAGACATCCAGGATGTCGGTGCTCTTGCTGTAGTGCTCGGCCTGATCGCCCAGCCATTCGGCCGGCTCCAGCTTGGCCCAGGCTTCGACGCCGCCTTGCTGCACCAGGTCAGCGGCCCGGTCGATGAAGGCCATGGTGTCGGGGTGCAGCTCGCCGGTGATCTTGTGCAAGAAGAATGGCAGCGGCACGCCCCAGTTGCGCTGGCGCGAGATG
>JAZJZP010000353.1:0-782 GCA_040389805.1 Pseudomonadota bacterium
CGATGCTGCCTTCGGCGGTTAACGGCGACGTGAACCAGACGCCGTACGTCCCACCCGTGGCGATGCCGGTGGGCTCGCAGGGTGGCTACGGTGACGCTATGCCGGTCGGACAGAACCTCCAGAACTACTGGGCGCCTCGGCAGTACGCCGACGGTGGAACGGCGATGGTCGGTGACCTCGACCCGAACGACCCGCGCAACGCCGCTTTCGGGTCACCAGCAGCGCCAGCGATACAGGCTCGCGGCCCGAGTGGTGGCATGGTCCCTCCGTGGGGTGGCGACGAGCCTGGACTCGCAGGGGCAACCGCAAGCGGTGTACCTGACCAGGCTTGGCATAGTCGCGCTATTGCACTGGGCAACTTTTTGCCTGAAGCCCTCGGTGGGCAAGCCACTCCATTCCTTGAGCGGCAATTCCAGCCAGCCCCAATAACAGACCAGAGCCAGCAGTGGCTGGGCAGTCCAACGGCCCCACCGCTCAATCAGCCGGTCGACACGCGGCTACAGGCAGGCTCTCAAGGACTTTCGGGCATTGGTATCGATCCGGCATTGCTTCAACTCGGTGGCGTGAATCAGCGGATTAACTTTCAATCTCCAGAACAGCTCATGCGAGGCAACTCGGGCGGCTTCTATACTCCTGGCAGTGCTACTGGTGGTCCACCCTACACGATGGCGGGTGGAAGCATTACTCTGCCTCAGCCCGAGTTCAACGTTCCTGACGCCGTGAGACAAGAAGGGCTGATGCACGAGGCCCTTCACAATCTCGAGATGTCCTTCACTCCCGAT
>JAZJZP010000353.1:792-1660 GCA_040389805.1 Pseudomonadota bacterium
CGGCGGCACCGAAGCGAGCACGCAGGTCAGGGTCGTCGATCAGACGGCGGAGCGCGTTCGCTAACGCAGTGGCATCGCGCGGCGGAACCAACAGACCGTGCACACCATCGCTGATCGCTTCGCGACAGCCAATGCTGTCGCAGGTGACGATGGGCAGACCGCAGGCCATGCCTGCACAAGGCACCAATCCATATTTCGGGGAGAAGCAGCCGCTAGCAACGGACACTTACACACCTGCTTATGCCAATGGTGGCTCTGTGCGCGCGCCCGAGGAGATTGTCGCCATTGGGACGCAGACTGGGCGACCCTATTTCACGGCGGGGGAACCGGGCGCCGGCCTCGAGAAGATAACCGTCAAGCCCATGCAGGGCGGTGGCGATGCGACCGTCGGCTACGACCCCAATGACCCCTTTGGCGGCCAGTTGGCAAACCAAGCGTCACAGACCGACCGCGCACCCTACGGTACGGCGCCACTACCGCCGCCGCCAATCCCGCAGTACAACATCATTCCGCCGAACCCGTACGCGCAGTACGGCAATCCGGTGAATAACGCCTTCGCGGCCAATCAGAATGTCATCAACAGCCGCCAGGGCGAGATTGGCGCGGGGCAGGCTGTCATCAACGCGCAGGGGCAGGTACTCGACGCCCAGGGGAACGTGATACCGGCCCAGCAGGGCGCACTCAACGCCCGAGGGAACGTCATCAACGCCTCACGGGGAGTGATTGGGCCGTCCTATGCGTATCTCGACGCGCAGGGCAACGTTATCAACGCGCAACAGGCCCAGACGGCAGGTGAGAGAGGCTACATTGGCCAGCAACAGGGCGCGAACGCTCAATCTCAGCAGGAAGAGGCGGCATATCAGGCGGC
>JAZJZP010000354.1:0-5711 GCA_040389805.1 Pseudomonadota bacterium
AGGTACTCACAGCAGGTCATCCAGAAGATTGGCCATTTCAACAGCGACGCGGGCAGCATCACGGCCCTTTTCTTCGACCCGGGCCTCGGCCTGGGCTTGATCCTCAACCGTAAGGATGGCATTGGCAATCGGCAGGTGATGGTCCAAACTGACCCTCGTCACCCCCGCACCACTTTCGTTGGCCACCAACTCGAAATGGTAGGTTTCACCACGGATGATGCAACCCAGCGCCACCAGGGCGTCAAAGCGGTCGCTGTCGGCCATGGCCTGCAGCGCGGTGGGCACTTCCAGCGCGCCTGGCACGGTCACGTGGTGGATGTGCTTGCGCACCACGCCCAGGGCGACGAGTTCGTCGATGCAGACCTCGGCCAGTCGGCCCGTCAGATCTTGGTTGAAACGAGCCTGAACGATCCCGATGCGCAGTTCGCGTCCATCGAGTCGCTCGGCTTGTCCTTTGTCAGCGCCTTGCATGTGTTGTGGTCCTAAAAGAGCGAAAGAAAATCAAAAAAGAGCGAAATCAAACTCAATGCGAGGGTGCCAGGGTCTGCCCATCGACGGTCAAAAAGCCGGTCACCTCCAGGCCATAGCCGACCATGCTGGGCATGCGCTGCTGGTTGCCCATCAGGCGCATGCGTTGCACCCCCAGGGTGCGCAAAATCTGCGCGCCCACGCCGTAGGTGCGCAGGTCGGGTGGCGTGCGTGGCACGGCATCCGGATTGGCTGGCAGCAGTCGATCCAGCAGTCGCTCGGCATCTTCACCAGCATTGAGCAACACCACCACACCACGTCCCGCATCACGCAGGGCCGCCAAGGCCTTGGGCAGAGGCCACGAATGGCTGCGCGAGGCCGCATCCAACCAGTCCATCACCGACAAGGGCTCGTGCACACGCACCAGCACTTCGTCCTCAGGGGTCCATTGGCCCAAGCTCAGGGCCAAGTGGATGCCGCCCATGCGGTCGCGAAACACCTTGGCGTCAAACGTGCCCTCGGGCGTCACCATGGCGCGCTCGCCCAGTTGCTCAATCAGCGACTCGTTGCGGCTGCGGTATTCGATCAGGTCGGCAATCGTGCCGATCTTCAAGCCATGCTCCTTGGCGAACACTTCCAGGTCCGGCAAGCGGGCCATGGTGCCGTCGTCTTTCATGATCTCGCAGATCACCGAGCTCGGCGACAAACCCGCCATGGCCGTCAGATCGCAACCGGCTTCGGTGTGACCCGCGCGCATCAGCACGCCACCGTCTTGCGCCTGCAAGGGGAAGATGTGACCGGGCTGGACCAAGTCGGTGACCTTGGCATCGCGCGCCACGGCGGCTTGCACCGTTCGAGCGCGGTCAGCGGCCGAAATACCGGTGGTCACGCCTTCGGTGGCCTCGATCGACACGGTGAATGCCGTGCCATGTTTGGTGCCGTTGCGCGTGGCCATGGGCGGCAATTGCAGGCGCTCACAACGCTCGCGAGTCAGCGTCAGGCAAATCAAACCACGGCCGAAACGGGCCATGAAATTGATCGCCTCAGGCGTGACGTGGTCAGAGGCCAGGACAAGATCACCTTCGTTTTCGCGGTCTTCTTCATCCACCAGGATGACCATGCGACCGGCGGCCAACTCGGCAATCAGCTCAGGAATAGGGGATATGGGCATCCCGCGATTGTAGGCGGACGAGCCCCCGTCTTGCGGGAAAACACCTGTGTTAGCCCCAGATCGACAAGGGGACGGCATAAAGATTCGCGGCAAAAGGCACGATCTGGTCGCCAGCATAAAGCACCACACCACGATCGAAACGATCCGATTCGGTCTCTTGCAGGTGCCTCAGCCCTTTGAAATCGCCCGCACCAACGGTATGCGATGCCTTGACCTCCACTCCCGTCAAGCGACCGGCACGGTCCTCCATCAAAAAATCCACCTCGCTGCCCGTGGAGGTGCGGTAGTGCCACAAAGTCAAACCAAGCGCACTGAAGGCCTGGTGTTTGATCAATTCGGTCAACACGTGCGTTTCGAGCAAATGCCCCCAGGCGGGCGTGGGCGCAGCAAGCCGCGCGTCGCTCAAACCCGCCAAGTGCGCTGCCAAGCCAGTATCAGGCACGAACACTTTTGGACTTTTGACCAATCGCTTCCCGGCGTTGCGATCCCACGCTGGAACGCGCCGCAGGAGGAACAACGTCTCCAGCAAAGCGAAGTAGCGCTTCAGCGTGGTTTGAGGCAAACCGAGACTGCGCGAAACTTCAGAAAAATTAAGCAGACTGCCCGTGCGCACAGCCATCAAGGCCAACATATGAGGCAACTCGGTCAATTGCTCGATTCGAGCCAAATCGCGAACGTCACGCTGCAAGATGGCCGAAATATAGTTATCAAACCACGCCGCCCGACGCTGACCTTGACGTTGCGCCGCTTCCGGAAACCCGCCCGCGAGCAATTTAGCAAGCAGCGAGGGGCTTGATGACGACAAGGCGGGAGGTTGATTCAGGTCCCCTTGGCAAAGCCAATCGAGCCGGTTGAAATGGGGCTCATCGATCATTTCGGCACACGACAGCGGCCACAACTCAATGACCTCCATGCGCCCCGCCAACGAATCAGCCACGGTGGGCAACATCAACACATTGGCCGACCCTGTGAGCAAAAAGCGCCCGGGCGTTCTATGCTGATCTACCGCCGCTTTGATGGCAAGAAAGAGCTCCGGAACTCGCTGCACCTCGTCAATGACCACGGGCCCCGTCAAACCCGCGATGAATCCGGCAGGATCTTGGCGTGCAGCAGCAAGGGTTGTCGCGTCATCCAAGGTGTAGTAGCGCATGCCATCTTGCTTGGCGTGCTGCTTGGCCAGCGTGCTCTTGCCCGTTTGCCTGGCGCCATTGAGCAAAACAACCGGTGTGTCTTGCAGGGCCTCAGTGAGTTTTTTTTGAACGTGTCGTGGGTGCATCCGCCTCATTATGATGAATGAAATTCATCCGTCAAGTGGTTGATTTTCAACCAAATTCAATCCGTTTTTTGTGTACTCAACATCCGCTCCACATAACGCGCAATCAGGTCGACCTCCAGGTTCACTGGCGAGCCCGCCTTGAGCTCGCCCAGCGCAGTGTTCTCGACCGTGTGCGGGATCAGGTTGATGCTGAACTCGGCCTGCGCATCCGGCAGGTCTTCAACCCGGTTAACCGTCAAGCTCACCCCGTTGACCGTGATCGAGCCCTTGTAGGCCAAAAAACGCGCCAGGCTCTGGGGCGCACAAATGCGCAACTCCCACGACTCGCCCACCGGCGCGAAATGCACCACCGTGCCCACCCCATCCACATGCCCCGTCACCAGGTGACCACCCAGTCGGTCATGGGCGCGCAGGGCTTTTTCAAGGTTGATCTTGCCCAGGCTGGCCAAGCCCACCGTGCGTGCCAGGCTTTCGGCCGACACATCGATGGTGAACCGCGCCGCTGCCGCGTCAAACGTCGTGACCGTCATGCAGGCGCCATTGAGGGCAATGCTGTCGCCCAAGCCCACATCGTCCACGAACCCGGCGGGCGCCTGGATGGTGAGCCGACGGCCATGGCTGGGTTCATGGCCCAGGGCCTGGGACTCGATGATCTGGCCCACGCCAGTGATGATGCCGGTGAACATAAACGAACCCTTGTCTGCAAAAAACTCAAAATTGATCGCGACCTGGAGGGCGGGCGATCACCCGCAAATCGTCCCCCACGGGCGTGAACTCACGAAACGACAGCTGCCACGCGTCGGACAACTGACTCAGGGGCGACATGGCCGCCAAACCCCGGCCCGGCCCGATCAGCTTGGGCGCAAGATACAACAAGACCTCGTCCACCCAATCGCCCTGGATCAAGGCCGCGTTCAAACGGGCGCCGGCTTCGACGTGCAATTCATTGACGCCACGGGCCGCCAAATCTGACAGCACAAAGGCGAGATCGACCTGGGCGCTGGCCTGCTGGGGCGCCCTATCAGCGGGTGCCTCAGCAGGCGCTTCCATCAACTCAGCGCCGCTCAAACCCAAAGCCTGCTGGCGTTGCAGCGCGGCCTCATCCCCTTGCGGAGGCTTTAAACCGTAGATGAGGACGTGGCCGGGCGACTCCAGCAAGCGCGCTTGCGGGGGCGTGCGCCAGCACGAATCCAGCACCACGCGCCACGGCTGACGCGGCGCGGCCACCTCACGCACGTCCAGGCGGGGGTTGTCATCCAGCACCGTGCCAATGCCGGTGAGCACCGCCGTGGCCCGCGCCCGCCAGGCATGGCCATCCGACCGAGCCGCCGGGCCGGTGATCCATTGGCTTTGCCCGTTGTCCAAGGCCGTGCGGCCATCCAGCGAGGCCGCGACCTTCAGGCGCACCCAAGGGCGCTGACGCACCATGCGAGACAAAAAACCCAGGTTGACCTCACGGGCCTCCAAGGCCTGCGGGTGATCGGGCGCCAGCACCTCCACCGCGATGCCCGCGGCCCGCAAACGCGCAACCCCCTGGCCTGCCACCTGGGGGTTGGGGTCCAGCAGTGCGACGACCACCCGACCCACCCCCGCCGCCAAGAGGGCATCGGCACAGGGCGGCGTGCGGCCATGGTGCGAACAAGGCTCCAAAGTGACATAGGCGGTCGCGCCCTGCAAGGACAAGCCACGCGCCTGCGCATCACGCATCGCCATCACCTCGGCATGCGGGCCACCAGCCTCCTGGGTGTGGCCCTGGCCCAGCACTTCGCCACGGGCAGACACCAACACACAGCCCACGCGAGGGTTGGGATCGGTCAGCCCCATGGCCAACCAGGCCTGCGCCAACGCTTGAGACAAAAACAAAGAATCAGACATGCGCGTTACCACTTAGAAGCCATCCATCTTGCCCGACAACGCAACCGTTGGTCGGCCCCAGCACACCGCACGTCGGATGCCAACTGTTCACGAAAAGCACGACCATGCACAATCCAATGCATGAAGATACGTGACTTTCGACACAGTAGTCGGCCAATTAGGGGGTTTACCCTGGTTGAGCTGATGGTAACCCTGGCCATTTTGGCTCTCTTGCTGGCCATTGGCGTGCCATCCATGCAAGGTTTTTTGGCTTCGCGGCAGGCGCAGGCACAGGCGGACACGTTTGCCTCGGCGCTGCGGTATGCGCGGTCAGAGGCGCTGAAGCGGTCGCAGCGGGTCACGATGTGTTTAAGTGGCAATCCTGATGACCCCCAGCCCACGTGCGATGCGGCTGGGGCTGACTGGAACACAGGGTGGGTGGTCTACGTGAACTTCAACAATTCCACCAACCCCGCCCCGCCCAACTTGATCGTCAACGTGCAGCAATCGATGGCAGGCACGGCCCAGATCACCGGGCGCAACGGCGCCGCCCCTCCGCGCGTCAGCTTTACCTTCACGGGCGATGGCTTGTCAATCGGCGACAACGGCAGCTTCGAGATCAAATCGCACGGCGGGGATCAAAAATCTTGTGTCGTCCTGGCGTCGACAGGGCGCGTCAGAACAGAAAAGAACGCCTGCCCGCAACCGACCTAATGACCATGCCATACACCCGCCCCCCCCTGCATCAACGCGGCGCGACCCTGATTGAGGTCATGGTGTCCGCATTGATCGTCGCCTTTGGCGTGCTGGCCATGATCGCCCTGCAGGCCAACTCGATCAAATTCAGCAAGACCAGCGAGTACCGCTCGGTGGCCACATTGCTGGCCAATGACTTGGCCGACCGCATGCGGCTCAATACAGCCGCAGCGATTGCAACCCCTT
>JAZJZP010000354.1:5721-13932 GCA_040389805.1 Pseudomonadota bacterium
CGCAGCGAAGCGGGCCAACTGGACCAGCAGGCTCGCGTACAACGCCTCACAAACCGTCCCAGAACGGGACGCGTGTCCTACCCAGGTCATAGCGGATCCCGGCGGTGTAGCCAACACCGTTGAAGTCTGCACCGAAACAGAGTTGGCGACTCGTGACCTCACCGAATGGCGGCGCGCACTCTTTTTTGCACTGCCTGGGGGTGATGGCCGTGTGGTTGCCGACCAGACAAACCGGACAGTAGACATTTGGATCGCCTGGACCGACCCGGGTCAAACGGCATCTGCGAGTACTGATGGCACCCGCAGCAACAATGGAACCACAGCGGAATGCCCAGCTGCATTCGTGCCGACAAGTGCTGCCGAAACCAATCCTCCCAGGTGCATGTTCTTTCGAATTGGCCTTTGAATTGATGAACTCCATGACCCCGCACACCAAAACACGCATCACGCCACACCACCAACAAGGGGTCACCCTGGTTGAACTCATGGTGGCCATGGTGCTGGGCCTGGTCGTCATTGGTGTTGTGCTGTCCAACTACCTCACCAGTGGTATTGGAAAAAACAGCAGCAATGCCTTGCAACAAATGACGGAGGACGCCACCGTCGCATTGAGCGTCATTCGCAAACACATCAGTACAGCGGGTTACAGAGCGCCCGTGGGACAAGGTGGCGCCGATGGCTTTGCCTACAACGTAGATCCTGCGTTCCAGAAAATCCGTGGGTGCGACACCACCTTCACCAATCCAGATGTGGCGACAACTGCTGATCTGACCTGCCCCGTAATTGCTGCAGGCGCCGCTGACACGCCCGATTCAATCGCTGTGGATTACGAAGCCGATGCTCAGAACTCCGTGATGACAGCTGGTGCAGCACCGCAACCACGCGACTGCGTCGGAGCAGGCATCCCACCCCGTGTCGGTTTGAACGGTAATTTTTTTATCGCAAGCGCCCGACTGTACGTTGCCGGTGAGGAGCTGCGATGCCAAGGAAACGGGCAGGCAGCCCTTCCCGCCGCAGGGGCCGCACTGAGCGGCAACCCTCAACCGCTGGTGGGCAATATCCACAACCTGCGAATTCTGTACGGTGTGAGGCGCGTCGTAACAGGCACGCCCGACAGTTTTCTATTTCTACCTGCGGCACAAGTTGCCGCTGCAGATTGGCCAAACGTCGTTGCGGTGCGCGTGTGTGTTGAAGTTAAGAGCGCCGATGCAGTTCTGAGCGAGGCCACGTCCTATTTTGGCTGCGGTGCGGCCGACGACCCAAACGCTACGGCCACGACACCCACGAGCCCGATCCAACCAGCAGCAACAGACCGCCACATGTACCGCGCCTTTTCAACCACCATCATGTTGCATAACCATTAATGAGGCAGCCATGACCCGACGCCCTCAACACGCCCAACAAGGGGTGGTACTCATCGTTGTACTGATCATGCTGGTCATCATCGGACTGAGTTCTGCCGCCGTCATGCGCAATGCCCTAGAGGCAGACATGATCAGCGCCAACGTGCGATCAGAAAACCTGGCCACCGAAGCGGCACAAGCCGCTCTGGCCTTTTGTGAGCAACAAATTACCAATCTTGGTATCACGCCGCGGGCCCCAAGCGACGCTGCAGACCACACAGAACATTGGCAAAATTTGGCCAACTGGCGAACGCCCACCCCGATAACCGGAGCCGGCCCCTATCAGCCAACCAGTTGGGCTGCTAACCGCACGTCAGGCAGCGCCCTGGCTACAGCGACAGCCAACAGCAAAGCACCAGAGTGCATGGCCGAGTACATCACCATCGGCGCACCTGGTTCTGAGTCTGCTCCTGCGTCGATCGCTCGCGTCACAGCGCGAGGCTTCACCCCGGATTACACAGAAGACACCACCACCCATCAGCCCGTCGCCGGATCTGCGGTGTGGCTTCAGTCAACCTTGCGCCTGCAATAAAGAGGTCAGACCATGCTCACACAACACCAACAAGCACGGCAGTCGTTTGGCAAAAAGCTGATCGCGTGCATCGCCATCATTGCGCTTCAAACTCAAGCGTTAACCCCCGCCTGGGCCGCTTTATCGCAAAAGCCATTATTGGCCAGTGCCGGCAATACCCCAAAACCCAACGTGATGCTCACGCTGGACACATCCGGCTCCATGAACTTTAGGCATATGCCAGAGTCAACAGCCAAGGTCAACGGAATTAACCTGACCGTGACGGGCGCGAACACGTACGTGCACCACCCCGATGACACCTACGAGAATGGCGTCAACTATCTAGGCTTCATGTCGGCCGATATTAAAAACCTAGCTGACGAATCTGAAGCGCTGAAACAGCAAATATATTTCAGATCCCCTGACGTCAACACCATTTACTACAATCCACAAGAACGGTACACGCCCTGGAAAAAAGCAGATGGCACAAGCTACCCCCTTGCGCTACCAAAACAGGCCTTCATTGACCCCACCAAGCAACGCGCTGGTATCGACACAGCCATCGACCTCACCAAGACGCTGGAAAAAAGTGGCGAAGCTTATTTTTGGCCAGGAATATATTACCTCCTGAAGCCAAACACGCCTACCAACGACACACCCAATACAGCAAGCTACAAGCTTTACAACATCAATGACCCACTGGTCACCAGCTACAAAAAACACGACGCGCGAACAGACTGCCAATCAATCCCAGGCTTCTGCTCCCCTGATGAGGAGCTTAAGAATTTTGCAAATTGGTTTGTTTACTACAGAACCAGGTTTCTATTAACCAAAGCAGCGCTGTCCGAAACGTTCTACAAAATAGAAAATGTTGCACGCCTCGGCTGGACCACTATTCTTTACGCCAGAGAGCATGGCTTGGCAGCACGCCCCCGCAATGAAAATAAACTAGCACCCATCCTAAAGCCAGTACAACCGTTAACGACTGCTCACAGGACCTTATTGATCACCACGCTGCAGGATGCCAATTTCAAAGCGGGGGACTCGACACCCTTGCGCCAAGCGCTGGACTCAGTCGGACGCTATTTCACGGCAACAAATGCCGAGGGCGGCCCCTGGCGCGACGATTTAACCAGCGTCAGTGCAAGCGGCACACAATCGGCGTGCCGACGCTCATACAACATCATGACGACTGATGGCTATTACAACAATGATTTCTTGAAAGACGATCAACTGGTCGGGAATTTTGATGGCACATCTCACGCCAAACAAGTGAGAAGTGCCATCTCTACGGGCGATAACTCTTACGCACCAACAAGCCTGACCACAGACACCTACGAAAACACACTGGCTGATTTCGCTCTCAAGTACTGGTTAACAGACCTTCAACCGGACATTGCTGACTCGGTCAAAGCAACAACTGGGGAGCCAGCCGACCCGGCCACATGGCAGCATTTAACCCAGCTAACCATCGGCATTGGCGTCGCCGGCACCCTTAACTCGCAGACCGATAAGCCATTGTTAATCAGCGGAGCAAAAACATGGCCCAATCCATTTTCGTCCGATCCTGCCAAGATTGATGACCTCTGGCATGCCGCAGAAAACTCGCGAGGCAAGTTCTATTCGGTCAAGAATGCGAGCGATCTGAAAAAGGCCATCATTGATGCCATCGAAAATGCCAACCCGTTAGAATTAAACGAAGGTGGCGTTGGCTTGGCAGGCAATACCGTTGAATCAGGGACCAGAAAATACGTTCCGCGCTACGACGGTCGCACATGGACTGGCGACCTGGATGCCTATGTGCTTGACGTGCAAGGAACCGCCTCTGCTGACCCTATCTGGTCCGCCAGTAAGCACATCCCTGACGCCAGCGCCAGAAAGCTCTTCACGTCCAATCCAGGCGGTGTTGGCGGTGTCGGCAGCGTCGGGGTTGCATTTACCTCAGGTACCGACTTCCAGATTGCCCCACCCCTGCCCAACGACCTTATCAACTACATCCGAGGCGACGCATCCAATGAGGGCTTCGACAGTGATCAGTACAGAAGAAGAAAAGGCAAACTCGCCGACTTCATCAATTCATCACCTGTTTTCGTCAAAGGCAATGTAAATCAACGATATGGCAACCTTGCAGCTGGCGGAACCGAATACGCATCCTTTTTGACCGCCAAAGAAAACAGAACCGCGGTCGTATTTTTGGGAAGCAACGGCGGCTTTCTCCATGGGTTCCGTGACACCTTGAACACCCCTGCCACTGATGGCACGGAAATCTATGGTTATGCGCCCCGCGGCGTTTTGGGCAATCTTAATAAACTATCACTACAAAGCTATGGTTTGGTTGGCGGAGACAACGAACACCAATTCTTGGTTGACGGCCCAGTTATTGAATCTGACGTATACATCACCAAAGGTACCACCACCTCTTGGCGCAATGTATTGGTCGGCGCCCTGGGCGCTGGCGGCAAAGGGTTGTACGCGTTGGACGTCACCAGCCTCGACGACACCCAAGCCTCCACCGGCCTTGGGGTAAATAGCATTCTTTGGGATGCCACGCTCCCACCAGGAACCGGCGCCTCTGCCGATGTGGGGCGAATCCTATCGGCTCCTGTTGTCGGGCCGCTGCTGGGCGGCGGTTGGGTAGCGTTAGCAGGCAATGGCTATGAAAGCGACAATGGCCGTGCAGCATTGCTGGCGTATGACATGGCAACGGGCAGTGTTACATCCACGCCCACCTCACTGACTGAGAGTGGCAACGGCCTGGGTGGCCTGACCGTTTTACGCAACGCCAACCAGGAAATTGTTGGCGCATATGCCGGTGACCTGAAAGGCAATTTGTGGCGTTTTGAACGCAAGTCAACCGCAACAGGCACCACCTGGGTGGTTGGCTATGGCGGAACCCCCGTATTCACGGCAACCATCGGAACTCAAATCCAGCCCATTACTGCAGCACCAGCTGTCATCCCTCACCCCGCTGGGGGCAATATGATTGTGTTCGGTACCGGGAAACTATTGGAAAACGACGATAAAACCAATCTTAGCGATGTGCAAAGCGTTTACGGCATTTGGGACAAAAAACCGATCACCTCAGACTCTGGAACATCTCCAACAGAGACGTCCATACCAACCGCCAGAGACCAATGGCTGGTACAACAAACCATCACTCAGGTGCCTGCGCCTGCTGGCTCAAAATCAGAAATAAAATCCGTATTCACCATTTCAAGCAATCCTCAGACAGTTGCCAAGCGCGGATGGTATCTGGTCTTAACCAATCTCTCCCCCGCAGGACAACGTGTGATTTACCCAGTCCAAAGAATATTAGATTCAAAATATGTACTGATCAGCTCGATCGCTCCATCCGCTACTGCCGCCGAGTGCGAAACTGCAACCAGTTCTGGTATCAATATTATATTACCAGGACTGAGCGGCGCCCAGCGATCGGCACCCACCATTGATATCAATGGCGACGGGGTCATCAATGCGTTAGATGGAAACTATGCAGGCTTCGGCACTCGCGCCGATGGTTCTGATTCTGTTCAAGGCCACGACCCATCCTCATCGCCCGACATGACTGGAGATACGAAAGACACCGTAGTGATACAAAGCACTAAAGACAAAACTAGGGCCTGCCCTGGGTGCGGAGGTGACGATGACGATGGCATCAAACGCACAATCCTTGACAGAACCTGGAAACGCATCGTCAACGTGCCGCAGCCAACTCACTGATGCATATGAAACACCCATCCTCTGCCATCCGCCAAACCGGCTTCACCCTGATCGAACTGATGATCGTGGTGGCCATCATTGGCATCCTGGCGGCCATTGCTTACCCGTCGTACACCGAGCATGTGCGACGTGCCAAACGGTCGGACGCGCAAAGTGCGTTGCTGCAGGCGAACCAGTACATGCAACGGTTTTATGCGGCACACAATCGTTACGATCAACAGTTGGATGCGACAGCCAATGCGCTTCCCTCTGAACTCAACGTCAGCCCAAGCAACGCGGCCGCGGGCACCCAAGCCTACAACCTCAGCATCAGCGCCGTGACAGCAACAACGTTCACGCTAACCGCCACCCGAGCCAACGCGATGGCTGGCGATCGGTGCGGTAACTTAACCCTCAGCCATCTCGGCGTCAAAGCTGTCGTCAACGCCGACACCGGCGTCACGTGGCAAGACTGCTGGAAATAAAAAAGGCGCCTCAGGCGCCTTCTTCTTTACTGCCACGCTTCCCCGTCTCTTTGATCGCCGCCACAAACTCGCTGACGTCGTCAAAGCTTCGGTACACCGACGCAAAGCGCACATAAGCGACCTTGTCCAGCTTGCGCAGCTCTTTCATCACCCACTCGCCCAGTTGGGTCGAGTCGACTTCTTTCTCACCACTTTGGCGCAAGCGCGCCTCAATGGCCTCGATGGCCGCCTCCACCGCTTGGGCACTGACGGGGCGCTTGCGAAGCGCCAGCATCAGTGAGCCTTTCAGCTTGGCGCGCTCGTAGTCGGTGCGCCGCCCATCGCGTTTGACGATGGCGGGCAGTTCAATTTCTGCCCGCTCGTAGGTGGTGAAGCGCTTGTCGCAGGCATTGCAGCGCCTGCGACGGCGGATCGAGTCACCTTCGTCCGAATCCCGGGTCTCAACGACCTGGGTGTCCAGGTTGCCGCAAAAAGGGCAGCGCATGGCGCTTAGCGGTACACCGGGAACTCGCGGGTCAGGGCGGCGACCTGTTCACGCACGCGGGCCAGATTGGCTTCGTCGTGCGGGTTGTCCAGCACGTCGGCGATCAGGTTGCCCACCGCAACGGCCTGTTCTTCCTTGAAACCACGGGTGGTGAAAGCCGGGCTGCCCAGGCGGATACCGCTGGTCACCATGGGCTTTTGCGGGTCGTTGGGGATGCCATTCTTGTTGCAGGTCATGTGCGCCAAGCCCAGGATGGCTTCGGCTTCCTTGCCCGTCAGGTTCTTGGGACGCAGGTCGACCAGCATCACGTGGCTTTCGGTGCGGCCAGAGACGATGCGCAGGCCGCGCTTGGTCAGCGTGTCAGCCAGTGCGGCGGCATTCTTCACGACTTGCTGCTGGTAGGCCTTGAACTCGGGCGACAGGGCTTCTTTGAACGCCACCGCCTTGCCGGCGATCACGTGCATCAGCGGGCCACCCTGGATGCCAGGGAAGATGGCGCTGTTGATTTTCTTGGCGATTTCTTCGCCGCGCATCAAGATGATGCCGCCACGGGGGCCACGCAGGCTCTTGTGGGTGGTCGAGGTGACCACATCAGCGTGAGGCACGGGGTTTGGGTACACACCGGCGGCGATCAGGCCAGCGTAGTGGGCCATGTCCACCATGAAGTAGGCGCCGATTTCCTTGGCGATCTTGGCAAAGCGTTCAAAGTCGATGCGCAGGGCAAAGGCCGAGGCACCGGCGATGATCAGCTTGGGCTTGTGCTCGCGGGCCAGGGCTTCCATCTTGTCGTAGTCGATGTCTTCGACAGCATTGAGGCCGTAGGAGACGACCTTGAACCACTTGCCCGACATGTTCAAAGGCATGCCATGGGTCAGGTGACCGCCTTCGGCCAGGCTCAGGCCCATGATGGTGTCGCCGGGTTGCAGCAGGGCAAAAAACACGGCCTGGTTGGCTTGCGAGCCTGAATTGGGCTGCACGTTGGCGTATTCGGCGCCAAACAGCTGCTTGAGGCGGTCAATGGCCAGTTGCTCAACCACGTCCACGTTCTCGCAGCCACCGTAGTAGCGCTTGCCGGGGTAGCCTTCGGCGTACTTGTTGGTCAGTTGTGAACCCTGCGCCTGCATCACGGCAGGCGAGGTGTAGTTTTCTGAAGCGATCAGCTCAATGTGATCTTCTTGACGCTGGTTTTCGGCCTGGATGGCCGCCCACAGATCAGGGTCGACATTGGCAAGGGTGTGTTGGGCGCGATCAAACATGACTAGGCAGTCCTCTTCAAACGTGTGAAGACCCGCTTGCAGCAAATGCTGCCAGAAGGCTGCCCAGGCGAACGGCGTTAACAACAATCGAGCCTGATGCTCAACCGCTGGCCGCGCTCCCCGGTGGTTCACCACCTCAGGCCCTGATCAAACACCAGGGTCGTCTATCGCCAGTCGCGCGGCAAAAATAGATTGTATCGGAGACAGCCCCGATCAGGGCATCGCCAGGGCCACTTGCTCTGGGCGCCGGATGGGCGTTGTGTCGCTAGCAGCCGGTGCGGCAGGCGCCACGGAGGCAGGCATCACGACCGCAGGGCGGTTGGCCACATCCGCCGCAGCAGGCCCAGCGGCCGTCGGTGCGGCCAATTCAATG
>JAZJZP010000354.1:13942-16201 GCA_040389805.1 Pseudomonadota bacterium
TGGCCGTGCTTTGCACAAATGTCTGCTGCGGTGCCGTGGAGTTGACCGGCACCTTTTGTCCAGCCGCCACTTGACGCATGAAACCTTGCTCAGCCAGCACCTTGGCCGCATAACCACCATCGTCGGCCATGTTGGCCGCACCCACGTAGTACTTCAGGCCACCTTCAAGGCTGCCAGCGCGTTGAATGCACTCTTTGAGCACCTGCACGCCCACACGCAAATTGGTCACCGGGTCAAACGCGGCGTTTTGTCCGCCAAAGATCTGGTACTTGTCGTGATGGATACGGGTCATGACCTGCATCAGGCCTTGCGCGCCGACATGACTTTGCGCGAACGGGTTGAAGCTGGACTCCACCGCCATGATGGCCAGGATCAGCGACGGCTCAACGCCCGAGCGGCGCCCCACCGACCAAGCTTCTTGCACCAAGCGGCTGACCGGCTCAGGGGCCACGCTGTAGCGGCGTGCAATCCAGTAGGCCACGGCGGCCTGTTGGCGGTTCAAGTCGGCCGGATCGGCTGCCGTCGCGCGCTGAATGGCTTCGGGCTCAGCCAAGGCCAGCAACACATCATTGACCTTGTCAGCGGCCACCTCGGTATGCACGCTGGCGCGCTCAATCAACCATCCCAGCACACGGCCTTCCAAACCGTGGCGCACATCTTCATGGCCTGCCAAAAACACTACCATGGCCACCGCGGCCAGCCCAACCAGGGCCAAGGTGTTGTGGCTGACCAGACGCAAGCCCGCCACCACATCGGAACCAAACAAACGCATCCCAGCGCGTGCAGACGAGGCCAGCTCACCCACTTCACGATTGATTGCTGTCATGACAATCCTTTCCTCACCACCAGGGGCCAGACCGCATCAAGCGGTTCAGCCCCACGGCAGAGATAATCAGCACTGATTGGGCAAGCCCACCTTCAGCGCACTGCGCCTCAACAGCACAGGGTAAACCCGGACAAACAAACACCGGGGTCGTCGGGAGCGGATTCTAGGCAGCCATGTAATAACCAGTCAAGCATATAGAACCAATTCGTTATATCAAAAAACATGAAATATCGTGATCTTCGAGACTTCGTTGCAGGACTGGAGCGGCTTGGCGAACTCAAACGCGTCGCCAGCCCAGTGTCCGTGCGGCTGGAAATGACGGCACTGAGCGACCGCGTGCTGCGAGCCGGTGGTCCGGCCTTGTGGTTTGAGCAGCCCACCGGAGCACCGACCACCCAAATGGGGGGGGCAAAAATCTACCCAATCCCGGTGTTAACCAACCTGTTTGGCACCCCGCACCGAGTCGCGCTGGGCATGGGGGCCGACGATGTGAGCGAGTTGCGCACCATCGGCAGCATGCTGGCCAGCCTCAAAGAGCCCGAGCCCCCCAAAGGCCTCAAAGACGCCGGAAAATTGATCCACATGGCCAAGGCTTTGTGGGACATGAAGCCCGCCCGTGTGGGCAAAGCCCCTTGCCAGGAGGTGGTCATTGAAGGCGGCGATGTCGACCTCACCACCTTGCCCGTGCAACTGTGCTGGCCTGACGATGCCGCCCCCTTGCTCACCTGGGGGCTGGTGGTCACCCGCGGGCCGCAAGGCGTCGCCAAGGCCCGATCGCGTCAAAACCTGGGCATCTACCGCCAGCAGCTCATCGGACCGCGTCAGGTCATCATGCGCTGGCTAGCCCACCGGGGTGGTGCACTGGACTTCAGGGAGTTCGCGTTGGCCAACCCTGGCACCTCCTTCCCCATTGCCGTGGCCTTTGGGGCCGACCCCGCCACCATCCTGGGCGCCGTCACGCCCGTGCCCGACACTTTGAGCGAATACCAATTTGCCGGACTGCTGCGTGGCAGCCGCACCGAAGTGGTCAACACCCAAGTGGGCGAGCACACCGCCGAGGGCGACCACTGGCTGCAGGTGCCCGCCAGTGCCGAGTTCGTGCTGGAAGGGCACATCCCCACCGCCCCCGTCGGCTTCAAAGGCACCAGCGAGCACGGCGTGCCCTTGATGGAGCGTGGCGGTTACCTGCATGCCCTGGAAGGCCCCTTTGGCGACCACACCGGCTATTACAACGAACAAGACTGGTTCCCCGTGTTTGAAGTGCGGCGCATGACCCACCGCAAAAACCCGGTCTATCACTCCACCTATACAGGCAAGCCCCCTGACGAGCCCGCCGTGCTGGGCGTGGCACTGAATGAAGTCTTTGTGCCCATCCTGCAAAAGCAGTTCCCCGAGATCGTTGACTTCTACCTGCCACCTGAGGGCTGTAGCTA
>JAZJZP010000355.1:0-2028 GCA_040389805.1 Pseudomonadota bacterium
CGGCCAAGGTCGTGCCAGGGTCAGGGTATGGGCCTTGTGTTGCAGTTTGCCACGCGGCGGTGCGGTGTGTGTGGAGCGGTGGCCTGGCGCTGCATCCGGGGCGATTTTGGGCATCGAATCGATGTCTGGCCCCGTGGATATGCGCGCAGCAAGCTATGAAAGTCGTAGCAACTGACGGGTCACAGCAGGCTCGGAGGCTGGCCTTGTCTGGGTGCTCTGGTGGCACATGGCACCAAAAAGAGGCGCTGGTCAGCACCACAACCAGACATTAAAAAATAAAACCAGATGATTTGGTTGTACAACCGGGTTGAATGTCTTTTTCGCTAAAACATCCTGTCCCTGGTGTTCACAGGTGAAACGTTGGGCTGCCGTTAATCATGTTGAAAAATATACAAATAAATCAACGAGTTAAGGGTTTTCCATAGGTATTTTGAGGGTGATCCGGGCTTCCCTGAAGACACAATTGAGGCCTGGGCTGAATTATTTCCCCCAGCACTTTTTGCAGTTGGCCTGCTTTATGCATTGCATAAATAGACAACCAAATACAACCAAAATCACACAGTTGACATATTTGGTTGGTGATGGTTGAATTCGTTTGGTTGATTTACTTATCCCGATTTGATCTTTAAGGAGCACTGATGACAAGCACTGTTGCCGAGCCGGTTGCCCAGGCTGGCCGAGACGAAGAGCTCAAGGCCATGTATGAGCAGATTAATGCCAAGAACATGTTCCCGTTCTGGGCCAAGCGCTCGGATGTTGAGCACGATGAAATCAAGCAGCTCATGGAAGGCGTCAAGGCGGAGCCCTTTCACTGGAGCTTCAAGCGCGACCTCGAGCCGCTGATCCACCAGTCGGCCCGCCTGATCAACCACGCCGATTCCGACCGGCGCTCGCTGATCCTGGTCAACCCCGGCCTCAAGCCCAAGCGCGCCACGGTCACCACGCTGTATACCGCCTACCGGCTGAACGATCCCAATGAGGTGATGCCGCCGCACCGCCATACCGCCAGCGCCATCCGCCTGGGCCTGACCGGCCAGCAGAACTTCACCGGCGTGGAAGGTGAGGACATCGTGTTTGGCCATGGCGACATGGTGCTCACCCCGCGCGACACCTGGCATAACCACGGTAATGTCGGCTCGGAGCCGGCCATCAACCTGTCGGTACTGGACTACCCGCTGGTCGAAACGCTCAATGCGCTGCAGTTTGAGCACGACTACAAGGAAGACGGCAAGATCCAGAAGAAGCAGACCGCGCGTTTCACGCCGGACTACTCGGCCCGCATGTACGGCACCGGCGGGATGACGCCGCGTTTTGTGGACCACCGCCGCGGCGGCGGCGACTCGTCGCCCATGTACGTCTACCGCTACGAAGCCATGCGCGAGTACCTGGAGCGCAACCGCGAATGGGACGGCAACCCCTACGAAGGCCTGCTGGTCGAATACACCAACCCGATACGCGGCGGCGCGGTCTACAAGACCATGACCTTCTTCATGCAGATGCTGCGGCCCGGCGAGCGCACCTTGCCCCTGAAGCAGACGGCCAGCCTGCTGGTCTCGCCGCTCGAAGGCAACGGCCAGTGCATCGTGGACGGCAAGGCGTTTGACTTTGCGCCGTTCGACACGGTGGCCGTGCCCGGCAACCACTGGATGGAACTGGTCAACACCAGCGCCACGGAACCGGCGATCCTGTTTATTGCCAGCGATGAAAACGCACTGGATGCGTTCGGCCTGCTGCAACGTTTCGGCAAAACCGCTGGCGGCGAAGTCGTCCGGCTGGTCTGAGGGGATCACTTGGCCCGCGCATCGAACACACGCCTGCTCAGCCACATTGACTGCCCCGGCGGCGGTCAGGTCTGGGTAGACCGCAACATCATGTACGTCTCGCACATGCGTCCGCCGGAAGGCACGTCGATCTACGACGTGTCGGACCCGCTGCACCCGAAGTTCCTGTTTCGGATGGATGTGCCCATGGGCTGGCACTCGCACAAGGTGCGTGCGCAGGACGGCATCATGATCGTCAATTACGAGA
>JAZJZP010000356.1:0-1360 GCA_040389805.1 Pseudomonadota bacterium
TCCACACGCTCGTCGATCCAGCAACCCAGCACCCCACGCGCACTGCCCGCCCCCCGCGGCGGTGCGCAGGTCACGCTCGACCATGTCGGCTTTCACTACCCCTCACGCCCTGGGCAAGTCGCCCTGGATGACATCAGCCTGAACGTCGCCCCCGGCGAAACCGTGGCGATCGTGGGCCCCAGCGGCGCGGGCAATACCACGCTGTTCCAGCTGTTGCTGCGCTTTTACGATGTGCAGTCGGGCTCACTCTCTCTGGATGGCATCCCCATCCAGTCACTCAGCCTGGACGACCTGCGCCAGCGCATCGGCATCGTGCCCCAAGACAGCACTGTGTTCTCGTCCAGCGCCATGGACAACATCCGCTACGGCCGCCCCGAGGCCAGCGACGACGAGGTCATCGCCGCCGCACGGGCCGCCCATGCGCACGACTTCATCCAGCAATTGCCCGAGGGCTACAACACCTTCCTGGGCGAGCGTGGCGTGCGCCTGTCGGGCGGGCAGCGCCAGCGCATCAGCATCGCGCGCGCCATCTTGAAAAATGCCCCGCTGCTCTTGCTGGACGAGGCCACCAGTGCGCTGGACACCGAGAGCGAACGCGCCGTGCAGGCCGCGCTGGAACAGGCCATGAAGGACCGCACCACCCTGGTCATCGCGCACCGCCTGAGCACCGTGGTCAACGCCGACCGCATCGTGGTGCTCGAAAATGGCCGCATTGCCGATGTGGGGACCCACACGGAGTTGATGGCCCGCAATGGCTTGTACGCCAAACTGGCCACCATGCAGTTCGATACCCATGCTCAGCAACCCGCCATTGACGGCATTGTCTGACACGGCCTGTGTGCGTCATCCGACAGACGGCCTCAAGCGTTACATGCACCATGGGCAAAGATCCCCTATCCCCCTGGTTGGCCTCATCAAAGAAAAGATCCTCATGAACACCCTCTTCAAACACACCAGCCTCCTCGCCACCTTGTCTGCCGCCCTCCTGGCCGCAGGCTGCGCCGAGATGACCGACACCCAACGACGTACCGCTCAAGGCGCAGGCATTGGCGCCGTGGCCGGCGGCGTGATCAGCGCGACCACAGGTGGTAAACACGTGGCCCGAGACGCCGCCATTGGTGGCGCTGCCGGTGCCATCATCGGCAACATCTGGTCCAAGCACATGGAATCGCAAAAGCAAGCCATGGAAGAAGCGACCAAAGGCACCGCAGTCGACGTGGTCCGCACCGCCGACAACCAGCTCAAGCTCAACATCCCCAGCGACATTTCGTTTGACACCAACAGCGCGAACCTCAAGCCTGAGTTGCGCTCCGTGCTGGACCAATTCGCCACCGGCCTGAAGTCCAACACGGGCACCCTG
>JAZJZP010000356.1:1370-12280 GCA_040389805.1 Pseudomonadota bacterium
CGACCAACTGCTTGCGCTTGTCTCCCATGTAGCCCTGGTGCGCGTGGTGGGTCACACCGACAGCAAGGGCAGCGATGCCCTCAACAACCCGCTGTCACAGGAGCGCGCCAATAGCGTGCGCAACTTCCTGTCCGACCGCGGTGTGGCCGAGGGCCGCATTGAAACCGTGGGCCGTGGCGAGCGCGAGCCCATCGCCAGCAACGAAACCGTGGAAGGCCGGGCCAAAAACCGCCGGGTTGAAATTTTCCTGCGCGAGCCTGGCCAGCAGTGATCAGCCAGCCGGGATAATCTCACCCGTTACGTTCTTGAAAGGTCTCTGGTGAGCCGTCCCGTCCGCAGTCAATTTGAAGACTTCATGCGCCATGTTCAGACCCATGGCGTGAACAAAACCGACCGCACCGGCACCGGCACGCACAGCGTGTTCGGCCACCAGATGCGGTTTGACTTGAGCGAAGGCTTTCCGCTCGTCACGACCAAGAAGGTCCACCTCAAGTCCATCATCGTTGAACTGCTCTGGTTTCTGCGTGGTGACGGCAATGTGAAGTGGCTGCAAGAGCGCGGCGTGACCATCTGGGACGAGTGGGCCCGTGAAGACGGCTCGCTCGGCCCCGTCTATGGCGTGCAATGGCGCAGCTGGCCCAAGCCTGACGGTGGCCATGTGGACCAGATCAGCGAAGTGGTCAAACAGCTCAAGACCACGCCCGACTCGCGCCGCATCATCGTCAGTGCCTGGAACGTAGGCCAGATCGACCAGATGGCGCTGCCGCCCTGCCACGCCTTCTTCCAGTTCTACGTCGCGCCGCCACAAGCCGAAGGCGAGCGCCCCAAGCTCAGCTGCCAGCTCTACCAACGCAGCGCCGACATCTTTTTGGGCGTGCCCTTCAACATCGCCAGTTACGCCTTGCTGACCCACATGCTGGCCCAGCAATGCGACATGGACGTGGGCGATTTCATCTGGACGGGTGGCGACTGCCACATCTACAGCAACCACACCGAACAGGTCGAGTTGCAATTGAGCCGCCTGCCCTACGCCTACCCCGTGCTCAATATCAAGCGCAAACCCGCCTCGATCTTCGACTACGAGTACGAAGACTTTGAAGTGCTGGAATACCACCACCACCCGGCCATCAAGGGCTCGGTTGCTGTTTAAGACAAGGCCCCCATGCAATTGAGTTTGATCGCGGCCGTGGCCCGCAATGGCGCCATCGGCAAAGACAACGCCCTGCTGTGGCGCCTGCCTGAAGACCTCAAATTCTTCAAGCGCACCACGCTGGGCTGCCCCGTGCTGATGGGCCGCAAAACCTTTGAGTCGATCGGCCGCGCACTGCCGGGCCGGCGCAACGTGGTCATCACCCGCAATGCGGACTGGTCACACGAAGGCGTCGACGTGGCGCATTCGCTGGACGAAGCGCTGGCGCTGGTCGCACCAGCCCCCAAGGTCTTCGTGATTGGCGGCGGCGAGCTCTACGCCCAAGCCTTGGCCCAGACGGATGAACTGGTGCTGACCGAGGTAGACGCCGACTTTGACGGCGACACCTTCTTTCCGACCTGGGACCGCAACGCCTTCACTGAAACCGCCCGTGAAAGCCATCAAGCCGAGGCGGGCTGGGCCTATCACTTCGTTACCTACCAACGCACCGCCACGCACCGTTGATGCCCTTGATGCAAGGCACACGGCACCACAGACCAGACGCGGTGATTTTTTACTTTATTGACAAACAATATATTTAACAATATATTGAATCATCTCAACAAAGGACATCACCATGAAAGCAAATGTTGGCGGTCTGGACCGTGTGGCGCGCATCGGCGCGGGTGTGGCATTGATCGCCTTGGCGGTCACTGGCGTGGTTGGCATGTGGGGCTGGATCGGTGTGATCCCCCTGGCAACCGGTCTGACCGGCTGGTGCCCAGCCTACCTGCCCTTTGGCATCTCATCGTGCAAGGTCAAGTAAGTCGGTAAACACACGTCGCTGTAGCACGCGGGGCGACCTGGTTCGCCCAGGTCATAGCGGCTGCAGCCCCGTTCTCTCGCCCTCAGCGCGACTCAGTCGAACGACACCTGAACCTTGGCCCACCAGGTCCGTCCAGGCTCGTTGAGCCGAGTGGTGGTGCCGTACCCGTCATGGCCGCGCCGGAGCGGCTGATCGACTCGGCATAGGTCCTGCCCAACGATGTTGCCTTCATAGACGGCATACCGGTGCTGTCCGGCCACCAGGCGCAGCAAGCTGCCTGTCGACCAAATACCATCGCTCCACTCCACCCCCAGACGCGACTCCAGCGGCGACATCTGCCCTAAAGCGCGGCGGTCCGTTTTGTTCTGGCCGTTGACATACGCCAGGCTGGCCAGCCCCTTCCACCGAGGGTTGAACGCGTAATGCCCGCCGACTTCACCACCCCAGGTGCGGGCGCCCATGCCCGAGCCCTTGACCACATTGGTCTGGATCAGGATGTAGTCCTGCACCTGACTGACATAGGCCGTCGGGGGGCCATGCCCCGAAACACCGGATCGCCATCAGCCCCCCTTGCGAATCACGCTCATGCCGGGAATTGTCTTGAGCACACTGGCACCACACCCAACCAAGCGGTCAGGCGTGAGCGCCTGCGCGAAGACTGAAGCGGGCGGATCATGTTGCTCATGTTAAGGAGACTCGGCGTCAATAACCTTGACCCTGACCAAGATTGGCATCACTTGAACACCAATCACTGAAGGCGCATGACAAGGATCTTTCGACCTGCTATATTGGTAATTGATTAATTACCTAACAAGCCTGATGAGCACCAGGCGCCCCGGACAGGTGTATGAGACTTCCCACCGAGATGCGACAGACAGAGATCGTGGCGGCAGCATTGCACTTGGCCAAAGAGGTCAGCCCTGCCTTGATCACCACCAGCGAGATCGCCCAGGTTGTCGGCATCAGCCAGGGTGCGGTGTTCAAGCATTTCCCCAGCAAGGATGCGATCTGGGTCGTCGCGATGGAATGGGTGGGGGTGCAGTTGCTGGCCACCCTGGAAGCCGCGGCCCATGCCGAACACTCGCCAGTGGCAGGGCTTGGGTCGGTCTTTCATGCGCATGTGGCGTTTGTCATCGCCCACCCGGGCGTGCCTCGGGTGATCTTTCACGAGCTTCAACAGCCTGCAGACTCGGCCACCAAGCAGCAGGTGCGACTCCTGCTTCAAAACTATCGCAAACTTTTGCTGCGCCTGCTGGATGAGGCTGTGCAGCAAGGTGAGCTTGCGCCGGCGCTGAACCGCGAGGCTGGCGTCACACTGTTCATCGGGATCGTGCAGGGGCTGGTCATGCAGTCCATGCTCGCAGGCAAGCCATCGACCATGAAGACGCAGGCGGACGCGGTGTTCGCGCTCTACCTTCATGGCCTGTACGAAGGAGCCCCATGAAAATCGACCGTTTGATCGCACGTCGCTGGGTCATTGGCCTGTCCGGCGTGGTCTTGCTGGGCGCCCTGGCCTTTGTGGCACTTCGATCCGGCCCCATGGCACCAACCCGTGTGACTGTCATCCAGGTGTCTCAAGGCAGCTTGGCACCCGACTTGTTCGGAATCGGCATCGTGCAAGCGCGCCGTGCTTACTTCGTGGGCCCCACCTCGCCAGGCCGTGTACGCAAGGTCAGCGTCGACGTGGGTGATTCGGTCAAGGCCGGACAACTGTTGGCCGAGATGGACCCGGTGGACTTGGACGAGCGTGCTTCAGCGCTCGACGCCTCCATCGCGCGAGCCGGCAGCGCCGTCACCGCCATGAATGCGCAGCGCCAAGACGCCTTGGCCAGACGCGAGATTGCCATCGCCAACGCCAAGCGATATGCCCATTTGGGTGGGCAGGGTTTCATCAGCGCCGGTGGGGTCGAGGCCAAGCTGCAAGAGCGTACTTCGGCGGATGCAGCAGTCACCGGGGCACAGGCCAATATTGCTGCGGCGCGTCAAGATTTGCAGCGTCTGGGTGCCGAGCGCATGGCCATCAAGGTGCAGCGTGACAACCTCCGCCTGCTGGCCCCCGGCGATGGCGTGGTCGTGGCTCGGGATGCCGAGCCCGGCTCCACCGTGGTCGCGGGCCAAGCCGTGGTGCGGATGATCGAGCCCTCATCGCTGTGGATCACGGTACGACTGGATCAGGGCCGCTCAACAGGCTTGGCAGCGGGCTTGCCAGCACAGATCGTGCTGCGCTCCAACCCGGCGGCGCCTCTGAGCGGCCGTGTCGCGCGCGTGGAGTCACTGAGCGACAGCGTGACCGAAGAGCGAATCGCCCAAGTGGTCTTTGACCGCCTACCGCCAGCACTGACAATGGGCGAATTGGCCGAGGTCACCTTGGGCCTGCCCAAGACGGCCACGGCTGTCGTCGTGCCCAACGCCAGCTTGCGCCGACTGGATGGCCGCGTCGGCGTGTGGATCGTGGACGATGGCGCCCTGCACTTTGCACCGGTGCGCGTCGGGCAGACCAGCCTGGACGGGCAGGTGCAGATCCTGCAAGGACTCGAACCCGGCCAGCGCATCGTCGTCTACAGCGAAAAGGACCTGACCGCCGCGAGCCGCATCAAGGTGGTTGACCGGTTGATGGATGCTCAGCCATGATCAATCTGGCCGGACGGGACATCCTGCACTCATGGAGCAAGTTCGTCCTCACTGGCATCGGACTGGGCCTACTGATCGGCGTGACGCTCACCATGGCCGGGGTGTACCGCGGCATGGTTGATGATGCACAAGCCTTGCTGCTCAACAGCGGGGCCCATTTGTGGGTTGTGCAGCAAAACACCCAAGGGCCCTATGCAGAGTCATCCAGTCTGCGTGACGACGCGGTGCGCAGCGTCCTGAGCATGCCGGGCGTCGCGCGAGCGGCCAACGTCACCTATCTGACGATGCAGGTTCGTGGCGCCGCCAGCGAGGTGCGGGCCATGGTCGTCGGCTTCGAGCCAGGCCAACCTGGCGAGCCAGGCTATTTGCTCGCCGGTCGGCAGGTCACGCGCAGCCACTATGAAGCGGTGGCCGATGTGCGCACCGGCTTTCAACTGGGCGAGCGCATCCGCATCCGCCGCCATGACTACACCGTGGTGGGCCTGACCCGCCGCATGGTGTCATCGGGCGGAGACCCGATGGTTTTCGTGCCGCTGAAAGATGCTCAGGAGGCCCAGTTTCTGAAGGACAACGACGCCATCGTCAACGAGCGGGCTCGCACGGCCGCCAACCCCACACTCAACCGACCCGGGGCTCCGGGTCTGCTGGAAGCCATCCAGGCCTCACAGACCACGAGCCGCAACGTGAACGCCGTGCTGGTGCAGGTGGTGCCGGGCACGGATGCCGAGGCCGTCGCCCAGCCCATTCGGCGCTGGAAGCACCTGGAGGTCTACACCAGGGAGCAGATGCAAGAGATCCTGGTGGCCAAGCTCATCGCCACGTCGGCCAGACAGATCGCCATGTTCCTCATCATCCTTGCGGTGGTCAGCGCAGCCATCGTGGCCTTCATCATCTACACGATGACGCTGGGCAAGATCCGCGAGATCGCGGTGCTCAAACTCATCGGCACGCGCGACCGCACGATCGCGGGGATGATCCTGCAACAGGCGCTGGGCCTGGGCCTCATCGGCTTTGCAGTCGGCAAGATAGCCGCCACCATCTGGGCGCCTGTGTTTCCAAAGTACGTCTTACTGGAACCCGGCGACGCCGTGCGCGGACTGTTGGCGGTGATGGTGATCTGCACGCTGGCCAGCACCTTAGCCATCCGTGCTGCCTTGAAGGTCGATCCGGCCGTGGCGATTGGGGGCTGATGTGGCAGAACTGGGCATCCTCATCGAACACCTGAGCAAGCGCTACGGCGAGGGTAGCGCCGCCGTCGACGCCCTCAAGGACGTCAACATGGTCGTGGCACCGGGTGAGGTCGTGGGGTTGATCGGCCCCTCAGGATCGGGCAAGAGCACCTTGCTCAAATGCCTGGGCGCTGTGATTGAGCCCACGGCCGGACGCATGGTGCTAGGCTCGCAGACCATCTTCGACAACGGCTGGAAAACCTCCGACCTGCGCACGTTGCGCCGCGACAGCATCGGCTTCGTCTTTCAGGCGCCTTACCTGATCCCCTTTCTGGATGTCACCGACAACGTGGCCTTGCTCCCCATGCTGGCCGGACGCCCGAACTCCGAAGCCCGCGCCCGCGCGATCGAACTGCTCAATGCCCTGGACGTGGGACACCGAGCAAAAGCTCAACCCTCGGAACTTTCGGGCGGCGAGCAGCAGCGGGTATCGATCGCACGCGCGCTGGCCAACCGTCCGCCCGTCATCCTGGCCGATGAACCCACCGCGCCGCTAGACAGCGAACGCGCCATGGCGGTAGTGCGCATCCTCAACCAGATGGCCACGCAGTACCACACGGCCATCATTGTCGTGACCCATGATGAGAAGATCATCCCGACCTTCAAGCGGATTTATCACATCCGCGATGGGCGAACGTACGAAGAGGCAGGCCAAGGCCTCCCGTTGGCCCGCTAGGTCAAACAGCATCAACGGTTCATCAATAGCCCATCCGCCGGTGCATGCGCTTACCAGGGTATGGCCCGGACGCTGCACAGGGCGGCGCCGATGCTGCGCACGACGGATCCATAGCGCGACCTCGGCGCATCCCGTGTCGTGAGCCCATGCCGCCACGCGGGCCGACGCCGCTTGCAGCGTCAGGAGGCATGTCGGGCAGCGTCATGCCTTGAGCCTGCGCGCGTTTCTTCATGTCCTCGTGGTGTTCAGTGCGGAGTCGACTGCGCTCCTCATCCGTCTGGGCCGCCCACATCCGGGCACGGAACTCCGTGCGCTCTTTCTCGGTCATCAATTGGCTGCCGTACATAGGCATGTCGGCCGGCTTAGCCGCAGCGGCGGCCTTGGGCTCGGCAGCGTGGGCATTCTGGAGCGCCACCGGCCCCACGGTGGAACAACAAACGGCCAATAGTCCGGTCAATAGTTGCTTGCGTGTCATGTATGTTCTCCTGGGCACAGGCCCCTGCTGCATTGATCTGGCATGGTGCTGAACACATCGACACCGACCTTTGCGCTAGATCATTCGCCGCAACGAATGCCATACTTGATGAGTCAACTGCTCACTGAACCCATGAAACTCGCCACCTGGAACATCAACTCACTGACCGTTCGACTCCCCCAATTGCTGGACTGGTTGAGCGCCAACCCAGTCGACGTGCTCGTCCTGCAAGAAACCAAACTCACCGACGACAAGTTTCCGCACGCCGAACTGGCCACCGCGGGCTATCAGTCCCAATGGTTTGGTCAGAAGACATACAACGGCGTGGCTTTGCTCACCAAGGTGGCCAGCACCGCTGTGGTCAAGAACATCACGGGGTTTGAAGATGAGCAGGCCCGCGTCATTGCAGGCACGGTGTCTCACGAAACATTGGGCTCGGTGCGGATCATCGGCTGCTACATCCCCAATGGGCAAGCACCGGACAGCGACAAATTTGTCTACAAGATGCGCTGGCTGACCGCCCTGCAAGAATGGCTCAAAGTCGAAATGAGCGCCCACCCTCACCTGGTGCTGATGGGTGACTTCAACATCGCCCCGACCGACGCCGACGTGTACGACCCCGTGGCTTGGGCTGGGCAGATCCACTGCACCCCGCAAGAGCGCGAGCACTTTCAGCAACTGCTGGGACTCGGCCTGCACGATGCATTCCGGCTGTTTGATCAACCGCCCAAGATCTGGAGCTGGTGGGACTACCGCAACCTGGCCTTTCGCAAGAACCAGGGCCTGCGCATTGATCACATCCTGGTCAGTGATGCGCTCAAGCCACTGGTCACCGCCTGCGTGGTGGACAAGGCCCCCCGCAAGAACGAGCGGCCCAGTGACCACGCCCCTGTGATCGCGACCTTGACGATCGCCTGAATCACGACATCACCACCGGCCCACCTTTGGCCACCGCACGCTGATAGGCGGGCCGCGCTTGCATGCGCGCCTTGTAGGCGGTCAACTTCGGAAAGCGCGACGCGTCGGCGCCCCGAGCCAGCGCTGCTTCCACCGCAAAACTCATCTGAAAATCGGCCATGCTGAGCTGCTCACCCGCGAACCAGGCGTGTTGCTCCAGGTGGGACTCCATGAAGGCCAAGGCGGTGGCAAGATTGGGATCAATCAGCTTGGCCTGCACTTGCGCGCACAACTGGCGGGCAATGGGCCGCACGAAAAATGGCATGGGCTGCGTCGGGATCGTCATGAACACCAGCTTCATGACCAGCCAGTTCATCAAGGAGCCTTCGGCGTAGTGCATCCAAAAGCGCGACTGGCGGTGCTCAGGCGTGCCGGGCTTTGGTTGCAGGTGGGCTAACTCGCCCTGCCCCTGCGCGCCGTAGCGCTCGACCAGGTACTCCAGGATCGCACCGGACTCCGCAATGGTTTCGTCGCCATCGGTGATCACGGGCGACTTGCCCAAAGGGTGGATGGCCTTCAATGCCGCAGGCGCCAGTCGTGTCTTTGGATCGCGCTTGTAAAGCTTGATCTCGTAGGGCACGCCCAGTTCTTCAAGCAACCACAGCACGCGCTGTGAACGGGAGGTTTCAAGGTGATGGACGGTAATCATGCGGATCATTATCTATCGCACCGCCCACGGCCTGATAGAGCGTGACCACGTTGGTCAAACGACTCAGCCGGTTTTGCGCCAGGTTGTTCTCGGCCGAGCGCCGGGTCTCTTGCGCATCCAGCCACGCCTTGACAGGGACGGCGCCTGCCCGCCAGCGTGCCTCGGTCAAGCGCTCAGCCGTTTGAGCAAACGTCAAGGCCCTCAACAATTGCTGCCCCTGAACCTCAAACTGAATCCGGGCCGACAGTGCGCTCTCAGCATCGGCCAGGGCCTGATACCACGCCTGCCTGAAGCCCAACACCGCTTGCTCTTGTTCCGTTTGAGAGATCGCCACGTTGCGCTGCATGTCTCGCCATTGAACAAACGGCAGCACCAATCCCGCACCCAAGGTCGCCACGGGGTTGCTCAACACGTTGGACAAGGCCGTGCTGGTGCCCCCCAGACTGCCCGTCAAACTCAAGGTGGGGTAGTAACTGGTGCGGGTGGCATCCACCGTCGCCGAGGCCTTGCGCAGCCGCAGTTCAGCGGCACGCAAATCAGGGCGACGCGACAGCAAGGAGGCCGGCAAGCCTGCATCCACCACGGGCAAAACCGCGTCAGGCAACCGCAGGGATTCGTTCATCGCCACGGTGGGCGGGCCATCGAACAACACGGCCAAGGCATAACGAGCCTCCACGCGCTGCTGCAACAACTGGGTATGGCTGGCCTCCTGGCTGGACAAGGTTTGCTCGGCTTGCGCCTCATCCAACCCGGACACACTGCCCGCACGGTGCTGGATTTGAACCAGATCCAAAGTCTTGCGCGCATAGGCAATGCTTTGTTCACTGGCCTGGATGCGCTGGTTCAAGTAAGCCACCTTCCAGTACAAGCCCGCCGTGGTGCCCACCAAGGACAAGGCGGCCCCTTGTCGGTCTTCCTCCGTGGCCTGAGCCTCCCAGTCGGCCGCATCGCGCAGCGCGGCCAATCGGCCCCAGACATCCGTCTCCCAAGCCACGCCAGCGCTCACGCTGTTGCTGCGGGTGGTGCTACCGCCATCCACAGGACGCGCCGCGGTGCTGTTGGCCTTGACGCTGACCGAGGGCCACTGGTCACTGGCCGCCAAGCCCGCCTGCAATTGAGCGCGGCGCACCTTCAAGGCCGCCACCGACAGGTTGGTGTTGCGTTGCAAGACCTCATCCACCAGTTGGTTCAAGGTGGCATCGCCAAAACGTGTCCACCACGGCTCATGGGTGGCTGATGCGACCACCGCACTGGCCTGTGCGTTTTGCCACTGAGCCGGCACGGTCACGGCGGGCGTGCGGTAGTCCGTCGTGCTGGCGCAGGCCGTCAGCAACATCACCGCCGCCACCATCACAACACCGAGCCTTCGGTTGCCGCCTTCACTATTCATCATGAACCTTTGCTTGCCTGCACTCATTGCCGGGACAAGGCATCGACCGGATCAAGGCGTGCCGCGCTGCGTGCGGGCAAAAAGCCAAAAATCACCCCAATCAAAGAAGACACCCCGAACGCCAACACGATCGACGACACCGAATACACCATGCGGAAGGTGCCGCCGATCAGATCAAAAATCGCCCCGATGCCCAAGGCCAAAGCAATGCCAAAGATGCCACCGATCAGACACACCAGCACGGCTTCGATCAAGAACTGGCGCAGGATGTCGCCCTGCCGCGCCCCCACCGCCATCCGCACACCAATCTCCTGGGTGCGCTCGGTCACCGACACCAGCATGATGTTCATCACGCCGATGCCGCCCACGATCAGCGAGATCACGGCAATGGACGAAATCAGCAAGGTCATCGTCTGCATCGTGCTCTCGATCGTCTGGCGAATGCTGTCGCTGTTACGCACGAAAAAATCCTTGGTGCCATGGCGTTGGGTCATGAGCTTGACAATGCCCTGCTCTGCCGCATCCGAAGGCGCCGTGTCACTGATGCGCACGGTGATGTTGCGCAAATGCGTCGTGCCTAACATGCGCCGCATGGCCGTGGTGTAGGGCACCCATACATTGAGGTTCTCGCTGGCCATGAAGGCGCTCTCCTGCGGTTTGGTGACCCCCACCACACGCACAGGCACATTGCCCAGAAAGATCACCTCGCCCACCGGATTGTCGCCATTGGCAAACAGGGCGGCACGGGTGGCGGGGTCGATCACCGCCTCCTGGGTTTGACGACGCACGCTGTCGGCATCAAAGGCCTGCCCTTGGCCCATCGTGTAGCCCTTGACCCGAAAGAACTGATCACCCACGCCAGTGATGTTGGCCGTGGCTTCGATGTTGCCGCGCCGCAAGGTCACGCTGGTGCTCACGGTCGGCGTGACGCTGTCCACATAAGAGAGC
>JAZJZP010000356.1:12290-22509 GCA_040389805.1 Pseudomonadota bacterium
GGATCTGGTGCCAGACCGGATACACCCGGTGCCGCAGCCCGTAATAGAACGGAAGGCGGAGGTGGTAGCAGAGCGCGTCCACGCCCGGATCGGGATTGAACATCCCCAGGACCCAGGTCGCGGCCACCAGCGCCTCGGCGTCTCGGGGCACCAGTGTGCGAATGCGCCCGGCCTGTCTGTCGCCAAAATTTTTGCCCGGAAAGATGTCGATGGTGTTGGTGCCCATCGCACTGATGTCCTTGATCACGCGCTGACGCGAGCCCTCACCCAGCGCCACCATCGACACCACCGAGGCAATGCCGATGATGATGCCCAGCATGGTCAACAAGGTGCGCAACTGATGCCCGGCCATGGCACGCAAGGCCATGCCGAACGCCTCGGAGAACCGATCCCAGCGCGCCATCCAGGGATGGGGTGAGGCCTGTGTATTGGCGTGCAAGAGCGCCTTGGGCATCGGATCGCCCTCTTTGGCACGGTCCGACACGATCTCGCCATCGGCGATTTCAATGATGCGCTGCGCATGCTCGGCCACCTTGGCATCGTGGGTCACGATGATGACGGTGTGCCCTTCGGCATGCAGCTCGCGCAAAATGGTCATCACCTCGTGACCGCTGGTGCTGTCCAGCGCCCCGGTAGGTTCATCGGCCAGGATGACATCGCCCCCGTTCATCAACGCCCGCGCAATGCTCACGCGCTGCTGCTGCCCGCCCGACAACTGCCCAGGTCGATGACTCACCCGATCCGCCAGCCCCAGCCGCGTCAACAAAGCCGTTGCCCTTTTATGCCTCTCGACATGACCATGACCGGCGTAAATGGCCGGGATCTCGGTATTGCCCAACGCCGTCAAATCACCCAGCAAGTGATAGCGCTGAAAGATGAAGCCAAAGTGCTCACGCCGCAGGCGCGCCAGTTCATCCGGGCTCAACGCGTTGGTTTCCTGGCCCGTCACGCTGTAGATGCCTCTGCTGGGCCGATCCAGGCAGCCCAGGATGTTCATCAGGGTGGACTTGCCTGAGCCCGACGCCCCCATGATGGCGACCATCTCGCCCGCCTGGATGCTGAGGTTCACGCCTTTGAGCACCGCCACGACGCCATCGCCGGAGGCGAACTCGCGCCACAGGTCTTTCACCTCCAAAAGGGCTTGTGTCATGTCAGGGCCCTTCCCGCTTAGAACATCGACGGACCACGGCGCGCGCCGCTGCTGCCCGAGGCAGCACCGCTGGCCTCGCCCACGACCACCTTTTCACCCTCTTTAAGCCCCTCCAGGACCTGTGCCTGGACGCGGTTGTTCAGTCCCACCTTGATCTTGCGCGGCGTGATGGTTTGAGCGCTGCCCTCGCCCTCCAGAACGCGCACGGTGTACTCACCCTTGCGCCCCCGTTCATTCAAGGCCGTGGAGGGGATCAACAGCGCATCCTTGGCCGTGGCCAACACCACAAACACCTGAGCGGTCATGGCAACGCGCAGCTTGCCATCGGGGTTCGGAACCGAGAACAAACCGTTGTAATAAATCGCCACCGCCGATGAAGAGCTGGTGGTGGTCTTGGTCGTGCTTTCGGTCTGTTCGGATTCAGGCGCCGGCTCAATGGACTGGAGCTTGGCCTCGTAGCGCTTCCTGGGTTCGCCCAGGATGGTGAAGTACACCGGCAAGCCGGGCTTAACCCGCACCACGTCGGCTTCAGAGATCTGTGCCTTGATCAGCACCGTGTCCAGCTTGGACAGCTTGATGATGGTGGGGGCGGCCTGATTGGCATTCACCGTGCGGCCCTCTTCGGCCAACACGGCCACCACGACGCCATCAATCGGGGCGGTGATCCGGGTGTATCCCAAATTAACGCTGGCCGTGTCCATCGAGGTTTTGGCCTGCTGGATCTGAGCGTCCAGCACGGCCACTTCAGCGCGCGCCGTGGCCAAGGCGGCTTGCGCATCCTCGAAGTCGGCGCGCGAGCCGGCGTCCTGTGCCAGCAAATCCTGTTTGCGCTTGAACGTCAACTCGGCTTGCGTCAGCGAGGCCTGCTTGGCCTTTTGCTGCGCTTGCAGCAGCGCCACCTGAGCCTGGGCGTTGCGCAGCGAGTTTTGCTGAGTGGTGGAGTCAATCTCGGCAATCAACTGCCCTTGTTTGACGGTGTCACCCAGGGCAACATGCAGCCGCTTGATCTGGCCCGAAACCTGAGCCCCCACGCTGACATCCATGACCGCCTTGATCGTGCCACTGGCCAGCACGGTGTCTTCCATATCGCCCTTTTCGGCCGACGCGGTGATCACCGCAGGCAAGGCCGGCGCCGAGAAGTACGCTTTCTTGATGCCCCAGGCGGCGCCACCCACAGCCACAGCGATCAGGATCAAGCCGGCCGGTTTCAACCAAAATGTCTTCATGTTCTTCGTCATAAGACCGAGTGTCACTCAGTCACGTTTACAAACAATACGTTATCCGTAAAGGGAATGTAAAGCCAACGAAGAACGGCAAGAAGAATTAGAAGGTCACCTGCCCCGAGAGATACACCCCCGACTGGTCCGGCTTGCTGACAATGTTGCCCAAATTCAACCAGGCCGCCGTCAGGCTGAGCTGCCGCGTTGGGAACCACGCCACAAAGGCATCCCAGGCATCCTCCTCTTTGAGAATGGCCGCGACGGTTGCCAGGTTGTTTGGTTTTTGGCGGTACTCAACCCCCACCACCACATCATCACGCGGCATCAGGCCCACACTGCCCTCCCACATCAGCTGGCGGTGCCCATGACCAGGGCCACCAAACCCCACCAGGCCGAACTGGTTGGCCCGCGTCCAACGCATCGTCAGGTTGGTCAGCACGTTGTAGCCGCCCGCCGCCCCGAGCCAGAGCTTGGTCGCTGCCGCGTAGACATCCAGGTCCGCGCTGTCCCGAGCGCCCAGCGACTTGACCAGCGCATCGTCGTCGTTGGACTTGAACTGCGCGCCCACGCTGATCTGCGGCAGCCAGCGGTCCTGGTCATAAACGGCATCGCCCGCCACGCGCACCTTGATGCCCACGGTGTTCATCTCAATGGACTTGCCGGACACCACGTCGCTCAACTTGAAGCTCCAACGGGCCATGCTCAGTTCCACCCGATCATTAATGCCCACCGCGGCCCCCGCGATCTGAAGGTCATAACCCCCGTCGGTGCGCGTCTTGGTGACAAAGGCCGAGCCGCCAACCTGGTTGCTGCTGCCGCTGCCGGCCATCGTGGCCCAGGGGGTCAGCCCGCCCCCGCCTGCGCCTTCGACCTCGCTCACCCCCCAGGTCGCCAACAACCGGTCACCGGCCCTGGCACTGCACGGGACCAACAGCGTCGATGCTGCCGCCACAGACAAGGTCAACAGCCCTGAATTCAAACAGGTGAAGCGAGGATTCCAAACCGACATCATGGTGAACAGCCTTCCAAGTGACAAGCAGGCCAAAACGCCGCTATTGCCTCGATCGGTATCGACCAAACTGCCCCAATATTGAGCACTAAGCCCTAATCCCCCAAGGTGCCCCATGAATCTGACCATTCTTCGCTTTGAACTCACGCCTGAGCGCAAACGTCACTTGATCACCATGGCCTTGGGCATTGTGATCAGCTGGACCCTGGCGGGCCTGATGGCCTGCGCCGCCGACCTGAAAAACAGCCGAGCTCCGCTGTATCAACAATTGGGTGGCATCGCCACGATCACCTCGTTCACGGACCGCACCATGGACAGGGTCGCCAGCGACCCCCGCACCAAACGCACCTTTGACGGCATCAAACTCGGCTACCTCAAGCAAAGCGTGGCCGCCTATGTCTGCACCGTGGCCGATGGCCCCTGCAAATACGAGGGCGTCACCATGGCCCAGTCACACGCCGACCTGAACATCACGGGCGCTGAATTCGACCTCATGGTCGAAACCCTGCGTGATGAGATCAATAAAGCAGGCGTTCACGCAGACGCCAAGAACGAACTGCTGCGGCGCTTGGCCCCCAGCCGCCGCGACATCGTCAAACCCTCCTGAACCAGACTCATGCAAAAGCGCCCAGCCATGACATCCTCCATTCGACTGGCATTTGCGGTGCTGGCAGGCCTGACCATGGCCGCCTCAAATCAGGCTCAAGCCGCACCCCAAACCATTTTGGTGACCAACGAGTCGGGGCAGGCGCTCCCCGCAGCAGCGGTGTCGATGTTCGTCAAAGGCACCCGCGCTCAAACCGATCCGCAAACCACGGCCAACATGGCTCAACGTGGGCGGGCCTTTGCACCCACGCTACTGGTCATCCAGACGGGCACCTCGGTGCTGTTCCCCAATTTCGACACGGTTCGGCACCACGTCTATTCGTTCTCGGCCATCAAGCCCTTCGAGATCAAGCTCTACGCAGGCACCCCGGCCGCTCCCGTTGTCTTTGACAAACCCGGCACGGCCACCTTGGGCTGCAATATCCACGACAAGATGTTGAGTTACATCCATGTGGTCGACACCCCTTACTTTGGCGTGACCGACCGCAACGGACAAGTCACCCTGGACATCCCTCCGGGCGAACACCGCTTGCGCGTATGGATGCCCTCCATGGGCGAGACCAACCCGGGCATCGAACAAGTGATCAAGGTGAGTGGGCAACCCCTCACGGCGCGCATCAGACCCTGAGGCAGTGGCGGCTTGGTGCCGTCATCGGCCTGTCACGAAGCCCCCCTACGATACGACCTGTCTCGGATGAAGGTCACGCAAGTATTGTCGGACACCGCTGCTAGCGCCCGACCTTCATCCTGCTGAGGGGACACCCATCAATTCAAGCATCAACGCCACCCGCGCTTGAGCCGGTGTGAGCGTCCCAGCCGTCGGCCACTGATCCTCGTCCCGACGCTCCACCCCACCTCGTGCGACACGCGTACTGCGCAACACCTTGATGCCGCTCTGTTCGGCCCGTTGCAGCGCTTGAGTCAGGCCCTGGTGGATGGTGCCGTGCCCTGTGCCTGCCACCACCAAGCCCTTGACCGGATCGGTCTGCGGCTGAAACGCCAGCATGGCATCGACCAGTCGGCCGTCAGCACCTGCATGGCTGGTCACGATTTCAACGCGTGCAGGCCGGTCTTGCTCAAGGCAAGCCCAACCGCCATGCCCACCCGCAGGCCAGGCCCCAAATTCTTCAATCTCGCCTGACGCATGCACCAGGGCCAAGGCCTCGCAGCCGCCGCCATCAAAGGCATCGATCTGCAAGGTCTGCACCTTGCGCACCGCCCGAGCAGGCCAGACCTGGCCGGCCATCACCACCACGACCCCATGCTGTTGATGCAAGGCCGCGGCATGTGCCACCCGCAAGGCATCGCGCAAGTTACCGGGCCCATCGGCCTCATGAGACGTGGCCGGGCGCATGGCCGCCGTCAACACCACCGGCTTGTCTGCATTGAGCAAGCAATGCAATAAAAACGCGGTTTCTTCAAGGGTGTCGGTGCCATGGGTGATGACGATCGCGCCCACGTCAGGACGGGAGAGCTCGGCCTGGAGCGCGCGGCCAATCGCCTGCCAGATGGGCCAATCCATGTCCTTGCTGTCGACCTGGGCCACTTGCCTGCACTCGATCGCCATGGCAGCCAGATCAGGCGCCACCGATTGAACGTGGTCCACCACCTGCGCCACACCCAGTTGTGCGGCCTGGTAACTCAAGGCATGCGGGCCAGCGCCCACACCCACAATCGTTCCTCCCGTGCCAAGCACGACCACCTTGGGCGAATTCACATTCATGCCACGCCCCATAAAGTACTGGACAAATAAACAGGGCTGTATAAAATGACAGTCAATTACAGCCATCCAGGCAAAGCCAGATGAATGATAAACCCAAGCTCACACCGCGCCAGCAAGAGATCTTTGAGCTGATCCAACGTGCCATTGCACGCACTGGCGCCCCCCCCACGCGGGCCGAGATCGCGGCCGAGTTGGGCTTTCGTTCGGCCAATGCGGCTGAAGAGCACCTGCAAGCGCTGGCCCGCAAAGGCGTCATTGAACTGCTGGGCGGCACCTCTCGGGGCATCCGCCTCAAAGCCGGCACGCTGCGCACCGTCAACGAAACCCGCAAGAAAGCCGCGCCGGCCAAAGCCGACATATCCGACCACCCCTTCAGCCGGACCTTGCCGGGCCTGGAGCAACTGGTGCTGCCATTGATCGGCCGAGTGGCCGCAGGCAGCCCCATCCTGGCCCAAGAACACATTGAACAAACCTACTCGCTAGAGCCCAGCCTGTTTTCCAAACGTCCGGACTACTTGCTCCGCGTTCGCGGCATGAGCATGAGAGACGCCGGCATCATGGATGGAGACTTGCTCGCCGTGGCCAGCACCCGTGAGGCCCGCAACGGGCAAATCGTGGTGGCCCGTCTGGGCGACGAGGTCACCGTCAAGCGCTTCAAGCGCACCGCGCAAGGCATTGAACTCTTGCCCGAGAACCCCGACTTTCAACCCATTTTGGTGTCCTCAGATCATCCTGACTTCGCCCTCGAAGGCTTGGCGGTCGGGCTGATCCGCAACCAGTTCAGCAACCAATCACTGATGTAGTCAGTTAGTCAAGCGCCATTGTTGGCAACGCCGCCGTGCGGGTGGCGGGCATTTGCACGCCCCTACGGGAGTGCAGTCCCGCACGTGGGCGTTCATCCTGGAATCCTGCCGAACTTCATTTGCTGTTACCGGAGTTCTCCATGATCCATCACCTTGCTCGTGCTTTTTTCATCCGCTCATCAAGCTCGGCTCGACCCATTGTGGTCAAGACCGAACCCAGGATGGCCTATGAGCGCCCCAGCACAAGCCCCTCACCTCGGCGGTTGCGCATTTGCAGTGACCCGTCCGATGCCCGGCGCACCGTCATCACCGGACGGTTTGCCGATGTCTGCGCGGCACTGGACCGCTTGGTGCTCGAACAAGAAGCCATTGCATGATCCGCGGCACCGCACGCCTGTCTTCGCTGACATGACGTCCGCTCGACATGAAAAAACCCCGCGCCATCCTCCAAAAGAGAACAGCGACGGGGCTCGACGCCTCAACCCATGTGCAAACCGCCATTGACCGAGAAGTCTGCGCCGGTGGCAAAACCGGACTCGTCGCTAGACACCCACGACACCATCGACGCGATGTCTTCAGGCGTCCCAAGGCGCTTGACCGGAATGGTCGCCACGATCTTGTCCAGCACATCCTGGCGAATGGCACGCACCATTTCGGTCCCGATGTAACCCGGTGACACAGTGTTCACCGTCACACCCTTGTTGGCCACTTCTTGAGCCAGGGCCATGGTGAACCCATGCATACCAGCCTTGGCGGCCGAGTAGTTGGTTTGACCGAACTGGCCCTTCTCGCCGTTGACCGAACTGATGTTGACCACGCGGCCCCAGCCACGGTCCACCATGTCGTCTATGACCTGCTTGGTCACATTGAAAAGGCTGTTCAGGTTGGTGTCGATCACGGCATCCCAATCGGCCTTGGTCATCTTGCGGAACATGCCGTCACGGGTAATGCCCGCGTTGTTGACCAGCACATCCACCGGACCATGTTCCGAGCGAACTTTCTTGAAGGCCTCGACGGTCGATTCCCAATCGGACACATTACCCACCGAAGCAAAAAAGTTATAGCCCAGTGCCTTTTGCTCATCCAGCCATTTTTTAAAGTCCCGGCTAGGGCCGCAGCCTGCGATCACCGTGAAACCATCTTTGTGCAGACGTTGGCAGATCGACGTGCCAATACCACCCATACCACCGGTGACGTAAGCTACTTTTTGACTCATTGAAAACTCCGCGATTTAAAAAAATCAATTAATAAAACAGACGATCAGCGTTCAACCGTCAAGGCCACGCCCATGCCGCCGCCAATACACAGAGAGGCAATGCCTTTTTTGGCATTGCGTTTTTGCATTTCGTGCAGCAGCGTCACCAGGATGCGGCAGCCCGAAGCGCCAATGGGGTGCCCGATGGCAATCGCCCCACCATTCACATTGACCTTGCTGGTATCCCAGCCCATTTCCTTGTGGACGGCGCAGGCTTGGGCCGCAAAGGCCTCATTGATTTCCAACAGATCCAGATCAGCCGCCTTCCAGCCGGCACGCTCGAGTGCACGGCGTGAGGCCGGTACCGGACCCATGCCCATGTAGGCGGGGTCCAAGGCCGCGCTGGCGTAGGAGGCAATGCGGGCCAAGGGCGTCAACCCCAACTGCTGGGCCTTTTGAGCACTCATGACCATCACCGCGGCCGCGCCGTCATTGATGCCAGAGGCATTGCCTGCAGTCACCGAACCGGTCTTGTCAAAGGCAGGTCGCAACCCGGCCAGCACCTCGGCCGTCGACTTGCGGTTCACGAACTCATCGGTGTCAAACACCAGGGCATCGCCTTTGCGCTGCGGGATCAGCACAGGCACGATCTCGTCCTTGAAGCGCCCTGAATCAAGCGCCGCGACGGCCTTTTGCTGCGAAGCCAAGGCCAGCGCATCTTGCTGCTCACGGGTGATGCCGTACTGCTTGGCCACGTTCTCGGCCGTGGTGCCCATGTGGTACTGGTTGTACACGTCCCACAGACCATCGTTGATCATGGTGTCGACCATCTTCCAATCGCCCATGCGCTGTCCATCGCGGGAACCTGGCAGCACGTGGGGCGACAAGCTCATGTTCTCTTGGCCCCCGGCGATCACGATCTCGGAGTCGCCATCGCGGATGGATTGCGCGGCCAGCATGACGGCCTTGAGGCCCGATCCGCACACCTTGTTGATGGTGAAGGCCGGCACGCCTTGCGGCAGCCCTGCCTTGATCACCGACTGACGCGCCGGGTTCTGTCCACACCCCGCCTGCAAGACCTGACCCAGGATGACTTCGCTGATCTGATCACCCGCCAGACCGGTGCGCCTGAGCAGGTCTTGAATCACGGCGGCGCCCAACTCGGTCGCGGGGGTTTTGGCCAACGTGCCGCCAAACTTGCCGACGGCGGTACGAGCGGCGGAAACAATCACGATGTCAGTCATGGACAGATCCTTGCTTCAAGGGTGGTTCAAAAAAGATAATGGGCGTCAATCAGGCCTTGCGCAAGACGTAACGACCCGGGGCTGGCTCAATAGGACGGTATTTCTTGCTGCCAGGTTGTTTGGGCGCAGCAACCTTCGCGCCAGCATGGCTGGCGAGCCAGGCCGCCCAGGTCGGCCACCAGCTGCCCGGGTGCTCTTGCGCCGTGTCCATCCACTCATTGGCGGTGGCGGGCAGGCTGGTTGCACGTGGGCTGGAAGTCCAGAAATTGCGCTTGTTCTTGTTCGGTGGGTTGATGACACCGGCAATGTGGCCCGAGGCGCCCAACACAAAGGTCTTGGGGCCCGACACCAATCGGGTCGTGGCATAGGCGCCATCCCACGGCACGATGTGATCTTCACGCGATCCATAGATGAAGGTGGGCATGTCCAGTCGCCCCAGATCGACCGGCACCCCACACACGGTGGTCGCATTGGGCTGGGACAGCTTGTTTTCGAGGTAGGTGTTGCGCAAATACCAGCAGTACATGGGCCCGGGCAGATTGGTGCTATCGCCGTTCCAGTAGAGCAAATCGAAGGCGGGTGGCTTTTCGCCCTTGAGGTAGTTGCCGACCACATAGTTCCAGACCAGGTCATTGGCCCGCAGGAATGAGAACGTGGCGGCCAACTCGCCCCCACGCATCAAGCCGCCACCGTTGGGGCTGCCCTCGCCCAGACTGGCTTCGCGCATCTGCACCATGGCTTCGTCCACAAACAGATCCAGCGTGCCGGTGTTTGAGAAGTCGAGGAAGGTGGTCAACAAGGTCACGCTGGCCACGGGCTTTTCGCCACGGGCCGCCAACACAGCCAGCGCCGTGCCCAGCAAGGTGCCGCCCACACAGAACCCCAGGGCGTTGATCTTGTCGGCCCCGGTGATTTCACGGGTGACATTAATCGCCTCGATCACGCCCTTTTCAATGTAGTCATCCCAGGTCGCCTGCGCCAGGCTGTCGTCGGCGTTGACCCAACTGATCACGAACACGCGGTGCCCTTGCGAGACCGCATAGCGGATCAGCGAGTTGTCGGGCTGCAAGTCGAGGATATAAAACTTGTTGATGCAGGGCGGCACCATCAGGAAAGGCACCGCATGCACCTTGTCCGTCAGCGGCTTGTACTCGATCAGTTGAAAGAACTCGTTTTCATAGATCACCGAGCCTTCGGTGTTCGCCACGTTGCGACCCACTTCAAAGACGGTCTCGTCGGTCTGGGACATGTGCCCCTGGCGAATGTCGT
>JAZJZP010000356.1:22519-27319 GCA_040389805.1 Pseudomonadota bacterium
CCCCTTTGGTCTCCAAGGCCATTTTCTGGGCCTCGGGATTGAGCGCCAGAAAGTTGGAGGGCGAGGCGGCATCGGCCCATTGCTTGACGGCAAAACGCACGCGCTCACGGGCTTTTTCATCGCCGGTGAGACTGTCGGCCATGCGCTGCAAGGTGCGGGTGTTGAGCAGGTACATCGATGCCATGAAGGCACTGCCCGGGTTGCTCGTCCACTCGGGCGAAGCAAACCGACGGTCATTCAAACTCACTTGGGCCGCCGTAGACTTGTCCAAAGACTGGTTCCACAGCGCCGACGCTTGCTCGACATAGTCTTTCTGAATCTTGGCCATGTCGTCCATCGGCACCGTCAAGCCCGCCATGGACTTCAGACTGGCACCGACACTCTCACCAAGGGCCAAGGTCTCAGCGGAGATGGGGGCCTGCTCTGCCGTGGTCGAACCCGCTGGTGCTTTTTCGATCTTGGGACCTGTTTTTTTTGCGCGCGACCGCTGACTAACCGACATATCTCTCCTTGGACGGAACTGTGAGTTTTACAAACTGTATGTAGCTCTTCAATGTTGCCTTATTCTGAGCACGGTTTTGGAGGTTCGAACCAAGAACTCTCCATGGTTTGACGCGTTTTTGCCTCACTCCAGCAAACTTCATACCCACCCACTCGCGAGCGATTAACGTCGCGTATCCCACAACATTATTGTCCTAAATTCACAATGTGGATTATCGCCATTGCCTGGATGTTTGTCGTCGTCCTGATGTCCGTCGCCGAAGCCGTCAACCCTCAGGGGACGGTGCTGGGCGCCATCGTCACGTTCTTGCTGTATGGCCTGGGGCCGATGTCGCTGGTGATGTACATCCTGGCGACCCCGATGCGGCGCAGAGCCAGACGAGCAGCCGAAGCGGCTGAAATGGCCGCCCAAAGTGATGCGTCAACAAACGCATCAACGCTCGCCCTCCAGCCAGATGCAAGCGGCTTGCCGCCCCGTGACGCCGTCACGACGGAAGGAAAAGAACCTGGCGGGCTCTGACACGGTGCACCAGGTGCCTCCATCCATCTGGACCACACCCAGTGCCTGCAACCGGTCCTGGGCCAAACCCGGCAAGTGAGCCCACCAGCGCGGGGCATCGCCTGCGCTGAGCGTCGTTTTCGGCACAAAACGGGGATGAGACTGGACCGGGTCCAGGCCAAACCCGACCAAGACATCGGTACCCACCTCAAATGCCGTGGGGCCAATGCACGGTCCCAGCCACGCGCGCAACTCGACCGGGTCGCACGAGGCCACCTCGCACAGGGCGGCCACGCCCGTTTCCAAAATACCGCGCCCACCCATGTCGCCCGCCCCAGCCAGCCCGCGCCAGCCCGCATGTAAGGCCGCCACACCACGGCCTTGCGGCGCGGCCAGCAAGACGGGCAAACAATCGGCCACCATGACCGTACACACCACGCCGGGCTCGGTGGTCAACGCGCCATCGGCCGCTGGCGGGCTGCTCAATAAGGCATCGCTGGCGGTCAGGCGCAGCACACGGGGGCCGTGTACCTGCTCCAGCCAGACTGGCAACGCCCCCAAGGCCTGGGCCAATTGCTGACGATGCAAGTCGACCACGACAGGATCGTCACCAACATGCTGCCCCAGATTGAACGCGTCATACGGCGCTGAACTGGGGCTCACACCCAGCGCACTGCGGGCCGTCATCACGGCACGCACCCCAGGACCCATCGACGGCTCGACCCAGCCTGGTGGCCAGCGGTGGGAGGTCAAAGTTATCATCACGCCCCAATGCTACCCCGCCACGCTGCCCCGCCCCACCCGACCTTGCGAGCCTGGCTGCGTGCGCCCGGCTCGCTCACAGCGCGACTGCGCGCCCATGGCTTGGTGGAGATTCAAGTCCAGCACCAGGGCAGTCAAGCTTTGTGGGCACCAGAACAACACGACCTGCACTGCCTCAGCGGCCATGTGCGAGAAGTGGTGCTGCTGCTGGATGGCATGCCGGTGGTGTGGGCACGCAGCGCCACCTCGCACCGCGCCCTCAAAGGCCCCTGGAAGGCGCTGACCGGCTTGGGCAACCGCCCGCTGGCCGAGTTGCTGTTCCTGGGACGCCATGTGTGCCGCGAACCATTGCAGACTCACCACGTGCCACGGCACGGAAGAATCGAGCAGCGTTTGCATGCCGCTTGGCAACAACTCCACCCGGATCAACCCGACGCAGCCACCCCGCGGTGGGCACGCAGTTCGGTGTTCTGGCGCGACGGGCAGCCCTTGCGCGTGATGGAGGCGTTTGCGCCCTGGATTACCCGCCTGGATGCCGATCGAAGCCCCATGCCCTACACTTGCACCCATGCTTTTTTCACGCCGTATTGAGCACTGTCAAGTCTGTGGCACCCGTGTCGAGCTCCGCGTGCCCCTTGAGGACAACCGGGAGCGCGCGGTGTGTCCCGCGTGTGATCACGTCCACTATGTCAACCCACTCAATGTGGTGGGCACTTTGCCGGTCTGGGGTGATCAAGTCCTGCTGTGCCGCCGCAATATCGAGCCACGCAAGGGCTTTTGGACCTTGCCCGCCGGCTTCATGGAGCTGGGCGAAACCACCGAAGAAGGCGCAGCCCGCGAGACCGACGAAGAAGCCGGCGCCCACATTGAAATGCAAGGCCTGTACTGCGTCATCAATGTGGTCACCGCCGGGCAGGTGCATTTTTTCTACCGCGCCCGCTTACTGGACACCACCTTTGCCCCAGGCCCCGAGACCATCGAGGCCCGCTTGTTCAGTCAGGCCGAAATCCCCTGGGACGAATTGGCGTTCCGTACCGTGCGCATGACGCTGGAAAAGTACTTTGCCGACCGCGTCAAGGGGCAATTTGACGTGCACTGCGCCGACATCCGTTGAGATCAAGCCTGCTTCACCGCAGGCCCGGTCACGCCATCCACACCACAGTCAAACAAGGCCACGATGTCGGCCTCATCACTCACGCCTTCTGCATAGACCTGCAGTCCCAGACCATGCAGCATGGCCGCCGTGCCCGCGACAAACGCAGCACGGGCATGACTGTGGGCCACGCCCTGCGTTACGGAGGCATCCAGCTTGACGTAATCGAGCCCAGCCTCAAACAGGAACTCGATGCGCGTCAGGCGCTCACCGGCGTGCTCCAGGCCGATGCGAGCCCCCAGCGGTCGCAGTTGCTTGCACAACTCCCGCACCAGTTCAAAACGATCGACGGCCGCACTCTCGGACACCTCCAGCCACAAGCTCTGGGCCTCTTTGGGTGACGCCGACAACAAGGCCCGCAGACGCGGAACAAAGCCGCTGTCGCTTAAGGACGCAGGCGACAGATTGACCCCGCGCGCTTGCTGATCGGACGAGATCAAAGCCAAGGCCAGCACCACGGCAGCCTCGTCAATGCGCGAAATCAGGTTGCAGCGCAAGGCCATGGGCAACCAATGCGCCGCCGATTCGAACGGGCCGCCGGGCTCCAACTGCACGCGCATCGGGCACTCCAGGTGCACCAAGCCTGAATGGCGATCCAACACCGGAAAGCGGGTCAGCAGCACACGCTCTTGCTCAAGCGCTGCGGTTAGGCGACGCCTCCAATCGTCTTCGCCCATGGCCTCGACCGTGGCCGAGCTCAGGTGCGTCAACTCCACCGCAAAGCTGCCACGACTTTCAGCACGCGCCAGGGCCGAGTCAGCCGCTGCCAGCACCTGTGCCATCGGCACGCCACGCACCCAACTGGTCCCACCCACCACCACGGAGACCGACACCGGCACCCCCAACTCGGCAAATGCCCGCTTGATGGCATCGGCATAGTGCTCCGGCATGGGCAAAGGCACGTCGGCACTGGTGAGGCAGACGGCGAAATCCCCCCCATTGAGTCGGCCCGTGGCCACGCCCTGAACCCCGACCGACACTTCGGTCAGGACAGATCCCAGCTTTTGCAGCAAAGCATCGGTCTGGCGGTGCCCCATGATCCGGTTCGCCATGGCCAACTCCACCACCCGGATCAGACACAGCCGACCTGCACCCGAGCCCTCGTCACTGCCCAAGGCGGCACTCAATTGCGCCATGAAGTGGATTCGGTTCGACAAGCCCGTCAAGGGATCGCAATGCGCCTCCCGCCGAAGCTGCTCGACCTGGAAGGCCTGATCGTCGTACTGCGTCTTGAGCCGCTCGACCACGGCGTTCATGGCCTGACTCAGGCGAGCCAACTCAGGCACTTTGGGTTCTTGTACGGTGATGAAGCGACGCTCCATCAGGGCCTGTGCCTGCCCGACCGTGGCATCCAGGGGGCGTCGAATGCGGCGCACTCCCAGCATCGCCACCACGCCCGACAAGGCGCCGAGCAACGACAGCCACATCGCCGTCTTGATACTGCCTTGCCACAACTGGTCATGGGCAAACGATGAGTGGCTGACCACCTCCACCGAACCCAAGGCACGCCAGCCATCGGAGACCTGGGCCACACCCGGCACAGACTCAATGGGCATCAGATCGACAAACCACTGGGGCGCTTGTGGCGCCGTTCGAGTGGGATCTGCCTCGTGGTTGGACACCACATGCCCCGTCGGGTCCAGGAGCGAGATGCGTTTGTAAAACCCAATGTCAAACTGCGTTGACAGCGCCATGTCCATCAGGGTCAGATCGCCCTTTTGCTGCGACAGGATCAAGGCCAACGTCTGTGCATTGTCTGCATTTTTGAGGCGCAACTGCGTCTCCAGATAGCCCCTTGACGAGGCCATCCAGACCGCAAAACTGCCAACGAAGGCCATCAGCAGCGTCGCCACCAACAGCAGCCAGAATCCCCTCTGGTGCGCCG
>JAZJZP010000357.1:0-1676 GCA_040389805.1 Pseudomonadota bacterium
CGGGGACTAGTCCCGAGTCGCGCTGTCATGTTTTGCGCGTACAACCGCCAGGAAGGGGCCTCTGGTGTACCGTAGACCCCAACCAAGGAGCTGAATATGACCGCAAGCATGGACGCATTCTGGATGCCCTTCACGGCCAACCGGGACTTCAAACAATCGCCCCGGATGCTGGCCAAGGCCTCGGGCATGCATTACTGGACGCCAGAGGGCCGAGAAATCCTGGACGGTACAGCAGGTCTTTGGTGCGTCAATGCCGGTCACGCCCGTCCGCGCATCGTTGAGGCCATCGCCCATCAAGCGGCCGAGATGGACTTTGCCCCACCTTTTCAGATGGGACACCCGCTGGCATTCTCGCTGGCCGAGCGGCTGATCAAGCTAACGCCGGAGGGACTGAACCGGGTGTTCTACACCAACTCCGGATCGGAGTCGGTCGAGACTGCACTCAAGATCGCCGTGGCCTACCATCGTTTGCGCGGCGAAGGCCAACGCACACGACTGCTGGGTCGCGAACGGGGCTATCACGGCGTCAACTTTGCCGGCACCGCCGTGGGTGGCATGGGGCCGAATCGCAAACTCTTTGGCACCCATGTGGCAGGCGTCGACCACTTGCGTCACACACACGACCTGGCTCGCAATGCGTTCACCAAAGGTCAACCCGAGCATGGCGCCGAACTGGCCGACGATCTGGAACGCTTGGTGGCCTTGCATGATGCATCGACCATTGCCGCCGTGATTGTCGAGCCGATGGCGGGATCAACCGGGGTATTGCTACCACCCAAGGGCTACCTGCAGCGCCTGCGCGATCTGTGCGACAAGCACGGCATTTTGCTGATTTTTGACGAGGTCATCACAGGCTTTGGCCGACTGGGCTCACCGTTTGCGGCCCAGCATTACGGCGTCACACCAGACTTGCTCACAGCCGCCAAAGGCATCACCAATGGCTGCATTCCGATGGGTGCCGTGTTTGCCAAACAAAGCATCCACGACACCTTCATGCAAGGCCCAGAGACTGCCATTGAGCTGCCACACGGCTACACCTACTCTGGACACCCCATGGCCTGCGCCGCCGCCCACGCCACACTGGATGTCTATGAAGAGGAAGGCCTGCTGACGCGAGGTGCACAGATGCACGCCAAGTTCGAAGCGGCGTTCCACAGCCTCAAGGGACTGCCCCACGTGGTGGACATCCGCAAAACAGGGCTGGTCTCGGCAATTGAGTTTGCACCAAGGGCTGGCGCCCCCGCTGGGCGCCGCGCGTTTGAAGTGTTCCTGGGTTGCTGGGACGAAGGTGTGCTGGTCCGTGCTGCTGGCGACAACATCGCCATCTCACCACCGCTGATCATCAACGACAGCCAGATCGACCAGATTGTCTCCACCATGGCCAAAGTGATTCAGCGCATCGCTTGATATCAAACCCGCTCGCCGGGCATCAAAAAACCGCCGAACCCACTTCATGGGTTACGGCGGTTTTTTTAAGCACGCGCGATCAGGCGTGCTTGGCTTTGGCAAAAGCGGCCATGCCCTGCACCACCTCGGCCTTGGCTTCTTCGATGCCAGCCCAACCAGTGACCTTCACCCACTTGCCGGGCTCCAGATCCTTGTAGTGCTCAAAGAAGTGCTTGATCTGATTGACCAGCAACTCAGGCAGGTCGTCAAGCTTTTGGATCTTGGCGTAC
>JAZJZP010000358.1:0-7497 GCA_040389805.1 Pseudomonadota bacterium
CTCCGAGGGCCCCTACACCGAGCGCGAGCTCATGCTCATCAAGGTCCGTGCCGTGGGCAAGGAGCGCGAAGAGATGAAGCGCATGGCTGATATCTTCCGTGGCCGCATCATTGATGTGACCGACAAGACCTACACCATTGAACTCACGGGCGACGCGTCCAAACTCGATGCTTTCATTGAAGCCATCGACCGCGCCGCCATTCTAGAAACCGTGCGCACCGGGACCAGCGGGATCGGGCGTGGCGAGCGCATTTTGCGCGTCTGATCCTCCCGCAGTTTCACATCCGCTTGTCTTGCAAGCATTCAACAGTTTTTCGACGGAGCTATACACATGAAGGTTTATTACGACAAAGACGCTGACCTGAGCCTGATCAAGGGCAAGAATGTCACCATCGTGGGCTACGGTTCACAAGGCCACGCTCACGCGCAAAACCTGCGTGACTCCGGTGTGAACGTCACCGTGGGTCTGCGCAAGGGTGGCGCGTCCTGGACCAAGGTTGAAGCCGCTGGCATCAAGGTCGCTGAAGTCAACGACGCCGTCAAGAATGCTGACGTCGTCATGATGTTGCTGCCTGACGAGAACATCCCTGAGGTCTACAACAACAACGTGGCCCCCAACATGAAGCAAGGCGCCACTTTGGCCTTCGCTCACGGCTTCAACGTGCATTACAACCAGGTCGTGCCCCGTGCTGACCTGGACGTGATCATGGTCGCCCCCAAGGGCCCTGGCCACACCGTGCGCTCCGAGTACCTCAAGGGCGGCGGCGTGCCTTCATTGATCGCCATCTATCAGGACAAGTCGGGCAAGGCCAAGGACATCGCTCTGTCTTATGCCGCAGCCAACGGCGGCACCAAGGGTGGCGTGATCGAAACCAACTTCCGCGAAGAAACCGAAACCGACCTGTTCGGCGAACAAGCCGTGTTGTGCGGTGGTGCGGTTGAGCTGGTGAAGATGGGTTTTGAGACCCTGACCGAAGCCGGTTATGCCCCTGAAATGGCGTATTTTGAGTGCCTGCACGAACTGAAGTTGATCGTTGACCTCATGTATGAAGGCGGCATCGCCAACATGAACTACTCGATCTCGAACAACGCCGAGTACGGCGAGTACGTGACCGGCACGGAAGTGATCAACGAGCAGTCGCGCGCCGCCATGCGCAATGCTTTGAAGCGCATCCAGACGGGCGAATACGCCAAGATGTTCATCAACGAAGGCAAGACCAACTACCCAAGCATGACGGCTCGTCGTCGCTTGAACGCGGTTCACCCGATCGAGACCGTGGGCGCCGAACTGCGCTCCATGATGCCTTGGATCGCCAAGAACAAGCTGGTTGACCAAAGCAAGAACTGATCTGGTTCCGTGCTGAGTTGAAAAGCCGCCGGGGCAACCCAGGCGGCTTTTTTTCTGGGCAAGTTGCGGGCGCCGTTAACCCAGCTTTACCTGATGGAAACCCGCCCTTGTAGGCCACGACATGCGCCCAAACGTTGACAATGCATCGCGTCGGTTTCTGAGGCGGCATAAAGGGTCTGAGATGAATTCAACACGGATGGCGGTGTCGGCCTGTCGACAAATGCTGGTGGCGGCCATGCTGACGGTTTTGTCGGGCGCCATGGGTTTGCCGCTGCCTCAGGCTCCGGGGGGCGTACAAGCGGCGACGCTGGAGGGGCAGCGGTTTGCAGACACCCTGGTCTTGTCGGACCGCACCTTGCGGCTCAACGGTTTGGGCTTGCGTGGTGTGGCGTGGATCAAGGCTTTTGTGGCTGGCCTGTATTTGGCGGCTCCGTCCAAAGAGGTCGGGCAGATTTTGGCCATGCAGGGCCCCAAACGTCTGCGCTTGATGGTCATGCTGGAGGCCCCCAGCATTGAGATGACCAAATCCATGCTCAATGGTGTCCGCCACAATGAACCACCGCCGGTTCAGGCCCAATTGGCGGAGCGGGTGGAACTGCTGGCGCAGGGCATCAACAGCATTGGCGACTTTCAGCCTGGCGATATTCTCGACCTCGATTTTGTGCCGGGTCGTGGTACTGAACTGCGCCTGAATGACAAGCTGCTGGTTAAACCCATTGAAGGCGATGACCTCTACCGGGCCATTCTCAAGGTGTTCATTGGCGAGAGCCCTGTTGATCGCCGCATGAAGGAAGGGTTGCTCAGTGGCACGTCCAGCTAAGGTCTTGACCCACGAGCCGTCGGATCAGGTGGCGGACGATCCAAACCTGCACCGCTTCATTGATGCCTTGTGGCTGGAAGACGGGCTCAGCGCCAATACCCTGGCGGCCTATCGCCGCGATTTGCTGGGGCTGGCTTTTTGGTTGCAGGTGCAGCCCGAGGGGCGCCGCCTGGTTGAGGCGCACGAGGTGGATCTGCTGGCCTACACGTCCCACCGTCATGCCGAATCACAAGCCACGTCAGTGGGACGGCGCCTGAGCGTGTTTCGGCGGTTTTATCGATGGGCTTTGCGCGAGGGCTTGAGCACGCAGGATCCCACCATGCGGATGGATGCGCCCCGCCAGCGCATGCGCACCCCGGGCACTTTGACCGAGGCCCAGGTCGAGGCCTTGCTGGCCGCTCCGGACCTGGGTGAAACGTTGGGTTTGCGTGATCGGGCCATGCTGGAGCTGATGTACGCCAGCGGCTTGCGGGTGAGCGAGTTGGTCGAGCTCAAATCGGTGCACGTTAGCTTGAGCGATGGCGTGCTGCGCATCACGGGCAAAGGCAGCAAGGAGCGGATGGTGCCTTTTGGCGCCGAGGCTGGGGTTTGGCTGGAGCGCTACCTGAGCGATGCGCGCGCCATGATTCTGCACGGGCAAAGCAGCGATGCGCTGTTCGTGACCTCGTTGGGTGGCCCTATGAGCCGGCAGATGTTCTGGAAACTGGTTAAAAAATTTGCCCTGCGCGCTGGCATCTCGCAAACGCTCTCGCCGCACACCTTGCGTCACGCTTTTGCCACCCACCTGCTCAACCATGGCGCCGATCTGCGCGTGGTGCAAATGCTGTTGGGGCATGCCGACATCTCGACGACCCAGGTCTATACCCATGTGGCGCGTGAACGTTTGCGGCAATTGCATGCCCAGCACCACCCGCGGGGCTGAGCCAAATGGTCAGCCCACACCCAGCAAAAAGGCCATCTCTGCCTCGGTGAAACCTGCGGCTCTGCGCGCGGCTTCGTTGTAGGGCGGCTTGAGGAGCGGTGCCTCATACTGCTCGACCAGTTGCGGGTAGATCACCATGGCGTCTACACCCCGCTGGGTGCACAGGTGGTGGAACCAGTGGTTGCCAATGCGGACGTGGCCAATCTCGTCGCGCAAGATGATGTCCAGGATCTCGACGGAGCGTAGGTCGCCTGCCCGCGTGAGCTTGCTCTGGATCAGCGGTGTGGCGTCCAAACCGCGCGCCTCCAGGGTACGTGGCACCAGGGCCATGCGGGCCAGGATGTCGTCGCTGGTCTTTGCGCACATGGTCCACAGGCCATCGTGGGCGTCAAAGTCGCCATAGTCATGGCCCAGCGTGAGCAGGTGCTCGCGCAGCAGTGAAAAGTGCAGCGCTTCTTCGCCCGCCACTTTCACCCAGTCCAGATAAAAATGCGCCGGCATGCCGCCAAAGCGCCAGACGGCATCCAGCGCCAGGTTGATGGCGTTGAACTCGATGTGGCAGATGGCATGCAGCAGGGCTGCGCGGCCCTCTAGCGTGAAAGGCGAGCGATGGGGCACCTTCGTGGACGGCACGAGGTGCGGCCGCTCTGGGCGGCCCGGCAGCCGCGACAGCTGGTCGGCGGTCAGCACGATGTCCTCGGCACAGACGGCCGGGGTTAGCCATCCATGGTCGGGCATGGCCTGGACGCTGGCCAGCAAGGCCCGTGCAGCGTCCACCTTGGCGCTCGGATTGGCCTCCAGCAGGGCGTCGAGTGCTTGGTGGCGCAGGTTCATTCCGCCCAGGTGATCCAGCCCGCGTAGGCCGAGACCAGGATAAAGATGCCGAAGGCGATTCGATACCATGCGAAGGGGATGAAGTTGTGGTTGGCCACGTAGCGCAGCAGCCAGCGCACGCAGATCCAGGCCGACAGGAATGAAAATACCAAGCCAACGCCGAACAGCGGCAGGTCGGCCATGGACAGCAGGGCGCGTTCTTTGTAGAGGCTGTAGACGCCCGCACCGATCAGGGTCGGGATGGCCAGAAAGAAGCTGAACTCAGTGGCCGCTTTGCGTGACAGGCCCAGCAGCATGCCCCCAATGATGGTGGCACCGGACCGGCTGGTGCCCGGCACCAGCGCCAGGCATTGCACCAGTCCCACTTTGAGCGCATCCATCATGGTCATGTCGTCTACCGTCTCGACACGGTGGCCATCCTTGGGCGTGATGCGGCGCTCGGCCCACCAGATGATGAAGCCGCCGATGATGAAGGTGCTGGCGACGACCTGTGGTGTGAACAGATGGGCTTTGATGGCCTTGCCAAAGGCCAGCCCCAGCACCACGGCGGGCAGGAATCCGACGATCACATTGAGTGAAAAACGCTGTGCTCGAGGGTCGGAGCCCAGGCCCACCACGGTCTCGCGCAAGCGTTGCAAGTACACCAGGATGATGGCGAAGATGGCCCCCGTCTGAATGGCGATGTCGAACACTTTGGCCTTGTCGACGCCGACGTCGTGACCGAAATTCAACAAGGATCCGGCCAAGATCAGATGACCCGTGCTGGAGATGGGCAAGAACTCGGTCAGCCCCTCGACGATGCCGATCAGCATGGCTTTGAAAAATAGCAAGGTGTCCACGTCGATTCGTCCAGTGTTGCAAGCAAGTCGGGCATATTAGTGCAGGCGTGTGCCCAAAGGCCCCATGGCCTGTGGCGGATATCTCCGCTGGCACCCTGGCTTAGGGGGGCTTGACTACACTTCGCGACATGTCTGATGCCTCGAACGCTGTTTTTGCCCCGCCTGCCCACCAATGGGTCAACCGCTATGCGCACCTGAATGAACACTGGCGAGGGCGGTTAGGTGCCCCCATGGCCACGGCGCTGCAAGGTGAGCCGATGGATCTGCCACGCTGGTTGGCATGGAATGACGATTTGGCCCAGTCGATGGGTTGGCCTGCTGACTGGCGACAGGGGGACGGTGCGCCACAGTCCGCCTTGCGTGTGTTCACGGGCAATGCCTTGTGGCCCGGTATGGAGCCTGTGGCCACCGTTTACAGCGGCCACCAGTTTGGGGTGTGGGCTGGGCAGTTGGGCGATGGTCGGGCGCTGTTGCTGGGCGAGTTGATGACGGCGCAAGGACCGCTGGAGTTTCAACTCAAAGGCGCGGGCTCGACGCCTTATTCCCGGCGTGCCGATGGCCGAGCGGTGCTGCGCTCGTCCATCCGCGAATTTTTGTGCAGCGAGGCCATGCATGGGTTGGGCATCCCGACCACCCGGGCCTTGTGCTTGACCGCGTCGCCCCAGCGCGTGCGGCGTGAAACGATGGAAACGGCGGCTGTGGTCACGCGCGTCGCGCCCAGTTTCATCCGGTTTGGGCACTTTGAGCATTTCGCTCACAGCGGTGAGCGGGGCCACCATGAGGCATTGCAAGCCTTGGTGGATTTTGTGGTGGAGCACCACTTGCCTGATCAGCGGCAGGCGCCCAACCGGGCCTTGGCCTTGCTTCAATTCGCAGTCGATCGCACCGCAGAGTTGATGGCGGCCTGGCAGTCGGTGGGCTTTTGTCATGGCGTGATGAACACCGACAACATGTCCATCCTGGGCTTGACCATCGACTACGGGCCGTTCGGCTTTCTGGATGGATTCGATCCGCAGCACATCTGCAACCATTCCGACGAACAAGGGCGCTACTCGTGGCAGAACCAGCCCCAGATCGGCTACTGGAACTTGCGTGCGCTGGCGCAAGCCTTGGTGCCTTTGGTTCCGGACGTGCAGGATGATGCGCAAGTCATGGTCGAGGTGCTCAAGTCCTACGAACAGGCGTTTACGCAGGCGATGCGGGCGCGCTGGCGAGCCAAGCTGGGCTTGCTGCATGACCAGCCTGAGGATGGTGCGTTGGCGGTGGACTTGTTGGGCCTGATGGCCGAGCAGCGTGCGGACTTCACCATCACCTTTCGGCGCTTGTGTGACTACCGTGCCAGTCTGGCGCCCGACGATGCGGCCAACGCGCCGGTTCGCGATCTGTTTTTGGACCGGGCTGGGTTTGACCAGTGGGCGCAGCGCTATGCCCAGCGTTTGCTGGCCGAGGGCAGCGTGGACGCAGAGCGGTGCGAGCGCATGCGCCGTGCCAACCCCTTGTACGTGTTGCGCAACCACATGGACGAGACCGCGATCCGCCGCGCGCAAGCGGGCGATGATTCGGAGGTGCAACGCCTGTATCGTTTGCTGCAGCGTCCGTTTGACGAACAGCCCGGCTGCGAGGCCGATGCTGACTTTCCGCCCGACTGGGCGCAAGCCATTGAGGTGTCGTGTTCATCATGAGCGATTACAAAGTCAAAAAGACCGATGACGAGTGGCGCGGGCAACTCGACCCGATGCAGTTCGAGGTCACCCGTCACGCCGCTACGGAGCGCGCTTTTTCTGGTCGGTATTGGGATCACTTTGAAGAGGGGAGCTACCGCTGCGTTTGCTGTGGCGCCAAGCTGTTTGAGTCGTCCTCCAAGTTCGATGCCGGCTGTGGCTGGCCCAGTTACTCGCGGGCGACCGAGGACGGCATCATTGAGCGCGTGGTGGACCGCAGCCATGACATGTCGCGAGTCGAAGTGCGCTGCCATGATTGCGGGGCTCACCTGGGGCATGTGTTCGATGATGGACCGGCGCCGACGGGCGAGCGGTTTTGTATCAACTCAGCCGCGATAGACTTCGAGCCGCGCTGAACACCGGCGCGCGTTTAATCAAGGCGGGATCAACCCCGCAATCACCATGAAAATATTCTTCGATCTGCTGCCTGTCATCATGTTTTTCGTCTCCTATAAATGGGCAGACGGACACAAGGAGGCGACCGCGCAATGGATGACCGAGCACCTGGGATTCATGGTGTCGGGGGGCGTAGTGGGCAACCTGGAGGCCCCGGTGTTGTTGTCCACGGCCGTGGTGGTGGCTTTCAGCTTGGTGCACATTGGTGTGCTAAAGGCGATGCGCAAGAAGATCGACACCATCTTGTGGGCCAGCATGGTCACGGTGCTGGTGTTGGGTGGGCTGACACTGTGGTTTCACAGTGAGACCTTCATCAAATGGAAACCCTCGGTGATCTACTGGATCATGGCGATTGGGTTCCTGGTCACCGAGATCATCATGCGGCGCAATACGCTGCGTCAGATGATGGGTGGTCAGATTGAGGCGCCTGATTTTGTCTGGATCAAGCTGGGCTGGGCCTGGGTGGCCTTTTTCGGATTGATGGGCATCCTGAATCTGTACGTGGCCTACCACTACAGCACAGACACCTGGGTGAACTTCAAGATGTGGGGCAGTACGGGCTTGATGCTGGTGTTCACCGTGGCGGCGACGTCGCCGGTGACGTACGCCGAGAACGT
>JAZJZP010000359.1:0-2530 GCA_040389805.1 Pseudomonadota bacterium
CTGTCAGAGGGCCTGATCAATGCCATGGTCAAGAACCTCACGTCTGATGAGCAGTTGACCCTGCAGGCGCGCATCGAGGAGCTCGACTTCGACTTGAAAATGGCCGGTGGTGCCAAAAGAGGCGATTGGATTCTTTTGAACTATGAGCCCGGCATGGGCACGCATGTGTCGATGAACGGTACGGCCTTGGGTAAGGACATCCCAGGGGATGATTTCTACCGCGGGCTGATGAAGATTTGGCTGGGCGAGAGGCCTACCGACAATGGCCTGAAAGCCGATCTGCTGGGATCAACCTCTCACTGAACACCGTTTCAGCACTTGATACCCATGTGCAGCGCCACGACGCCACCGGTCATGTTGTGGACATCAACGTGGCCAAAGCCGGCCTCTTTCATCATGGACTTGAGCGTGGCCTGATCGGGGTGCATGCGGATCGATTCGGCCAAATACTTGTAGCTGGCTGCATCGCCTGCCACCCACTGGCCCAGCTTAGGCAGCACGTTGAACGAATACCAGTCGTAGGCCTTCTCCAGTGGCTTGGCCACCTTGGAGAACTCCAGCACCAGCAAGCGCCCGCCCGGTTTGAGGACGCGGCACATTTCGGCCAGCGCCAAGTCTTTGTGCGTCATGTTGCGCAGACCAAAGGCCACGCTGACGATGTCAAACGTGCCTGTGGGGAAGGGCAGCTTTTCTGCATCGCACAGCGTGGTCGGCAGGATCACGCCTTCGTTGTGAAGGCGGTCGCGGCCGGTGCTCAGCATGGCCTCGTTGATGTCGGTGTGCACCACGGTGCCTGATGAGCCCACCCGCTTGGCAAAGGCCTGGGCCAAGTCCCCCGTGCCCCCGGCGATGTCCAGCACCTTCTGGCCTTCGCGGGCGCCACTGGCGGCAATGGTGTAGGCTTTCCAGAGGCGGTGCATGCCCATCGACATCAGGTCGTTCATGACGTCGTATTTGTTGGCCACCGAATCAAAGACGCCGCGCACGCGCTGGGCTTTTTTGGACTCGTCTACGGTCTCGAAACCAAAGTGTGTATTGCTCATGGGGTGGATCTTAACGGACGGCCCGGGCACAAGCCATTGCGCTGGCCCAAGCCCACTGGAAGTTATAACCACCCAGCCAGCCGGTGACGTCCACCACCTCACCGATGAAGTAGAGCCCAGGCACTTTTTTGCTCTCCATGGTCTGGGAGCTCAGCTCCTGGGTGTTGACGCCTCCGGCAGTGACCTCGGCCTTGGCATAGCCTTCGGTTCCACTGGGGGTGATCGTCCAGGCGTTGGCAGAGTGGCCCAAGGCGTCAAGGTCGCGGTCTTTGACTTCGGCCATGGGGGCCTCGGATCGCAAGCTGGGGGTTGAGATCGCCGCTTGTTCCAGCCAGGTTTGGGCCAGACGCTGTGGCGCGCCTTCAGGGAGCACCTGTGCCCAGGTGGTGGACAGCTGCTTGCGTGAGCCGATCTTGGCCTCTTTCAGCGCCTGCGCCAAACTGCCCTGAGGGGCCAGATCAATGGTGAGGGCTTGTCCGGGACGCCAGTAGCTGGAGATTTGCAAAACCGCCGGGCCGCTCAGGCCGCGGTGGGTGAACAGCAGGTCTTCCAGAAAGTGCATGGACGAGGCTTGCTTGCGTTTGCCGCCCATGGCGTTGCAGGACACGGACACGTCCACGGGCAGCGCAATGCCTGACAACGATGCCCAGGGGGCCCATGCCGTGGCGTCAAAGGTCAGTGGTACCAGGGCAGGGCGCAAGGGGACGATACTGTGCCCGAATCGCTCGGCCAGGCGGTGACCAAAGTCGGTGGCGCCAATTTTTGGAATGGCGAGCCCGCCGGTTGCAATCACGAGTTGCTGCGCCTGCACGGGGCCGCGGTCGGTGTCTATCTCGAAGCCAGGGCTGGTGTCGAGTGTGCTGGTCTGGCGCACGTCCTGAACTTGGCAGGGTTGCCATCTGGTGACAGCACCGGCTTCGCATTCGCGCAGCAACATCTGAATGATGTCGTTGCTGCTGCGGTCGCAAAACAGCTGACCCTTGTGCTTTTCATGCCATGCGATGTCATGGCGCTGCATCAGGGCCAGAAAATCTTGTGGTGTGTAGCCCGCCAGCGCTGAGCGGCAGAAATGAGGGTTCTCGCTCAAAAAATTGGCCGGGGTGACCTCACGGTTGGTGAAGTTGCAGCGACCGCCGCCCGAGATGCGGATTTTTTCAGCCACGCGCTCGGCATGGTCTATCAAGAGGACTTGGAGCCCCCGTTGCCCAGCCACGCCCGCACAAAACAGACCGGCTGCACCTGCGCCGATCACCACCACGTCAAATTTTTGCATGGGCGAGATTGTCGCCGCTCTAGTACGTGCTGAGCCCGAACGGGCGGGTGGCGGTGAACACGGGCTCACTCCCACCATCGTCTTGAGCGGCCACCGCGCGGCTGCGGCCCTGGCGTTTGGCTTCAATGAGGGCCTGATCGGCGCGATGGGTGGCTTCGGCGAGCGATTCGCCCGGCATGAGTTGCACCACCCCAAAGCTCAGGCTGAGGGATGG
>JAZJZP010000359.1:2540-4859 GCA_040389805.1 Pseudomonadota bacterium
GTTGCCGCTCGCCGTCCACATGCCGAACCATGCGATCAGCCACATGCAAGGCGTCGTTCACACTGGTGTCCAACAACAGCGTGATGAACTGATCGCCGCCAAGGCGACCCATCAAATCACGGCTGCGCAGCATTTTGCGGGCGCTGCCAGCCACCAGCTTGAGGGCTTCGTCACCTGCGGCACGGCCGAACTGATCGTTGACTTGTTTGAAATGATCAATGTCAAACAGCATCAGCGACGCACTGCCGGGCGTACACAGGCTCAAGGTGTGCGCCGCAATGTCGTTGAAATGCCGGCGATTGGGCACCTGTGTGAGCATGTCGAAATCGGCCAGGATGCGGAGCTGCCGATGTGATTCACGCAGGTCTTGTTCAGTGCGCTCGTAGGTCAGCAGCAGGCACATGTAGACGGAGAACATCGCACCGACCACTAGCCCCAGCATCACGACGGGTAACTGCACAAGGGATTCATCAGCAACCGGCACCCCCCAGGCGGCCATGCCTGTCATCAGTCGCGGCACCTGAACCAGCGAGCCGATGATGAGAAACGCCAAGATGGCTTTGAGGTAGGGGCTTTGACGCCAGTCTCGAATCGATTTGACAATCCAGGCGGTGTAAAGATAGCCCGTGATATTGACCAGGCTGAAGCTGGCTACGCGTGCGCCGACGTCATCGGGATAGGCGTTCCACACCGACATCCAGACTGAAAACCCCACCATCAAAACCAGGCTATCAACCCAGGCGGGTGTCGGCAAAGTGCTTCGTACATAGAAGCGGCGCATGCCGCCCAGCATGGTCAAAGGCCACTGGATTGAAAACAGCACGGACACGGCCAGCAGCATGGGGTATTGGTCTTTGAACAGCATGACCATGGCACCGAGGGTGTTGCCCAGCTGAGCGAACGTCCACCACCAGTAGCCCCGATAGGTGCGCTGGGTCAGCCCCACCAGCAACATGATGCCGGAGGCCGTGAGCAAGACCAGGCCAGCAACCAGGGTCAAGGTGGGGGTGTGTAGAGGTTCGAGGTGAAGCATGTTGTGCGCTCTGGGAGCGCGTTATATTTTGATCCCTGTGACGACGATAAACCCTGTCGCGCAATGCCTGCATCATGAGGCACTCTTGCGCGATTGTGCCCGGCGTCAACGCGGCCGAAAACCCCCTGTTTGATAGAGGGGGATCAACGATCGATTATTTTTCCTGAAAACTGGAGCTGAAACATGGCGATGGACGTGGTGGACTTTGAAGTCAAGGGTGCTGAGATGCAATTTGTCGAGGTCGAGTTGGACCCCGGCGAGGCGGCCATTGGCGAGGCTGGCAGCATGATGTTCATGGATGCAGGCATCGACATGGATACCATTTTTGGAGATGGCTCCAATCAGCAATCGGGCTTGTTTGGCAAGTTGCTGGGGGCCGGAAAGCGCCTGATTACGGGCGAGTCGCTGTTCACAACCATCTTCACGAACAAGGGAGCAGGCAAAAAACGAGTGGCGTTTGCTGCGCCGTATCCAGGCAAGATTTTGCCGATGGATTTGAGCAAACTGGGTGGCATCTTGATTTGCCAGAAAGACTCCTTCCTGTGCGCGGCACGCGGGGTGTCTTTGGGCATCGCCCTGCAAAAGAAACTGGGCACCGGTTTTTTTGGCGGCGAAGGTTTCATAATGCAAAAACTGGAGGGCGATGGCCTGGCGTTTGTGCATGCGGGTGGCACGGTGGTGCGTCGTGAGTTGAAACCGGGCGAGACCTTGCTGATCGACACAGGGTGTGTCGTGGCGTACACCAGTGAAGTCGACTTTGACATCCAATACGTGGGCAAGATCAAGACCGCCTTGTTCGGTGGCGAAGGCCTGTTTTTGGCCAAGGTCACCGGGCCGGGGCAGGTGTGGCTGCAAAGCCTGCCGTTCTCGCGCTTGGCATCTCGCATATTTGCGGCAGCCCCGCAGCGTGGCGGTAGTCGCGAAGAGGGCTCCTTGTTGGGGGGCATGAGTGCCGGTGGCTTGCTGGGTTCGGTGTTGGGCGGAGGCGACGACTGACAGCGTTTGACCTGACTCAGCCTGGGTGGGAATGCGGCGCGTACACTGCGCTGCTTGACCGCAGGTGACTGAATTTGAAGACGTATCTCAACCGACCCTCACGTTTTGGGGGGTGGGCCGCCGCCTGGATACTGGCACTGGCCGCTTCCAGCGTCTGGGCCAGCAACCCTATCTTCGTACTGAACTCGCTGGATGCGTCCATCAGCATCATCGATCCGCAAACCTATCAAGAGTTGCGCCGAGTTCCGACGGGCAAACAGCCGCATCACCTGTACCTGTCCCCTGACGAA
>JAZJZP010000360.1:0-9344 GCA_040389805.1 Pseudomonadota bacterium
GCAAGAAGGTCTTGTACTACCACGACCCCATGGTGCCGGGCAACAAGTTCGACAAACCCGCCAAGTCGCCCTTCATGGACATGATGCTGGTGCCGGTCTACGCCGATGGCGAGAGCGATCAGGGCAAGGTCACCATCAGCTCACGCATCCAGCAGAACCTAGGCTTGCGCACCGCAGAGGTCACCGAAGGCGTGCTGTCACCCCAGGTCTCGGCCGTGGGCAGCATCGCCTACAACGAGCGCGACCAGGTTGTCGTGCAAGCGCGGGCCACCGGCTATGTGGAGCGCCTGTACGTGCGTGCCACGCTGGATCCGGTCAAACAGGGGCAGCCCCTGGCCGATCTCTATGTGCCCGACTGGGTGGCCGCGCAGGAAGAGTTTTTATCGGTGCGCCGCATGCAGGGCACCGCCATGGGCAGTCTGGTTGATGGCGCCCGCCAGCGCATGCGCCAGGTCGGCATGAGCGACGAGCAGATCAAAGGCGTTGAGCGAACGGGCAAGACCCAAGCGCGCATCACCCTGGTGGCGCCGATCAGCGGTGTGGTCAGCGAGTTGATGGTGCGCGAAGGCATGTCCCTGATGCCCGGGGCCACCTTGCTGCGCATCAACGGTGTGTCCACGGTCTGGGCCAATGCCGAAGTACCAGAAAGCCAGGTGGCCCAACTGCGCCCAGGCACCAAGGTCCAGGCGCGCAGCCCGGCCGTGCCCGGCACCACCTTTGAGGGCACGGTGCAAGCCCTGGTGCCCGAGGTCAACCCCGGCACGCGCACCCTCAAGGCCCGGGTGCAATTGAACAACCCCGGCGCCCACCTGGTGCCTGGCATGAGCGTGACCATGCAGTTCATGGACATGCGTGCCGAGAAGGTTCTGCTGATCCCCACCGAGGCGGTCATCCAGACGGGCAAGCGCACCGTGGTCATGCTGGCCGAGGACAAGGGCCGATTCCACCTGGTTGAAGTCGAAACGGGCATCGAGAGCAATGGCCAGACCGAGGTCAAACGTGGCCTGGATGCGGGCCAGCGCGTGGTGGTGTCCTCACAGTTCCTGATTGATTCGGAAGCCAGCCTCAAGGGCGTGGAAGCGCGCTTGAACAACGCACCCGCCCCCACCGTCGCCAACACCGCGCCACGGCATGAGGGGCAAGGCAAGGTCGAAGCCATCGGGCGCGATGCGATCACGCTGTCGCATGGCCCGATTGCCTCGCTCAAGTGGGGCGCCATGACGATGGACTTCAAGGTGCCGCTCAAAGGTGGCTTGCCTCGCAACCTGGAAGCGGGCGATCGGGTGAGCTTCGAGTTCTACATGGATGCCGATGGCACGCCCCAGTTGACCAGCCTGTCGCCGATGGCGCCTGAGCCCTCCACAGCACCCAAAGCCGGTTCGGACAACGCAGGGAGCAAGCCATGATCGCCCGCCTGATCCGCTGGTCCATCGCCAACCGCTTCCTCGTGCTGCTGGCCACGCTGATGCTCAGCGCTTGGGGCGTGTATTCGGTGATGAGAACGCCGCTGGATGCTTTGCCTGATCTGTCGGATGTGCAGGTCATCATCCGCACGACCTACCCAGGTCAGGCGCCGCGCATCGTCGAGAACCAGATTACCTATCCGCTGACCACCACCATGCTGTCAGTGCCGGGTGCCAAGACGGTGCGGGGCTACTCCTTCTTTGGTGACTCGTATGTTTACGTGTTGTTCGAAGATGGCACCGACCTGTACTGGGCCCGCTCGCGCGTGCTGGAGTATTTGAACCAAGTGCAGTCGCGCCTGCCAGCCAGTGCCAAGGCCTCCCTGGGGCCTGATGCCACGGGCGTGGGCTGGATCTACCAGTACGCCTTGGTGGACCATGGCGGCACGCAGGATGCCGGGCAACTGCGGGCGCTGCAAGACTGGTTCCTCAAGTACGAGCTCAAGACCGTGCCCAATGTGGCCGAGGTGGCCTCTGTTGGCGGCATGGTGCGCCAGTACCAGGTCGTGCTCGATCCGGACAAGCTGGCCACCTACAACATCCCGCACACCAAGGTGGTCGAAGCCATCCAGAAGGCCAATCAGGAAGCCGGTGGCTCAGTGCTGGAACTCGGTGAGGCCGAGTACATGGTGCGTGCTTCGGGCTATTTGCAATCGCTGGACGACTTTAGGCAGGTGCCTTTGATGGCCACAGATGCAGGCGTGTCGGTGCGCCTGGGTGATGTGGCCCGCATCCAGATCGGGCCGGAAATGCGCCGGGGCATTGGTGAACTGGATGGCGAAGGCGAAGCCGCAGGCGGCGTGATCGTGATGCGTTCAGGTAAGAACGCGCTGGAGACGATTGCTGCCGTCAAGGCCAAACTCAAGACCTTGCAAGCCAGTTTGCCCAAGGGCGTGGAGATCGTGCCCGTGTACGACCGCTCCAGCCTGATCGAGCGTGCAGTGGACAACCTCTCGCACAAGCTGCTCGAAGAGTTCGCCGTGGTGGCGGTGGTGTGCTTTGTCTTCCTGTTCCACCTGCGCTCGGCCCTTGTGGCGATCATCTCGCTGCCCCTGGGCATTTTGGCCGCCTTCATCGTCATGCACTACCAAGGGGTGAACGCCAACATCATGTCGTTGGGCGGCATCGCCATTGCCATCGGGGCCATGGTGGACGCGGCGGTGGTGATGATCGAGAACGCCCACAAGCACCTGGAGCATTGGGCGCACGACCATCCCGATCAAACCCTGGAAGGGACTGAGCGTTGGAAAGTCATCGGCGACTCGGCTGCCGAGGTCGGGCCCGCGCTGTTCTTCTCTCTGTTGATCATCACCTTGTCCTTTGTGCCTGTGTTCACGCTGGAAGCACAGGAAGGACGGCTGTTCTCGCCTCTGGCCTTCACCAAAACCTACGCCATGGCGGCGGCTGCAGGTTTGTCGGTCACGCTGATCCCCGTGCTGATGGGCTACCTGATCCGTGGCCGCATTCCCGCAGAGCAAAGCAATCCGCTCAATCGATTCCTGATCGCCCTCTACAGACCACTGCTCAACGCCGTCTTGCGCAGCCCCAAGCTCACCCTGGCCGTGGCCGCCGTGCTGCTGGTGCTCAGCCTGTGGCCCTTGCAGCACATCGGCGGTGAGTTCATGCCGCGCCTGGATGAAGGCGACTTGCTCTACATGCCCTCGGCCTTGCCGGGCTTGTCCGCAGGCAAGGCAGGCGAGTTGCTTCAGCAGACTGACCGCTTGATCAAAACCGTGCCCGAGGTGGCCAGTGTGTATGGCAAAGCAGGCCGTGCCGAAACCGCCACCGACCCGGCGCCTATGGAGATGTTCGAGACCACCATCCAGTTCAAGCCCAAGGACCAATGGCGCCCCGGCATGACGCAGGACAAGTTGGTCGATGAGCTGGACCGCATCGTCAAGGTGCCCGGCCTGGCCAACATCTGGGTGCCGCCCATTCGCAACCGCATCGACATGCTGGCCACGGGCATCAAGAGCCCTGTCGGGGTCAAGGTGGCGGGCACCGACCTGGCCACCATCGACCGCCTCACCGGCGAGATCGAGCACGCCCTCAAGGACGTGCCCGGCGTGAGCAGCGCCTTGGCCGAGAGGCTGACGGGCGGGCGCTATGTGGACATCAACATCCGCCGCGATGCCGCCGCGCGCTTTGGCATGAACATCGCCGATGTGCAATCGGTGATCAGTTCGGCATTGGGTGGCGAAAACATCGGCGAGACGGTCGAAGGCTTGCAGCGCTTCCCCATCAACCTGCGCTATCCGCGCGAGACACGCGACTCGCTGGAGAAGCTGCGCACCTTGCCCATCATCAACGAACGTGGACAGCGGCTGGTCTTGTCCGACGTGGCCGACATCCGCATCACCGATGGTCCGCCCATGCTGCGCAGTGAGAACGCGCGCCTGTCGGGCTGGGTGTATGTGGACATCCGGGGGCGCGATCTGCGCTCGGCGGTACAGGACATGCAAAAGGCCGTCGCGGCCAAGGTCAAACTGCCGCCGGGCTACTCGGTGTCCTGGTCAGGTCAGTTCGAGTTCCTGGAGCGGGCTACGGCGAAGCTCAAGGTCGTGGTGCCCTTCACGCTGCTGATCATCTTCGTGCTGCTGTACCTGACCTTCGGGGCCTTTGACGAAGCCTTATTGATCATGGCAACACTCCCCTTTGCCTTGGTAGGTGGCATCTGGCTGCTCTACCTGCTGGGCTACAACCTGTCGGTAGCTGGCGCGGTCGGCTTCATCGCCCTGGCTGGGGTCTCCGCCGAGTTCGGCGTGATCATGTTGCTCTACCTCAAACAGGCTTGGGGCGAGCGCATGGACAAGGGTCAGGTCAGCGGCGATGACCTGTTGGATGCGATCCGAGACGGCGCGGTCTTGCGCGTGCGGCCCAAGGCCATGACGGTGGCCGTGATCCTGGCTGGTCTGCTGCCCATCATGTGGGGCACAGGCACAGGCTCCGAGGTCATGCAGCGCATTGCCGCACCGATGGTCGGGGGCATGGTCACCGCGCCGCTGCTGTCCATGTTCGTGATTCCAGCGGCATACCTACTGATGCGCCGTGCGCGCAGACAGCCATATCCCGAGAAGTCAGCGTGAACCTTGAGGGAAGCGGACGTCTTTAAAAGACGTCCGCACCTCACGACATAATCAATGATGCTCGTGCATGTGGGCATGGTCGTGGTGCCCCTCCATGGCATCTTCTCTGTGGTCGAAGAGTTGCGCATCGAACCACTTGTGCAAGGCACTCACCAGCGCAGAATTGCGCCGTTGAGTTGCCTCGTGGCTTCAGCCTGAGGCATTGCAGGCAGGAAAGACACGCAGATAGCGCACATCAGCAAGGCAGGTTTCACAATGAACTCTGTGGGTTTGATGGATTGCTTCCAGGGCAGACCATAGATTCGCTTGCTGCTTCGAAGTTCCCCTATATCCAACGCAGCCCGCCGCTAGGCGGGGGGAAGCCGTTTGAGCGGTAACGCGCAATCGGCGACGTTCACGGAGACCCAATCACCTGCACCCAATCCCTGAAGGCCTGCCGGCACGCTCACGACCAGCTTCTTTCTCAGGTTGGGATCACCCCCAAAACTGTAAGACACGACTGCGAACTGCGCATAAGAAGCACCGGACGGTAGCGCTTCCCTACAGTCCTTGACGACCGCCGATATGCTGTTGCCAGCACGTACGATTTCCAACACTTGCCCACGTCGCCATCCAGTGCTGTAGCCATCAGGCTGCTGCTCAAGCGAAGCGCATGCGCTCAACAGCGACGCCCCACTCCAAAGAATCATGGACAAGGATTTGGTCATGGCGAACTCCTATAGGAAAAAATGGCGACATCCTCCGACACGTCCTGGCCGAACAGTCTCAACGCGCAACCCTGGGCAAGGCATATGTCTTCATGACGCCTGCCCTCAAGTGCTCACTGCACCACTTCAAGGCGAACCACGACCAGCGCACCCGACTGCCTCTCTGCACGGAACTTGACCTTGTCGCCCGCTTTGACCGCGCTCAACATGGATTCATCCTTGACTTGAAAAACCATGGTCATGCCCGGCATCTCCAGGTTTTTGATCTCGTCATGCTTGATCGTGATTTTTTTTGCCGATGCATCGACCTTGCGGATCACGCCTTCAGTCAAGGCCACGCCTTCAGGTTCCGAACCGGCGCTGGGGGCCATCGCTGGAGCTGAAGGCATGTTGTGGCCAGCCATGTGATCGCCCGCCTGCGCAGCCGTCAATGAAAACGCCAGTGCGGCAAACACGGTCGCGCGAGCCAGATGAGTGTGGATGGTTGTCATGTTGGTCCTTGGAACGAAAAGCAAATGCGTGAACTGGGTGGTTTGGGATTGCTGCCTGGCTTCAGTGGTGATGGTTTGCATGCGCGTCAGATGCACTGGAAACAGTCACACGACCTTTCATCCCGGCGTCGTAATGCCCTGGTTGTAGGCATGCAAAATCGACCATTCCAGCCTTGGAGAAGGTCCAGATGATTTCGCCCTTCTGCCCGGGCGGCAGGGTGATCATGTTGGGGTCAGCATGCTCCATTTCGGGATTTTTCTTCATCAAGGCATAGTGTTCCTTGAGCTCCGCTTGCGTCCCCAATACCATCTCATGCTTGAGTAGCCCTGTGTTCTTCACCACAAAGCGCACGGTTTCGTTTTGCTTCACCTGGATCTCAGCCGGAGAAAAGCGCATGGCATCGTTCATTTCAATGGTCAGCGTACGCTTGACCTGGCTGGTAGTGCCGGGTTGCCCGATGGCCGCATATTCGGCGACATCATCACTGCCATGAGCGTGACCTGCCCCATGGGCATGCTCACTCTGGGCTTCAGCAGCCACACTCAGGCTGCTTGCCACTGCGAGCGACAAAAGCATCATCATTTTTTTCAATTGCACGGCAAAGTCCTTTACGGTAAATGAGTCATCGGTCAATCAATGACCCGAATGTCCCGTTGGTTTTCGAACCTGAATTTCGATATTGGCTGGAGCCTTGGCGGACGAAGCAGGAGATGGCTCTCGAACGGGCTCGCTCATCTGGCCCGACCATTCGTAGGCCACCGAACCTGCTGGTGGATTGAACCAACCGGGGTCCTTGTAGTCGCCAGGCTTTTGGTTCTTGCGCACCTTGACCATCGAGAACATGCCACCCATCTCGACTGACCCGTATGGCCCCTGCCCCGTCATCATCGGTGTCGTGTTGTCCGGCAAGGGCATTTCCATCTCGGCCATGTCCGCCATGCCACGCTCACCCATCACCATGTAGTCGGGAATCAGCTGCGTGATCCGTTTGGACACGTCTTTGTGATCGACGCCGATCATCGTCGGCACGCTATGTCCCATCGCATTCATGGTGTGGTGACTCTTGTGACAGTGAAATGCCCAGTCCCCTTCCTCGTCAGCCAGGAATTCGATCTGCCTCATTTGTCCGACGGCCACATCCGTGGTCACCTCGTACCACCTCGTGGACTTCGGTGTCGGCCCACCATCCGTTCCCGTGACCAGGAATTCGTGCCCATGCAAATGAATCGGGTGGTTGGTCATCGTCAAGTTACCGATGCGAATGCGCACCTTGTCGTTTTGACGCGCCACCAAGGGGGATATCCCTGGAAACATGCGGCTGTTCCAGGTCCACAGGTTCTGGTCCAACATCGTCATGATCTTGGGCGTGTAACTGCCCGGGTCGATGTCATAGGCATTGAGCAAGAAGCAGTAGTCCCGCTGAACTTCGTCAATCAATGGGTGCTTGTTCTTGGGATGGGTGACCCAAAAGCCCATCATGCCCATGGCCATCTGCGTCATTTCATCGGCATGGGGGTGGTACATGAAGGTGCCGGGTCGCCTGGCTATGAACTCGTACACAAAGGTCTTGCCAGGCTGGATGGTCGGTTGATTCAAACCGCCCACCCCGTCCATGCCATTGGGTAGACGCTGACCATGCCAGTGGATGGTGGTGTGCTCCGGCAGTTTGTTGGTCACAAAAATGCGTACCCGGTCACCCTCCACCACCTCAATGGTTGGGCCAGGAGACTGTCCGTTGTAGCCCCACAGATGGGCTTTCGTTCCGGGGGCCAGCTCGCGCACAACAGGCTCCGCCACCAAGTGGAACTCTTTGACGCCATCCTTCATGCGCCACGGCAAGGTCCAGCCGTTGAGGGTGACCACTGGGTTGTAAGGTCGACCATTGTTGGGCACAAGTGGGGCCATCGTTTCAGGTGAGGCCTGAAACACTGGCTCAGGCAGAGCAGCCAGCGCCACCCGACTGACCGCACTGGCCGCAACGGCTCCACCTGTGAGCCCTAGACCCTGTAGGAAACGTCGTCTGTCACTCATGGGGTGCTGCTCCGTAGGTTTTCGAGTTGCTCAATTGGCCGCGCCTGCTGCGCCGCTCAGGGAGGGCTGCCCCACCAGGGACAACTGCATGTCGCTTTGTGACAGCCAGAAGTCTCGCAATGCATCAAGGTAGCCATTGACCGCACTCACCTGTGAGCGAGCGTCGGCCAGCAGATCGAACACACTGATGAACATGCCGTTGTAGCGAAGCTGGTTCTCATCTGAGACCCGCTTGCGATTGGGAACGATCTCATCCCTGTAGTGGCGTGCGATGTCATAGCTGGAACGATAGGCCTCATATGACTGGCGAATCTCGGAGCGGGCATAAACCGCAGTCTGAGCCAGACGATCCACCGACTGCATGTAAAGCGCTTCGGCCTTGACCGTGCGCGCACCTCCCCAATCGAATATGGGAACCTCCAGACTGACGACATAGCCACGCTGAGTCAGGGCATCGTTGGACGTGTTGTGGACAGCGCCGACCTCCAGCACATTCAGAAAGCGCGTGATCTTGCTCAGACCAAGATTGCGGGCCAACCCTTCGCTTTGTGCCTTCATCGCCTGAACGTCAAGCCGCTGAGCCATGCCGGTTTGTTCGATGTCCGGTTGATCAACTGGCGCTTTTGGCAATTCGGGCAATCGATCAGGCAAACTGAAACCCAGTTGATCCCCCCAGAGGCCCATCAGGCGGGTGAGCTTCTCACGCGTAGCAATCTGGGTTTGTGTCGCACGAGCAAAGCCCAGCGCAGCATCGGCATAGAACCCCTGCTCTCGCGCATGGTCCAGCTTGCTCCAGTTGCCCGCAGCAGTCAGTCGGAAAGCCAGCTCTTCACCAGCGTCGGCAGACTGCAAGACCTGCTTCGCATAGCCCACAGACTCGGTTGCGGCCACAGCATTGAACCAGGCCTTGCGTGTTTCAAAGACCAATTTCAAGGTCTCCAGCGTCGCAACACGACGCGTTTGCTCAAACCGTCTTGACTCAATCCCGGAGACGACGGGCGCCGTCAAGATCTTGGCCAGGTTGAACTGCAAACCGTGATCAAATTCGACCTCATCACCTCGCCTGAGTCGTCCGAATGAAACACCGGGATTGGGCAACCTGGACGCCTGAACCAGATCAGCTTCGGACACACCCAGCTCGGCATACGCCGCTTGCAAACCTCTGTTATTGAGCAAAGCGATTTGAACTGCGGCATCCACAGACAACGGCTTGGACAACAAGGCCGCAACCTCTTTGCGAGCATTGCTTTGCTCCGCATCACTCCTGAGCCACTGCGCCTTGAGCCCGGTCCTCAACTGCGTCTCATGCTGGACCGGTGAAAAGCCGCCATCTGCCTCAAACGTCGCACACCCACCAAGAACCAGAACACTGGCGGACAACAGCCACGCGGCAGGTCTCAACAACATCGAGAAACTCATAGGTTCTTTCACTTTCCCTGGTGACCCTGGTGGGAGCTTTGTGATGGCATCGCACCCGTGGCATCACTCATGCCCGGTTGACGCGCATCACCACGCTGCGCAGCATTTTTATCCAGGTACTTGGTCACAATCTCATTGCTCTGGCG
>JAZJZP010000361.1:0-5423 GCA_040389805.1 Pseudomonadota bacterium
GGCACGACCCGGGCGTTGTTGCTCATGTTCTGAGCTTTGAAGGGCGCCACCTTGTAGCCCGCACGGGCATACCAACGGCACAAGGCCGTCGTCAGCCAACTCTTGCCGGCGCCGCTGGTCGTGCCCAGCACCATCACCGCTTGAGCCCGCATCGACATCAATCCTCAATGCCCCGCTGTGCAGGCACCCCGGCCTCGTAGGCGTGTTTGATCTGCGCCATCTCGGTCACGGTGTCCGCGATGTCAATCAGCTCTTGCGGGCAGTTGCGGCCCGTGATCACCACGGTCACCTCTTTGGGACGGTGCGTGAGCGTGTCCACCACCTCTTGCAGCGGCACCCAGCCATAGGTGATGGGATAGGTCAACTCGTCCAGCACCACCATGAAGTGCTCGCCCTTGGTGATCATGGCCGCGGCCTTGGCCCAACCCTGGCGGGCCAATTCGGCCGACTGCTCCAGGTCTTTGCTCTTCCAGCTGAAGCCATCGCCCAGGCCCTCGATGGGCAGGCCGAGTTTTTCAAAGGTGCGGTGTTCGCCAAAGCGGGCGCTGGGCACCTTCATGAACTGGAAGATGTGCACGGCCTTGCCGCGCCCTTGAGCGCGCATGGCCAAGCCAAAGGCCGCCGTGCTTTTGCCCTTGCCATTGCCGGTATTGATGATGATCAGGCCGCGGCGCTCGCCTTCGGGCTTGTGACCACTGACTTCGGTCGGGGGGTTCTCGATTTGCATGAAAGTATCCTAAAAATGAGATCAAAAAATGCGGCCGACCAGATCAAAGCTGAGGCACCGCGATCCAGCGGTCTTGCACCCGCACCACCGCCAGGGCTTGTTCAAATACGTGTTCAATCGCACGGTGCACAAGGGGGTCATCACGCAGCCCCACCGCCACCAGGCGCCCCTGAGACATCACCGCCAAACGATCAGCGGCCAGTGCCAGAGACAGGTCATGCAGCACACTGATCACCGCCCGCCCCTGAGCCGCTTCACGCCGCAGCACCGTGGCCAGCAGGCGTTGATGGGGCGCATCCAGGTGGGCATTGGGCTCGTCCAGCAACAGCACAGGGGCCTGCACCGCCAAGGCCCGAGCCAACCAGACCCGTTGGCGCTCGCCGCCCGACAAGGCATTCAAAGGACGCCCGGCCGATGCGCTCATGTCGGTATCGGCCAGGGCGCGTTCAATGGCCTCGGTGTCCGCCACCGTGCACGCGCCCAAACCCAGCCAGCCCTGGTGAGGCAAGCGCCCCAAAGCCACCGTGTCATACACCGTCATGGGGGTTTCGTCCTGCACCTGCTGCGACAGCCACGACAACTGCCGAGCTCGCGCTTGCGCAGGCCATTGCAACACGGGAGACGCCCCCAGCAACACCTGCCCTTGCGACGGCGCCATCAAACCCGCCATGCAGCGCAACAGCGTCGATTTGCCGGCGCCATTGGGGCCGACCACGGCCAACCACTGCCCGGCCCTGCAAGCCAGATCAATGTGATGCAGGACCGGCGCCTCACCGAAGTGGGCCGACAGGCCTTGCACGTTCATGAGGGTGGTGGCCTGCGGACTCATGCAGCCCTCCGGTGCATGAGCCAGAGCAGATACGTGCCACCCAGCACGGCCGTGACCACCCCCACTGGCAACTCTTGCGGCGCGATGACCCACCGCGCCAGCACATCGGCCCCCAGCAACACCACACCGCCCATGAGCGAGGCCGCCAACAGCAGGCCCACATGTCGCGTCTGGGTGTGCCGGCGCACCAAGTGCGGTGCCGCCAAGCCGACAAACGCGATCAGGCCCGACTGCGCCACCGCCGCCCCCGCCGACAAGGCCAACACCAGCACCAACGCCGCACGCGCCCAGCCCAGTGGAATACCCAAGCTGCGTGCGGTTTCCTCACCCAAGGTCAATGCATCCAGCACGCGGGCCAGCACCAATGCCATGGGCAAGGTCAATGCCCAAGTACCCAGCAAGACCCCGCAAGACGTCCAACTGAGCAACCCCGTGTTGCCCAGCATGAAGGACTGCATGGTGCGCCACAACTCGGCCGACCACACCGTCATCAATGAGGTAAAGGCGCCCAGCACCACCCCCACCACCACACCGGACAGCAACAGCCGCATGGTGTGGCTGGCACCACGGGCCATGAACAAGGTCAGGGCCACCCCGCCGAGCGCACCCACGAACGCGACCCCGGTCAAGCCCACATGCCACGCGATGGAAGTCGCCCACACCGACTGACCCGAGAGCGACAGCACCACGGCCAAGGCCAAGGTGGCGCCAGATGAGCTGCCCAGCAAATAGGGCTCGGCCAGCGGATTGCGAAACAGCCCCTGAGCCACCGCGCCCGACAGTCCCAGCAGCGCACCGACCAACCAGGCACCGATGGTGCGAGGGGCGCGAATGTCCAGCAAAATTTGCCGATCAATGGCGTCTTGCCAGGCCGCGAAAGGGTTGTGCCAGCCCGAACTCCCCACGCCCAAGCCCAGCCCCCACAACACCGCCGTCAGCAACAGCAAGACGGTGCAATACACCACGACCGACCCATGGCCACGCGCACTCATGACTTGACCCCATGTTTAGTCAGGCACTGAGCCAGCAGCAACGCAGCCTCGCCCAGACGCGGCCCAGGCCGCACCAACACGTTGTAGTCCGCGCTCGAAAAGGCGCAGATGCGGCCCAGGCGCACCGCGTTCATGCGGCCCCACCCAGGGCGACGGGCCAGACCCAGCGCTGATTGCTGATCCAACATGATCAGATCGGGATCAGCCCGCACCACGAACTCCGGGTTCAACTTCGGGAACGGCCCCATGGCCTTGGGCACCACATTCGCCACGCCCAACTGCAGCAACAACTGGCCAATGAACGACGCCTCACCCGCCGCATAAGGCGTGGTACTGACTTCAAAATAGACCCGCACACCCTGCGCGCGAACAGGCACTTGAGCCTGCGCCTGCTTCAATTGCTGCGCAATGGCATCCCACGCTTGCTGCGCAGCGCCGGTACGTCCCAGCAGCGCCCCCACGCGCATCAAGACACGCTGCACCTCGGGCAAGTTTTGAGCATCCAGCTCGGCCACCACCAAGCCCAGACCACGCAGCCGCTCGGCCACACGGGAGGACGGCGCCACCAGCACCAGGTCGGGCTTGAGGGCCACGATGGCTTCCAGGTTGATGTCTTCCAACGAGCCCACCTTGGGCAAGCGCTGCACCGACACCGGCCAATCCGACCAGCGATCCACCGCCACCATCCGGTCGCAGGCCCTTAGAGTGCAGACCGTTTCGGTCAAGGAGGGCAAGAGCGAGACCACCCGCTTGGCAGGCTGCGCCAAACGCACGGTGCTGCCGCGGTCGTCGACCACGCTCACGGCTTGCGCATGCGCCACTGTGACCAGGCAGCAGGCCAGCAACCAGCACCACCGCATGCGCCTCATTCGTCCCATCGTTGCACCTGCTGAGTCCACGCTTGCCCGGCCGCCATCAAGGTGACGCGCTCACAACACTGGGCCACGCCTTGATTGAGGCGCCCCAACTCATCGACAAAGTTCCGCACCTCGGCCCCCATGGGGATGACACCCCAGCCAATTTCATTGGACACCAGCACGACGGGGCTGCTGATCGAGCGCAACGCGTCCAGCAGATCCGCTCGCAGGTCGGGCCAGGACGGACATGAATGGTCGATACCCACCGCTTGCGGCATCAAGGCATTGGTCAACCACAAGGTCAAACAATCCACAATCAACAATCGCTCTGGCGAGGCCTGCTTGCGCAAAGCCTCACCCAAGTCCAACGATGATTCCAGCGTGTCAAAACCATCTGGTCGGTCCAGGCGGTGACGCTCAATGCGCAAGCGCATTTCATCATCAGACGCCAAGGCCGTGGCCACCACCGTCACCCGGTGATGGCTGGCTTGCCGCAACCACGCCAACCCCATGCGCTCGGCATGGCGCGACTTGCCACTGCGTTGCCCGCCGATGAGGAGGAGGTGGTGGTGGTTGAGCGCCATATGTCGGTCAATGCCCCATCGTCCACTTCAACCCAAGGAAAACCATTCTCGGGTTAGAACGGTAATCAACGGCCGTTTGATAAAAGTGGTCAGCCACATTGTCCACACGCACAAGCATGCTTAACCCAGGTGCCAGTGCACGTTGCGCTGTCAGGTTAAGGACAGCGTAGCCGGGCAACTGCACACGCACGGTGTTGTAATCAGCATCAAAGGTCAAATCATCACGGCGCCCACTGACAAGCACCTGAGCGCCCAACGTCCAACCTGACACAGGGCCATCAACTTGCAAGCTCATGTGTTGACGTGCTCGACGCACCAACAACTGCCCCGTATCTGCGTTCGTTGGAGACTGCAAGTCAACCGATCCAGACAGCTGCCAACTCCCTACGGGCACACCAATAGAAGTACTAACACCCTTGAGAAGGGCATGACTGATATTGTTGTAACGACCGGCTTCGAAACCAATGAGGTTGCTGATCTGGTTGCGAAAAACCGTGGCATCCCACGTCAAACCGGACCGACTGAACTGAAAACCTAACTCACGATTAAGCGCCGACTCGGGATTCAAATTTGCATTGCCATATTCTGAAAACCGCTGATACAAGGTTGGCGCACGGAAGGCTGTCCCTACCGAGGCCCTCAGTCGCCACGCGTCTGCCCATTGCCAGCCAACTGCCAACGCACCAGTGTCATGACGACCAAACTCGCTATCGTCATCCGAACGGGCATTCAGCTGCAAACCATACGCTGAGTTGCGCCAGTCATAGCCCACAGCCACCCCATTTTGGCTGCGCTCACCCTCGAACTGGGGCGAATATTGCGTGGTGGCATTGGCCAAGCGATCTTCGCGACGCTCCAATGTCAGGTGCAAGCCATGCGAACCCCACTGCACATCGTTCTGCCAAGCCGCTGTGCGCACATTGGTCTGAGTTTCATAAAACGAAGGCGACAACTCATAGTGATCAACCGACTCCGCAAGCTGAACTTTGGTAGCCCATTCCTTGAGCCATTGCGCGGACCACAGCGCACGGGTGGTTTGAATACGGCTCAAGCTGTGATCGTCAACACCCGGGGTGCCCTCATCGTACTGAGCATCCATCTTGCTGTAGACCGACGATAGCTCCAACCGATGACTGGCATTGAGCTGCCAACCCAAGCGGGCATTGACACTGTGTCCGTCATGGCCGTCGTCATCCGCCACATACCGAAAACTGGCTGGGTTGGACACGGCATTGAAGCCGTGACTGCGCTCCTTGTCCATGGCAACAGCATAGTCAAAACCACCAATACCACCACTGATACTCGCATCGGCTTTTGACGTTCTGTAGGAGCCTAGACCGCCACCCACCGTCAAGGTCGGAGCACCACTGCCCTTCTTGGTGAAAATCTGAATGACCCCCGCCACGGCATCTGATCCGTAAACAGCACTGACCG
>JAZJZP010000362.1:0-1144 GCA_040389805.1 Pseudomonadota bacterium
CATCGGCGTGGCCAAGCCGATGAACATCACGGTCTACACCGAGGGCACGGGCGTCATCTCTGACGAGAAGCTGTCTGAACTGGTGGCCGAGTACTTCGACTTGCGCCCCAAGGGCATCATCATGATGCTGGACCTGCTGCGCCCGATCTATCAAAAGACCGCCGCGTATGGCCACTTCGGTCGCGAAGAGCCCGAGTTCACGTGGGAGCGCACCGACAAGGCCGCCACGCTGCGGGCTGCTGCCGGCCTGTAAGCCACGGTTCGCGCACAGCGGGCATCACAAGGGTTGCGACTTCAACAACTAAGTCGCAACCTGCCTGCTGTTCGGGGCATCACGTGGCCCCAACGCCCGTAGCATGGCCCAGAGAGTTGCGCGGGTGTTGTTTGACCTTGAACGCGCAGCGCCTAGTGAGCCATGCGCAAAAAAATCCTGGTGAGTCAGCTGCGGCTGGGTATGTACATCGACGAGCTGTGTGGTTCGTGGATCGATCACCCGTTCTGGGCCAAATCCTTCTTAATGACGGCGGCCAAGCAGCTGGACCTGCTCGCGGCCAGTCCCATCCGGGAGCTCTGGATTGACACCAGCAAAGGGCTGGATGTCGAGTCGGCGCCGGCCGTGGTGGCGGTCGTTGCGGTGGCCTCTCCACCAGCCAAGCCTGCTGACGCTCAAGAAGCACAGGCTGCACCCAGCGAGGAGCCCAGTGCTTCCATGCGCGAAGAGATGGTGCGCGCGACCCGCATTTGTCAAGAAGCGCGCGGGGCGGTCAAATCCATGTTCAGGGATGCGCGCCTTGGCCTGGCCATCGATTCCGAGCATTGCCTGCCCGTGGTGGACGAAATTGCCCAGTCGGTCAAACGCAATCCCAATGCCATCGTGAGTCTGGCGCGGCTCAAAACCAGTGACGACTACACCTATATGCATTCGGTGGCGGTGTGCGCGCTGATGGTGTCCCTGGCGCACCAGCTCAAGCTGTCCGTCCCGATGACGCGGGAAGTGGGCCTGGCGGGGCTGCTGCATGACCTGTTCGCGGCGAACCACCCTGACCCGCTGGTGGCCGGGCTCGCGACGCCTCCGCGCAACGCCGGCAGCGCGCTCGCCGTGCACGCGCCCACGCTGCTACTGCGGGACAACGATCCGAAGCTG
>JAZJZP010000362.1:1154-7886 GCA_040389805.1 Pseudomonadota bacterium
CAAGCTGACCGATGCCGAGTACACGATCATGAAGGGCCACCCCGAAGCGGGGCACCGCCTGCTGCTGGAAGGGCGAGGCGTGGGCGAGGTGCCGCTGGACGTGTGCCTGCATCACCACGAAAAGGTCAATGGCCGGGGCTACCCACACCAGCTGGAGGGCGACCAGATCACGTTGGCCGCCAAGATGGGGGCCGTGTGTGACGTGTATGACGCCATCACCTCGAACCGGCCCTACAAAGTCGGCTGGGACCCGGCCGAGTCCATCCTGCACATGGTGCAGTGGGGAAAAGAGGGCCATTTTGACGATGCAGTGTTGCAGGCCTTCATCCGCAGCATCGGCATCTACCCGACGGGCTCTCTGGTCAAGATGAAGTCCGGGCGCCTGGGCGTGGTGGTGGAGCAGGGCGCGCAGTCCTTGCTGCAACCGGTGGTCAAGGTGTTCTTCTCGATCAAGTCGAACCAGCGCATCGTGCCCGAGCTGGTGGCGCCGGGCACGCCGCGGTGTGCGGATCAAATCGTGTCGCGTGAATCGCCTTCGGCCTGGAAATTTGGCAACCTCGATGAACTCTGGATGACCTAAGCCGCGGTGATCAGTTCACGCGCGGTGGGGATGAGCAAGGCTTGACCCGGGATGACCATCACCTCGGGCCGGTGCAGCAAATAGCCCTGACCGTAGTGCACGCCCAGGGTTTTCAGGATGGCCAGCTCTTGCTCGGTTTCAACGAATTCGGCCACGGTGGTGAGTTTCATCACCTGGGCGACGCGGCAGATGGCTTCGACCATGGCGTGGTTGACCGGATCGTCGGCAATGCCCCGCACGAACGAACCATCGATCTTCAAGTAGTCCACGGGCAGATTGCGCAGGTAGGCAAAGGAGCTCAAACCGCTGCCGAAGTCGTCCAGCGCAAACTTGCAGCCCATGGCGCGCAAGGTGTGGATGAACTGGATGGCGCGGTCCATGTTGGCGATGGCTACCGTCTCGGTGATCTCAAAACAGATCAGCGGGCAGGGCACCCGCGTGTTCTGAAAGGTGCTGACCACAAAGGCCAGAAAGTCCGGATCGTTCAGGCTGGCCCCGGACAGGTTGACTGAAAACTCATATGGGCCGCCCGCAGGCTGGCTGGCCGCCAAGGTGGTCAGCAGGGTGTGCACCACCCATTTGTCGATCCGCACCATCAAGCGGTAACGCTCGGCCGCAGGCAGAAACATGCCGGGCGCGATGATGCGGCCATCCCGGTCGCGCATGCGCAGCAGCATTTCAAAGTGCTCTGCGGTGCTGGCGCCGGGGTCGAGCGAGGCAATGCGTTGGCCGAACAGCTCGAACCGGCTGGCTTCCAGGCTCCAGTTGATCTGCCCGAGCCAGTCTTTGTGGCCGTGCTGGGTTTGCACGGCGCGGTCGTCGGCCTGAAAGAGCTGGACCAAGTTAGTGCCCGTCTCTTTGGCTTGCGCGCAGGCGCTGTCGGCGGCTGAGAGGACTTCCAGCAGGGTGCCGGACTCGGCCGTGATTTCGGCCACGCCGATGCTCACGCCGACGTGCAAGATCTGGGTGCCCCAGTGGAAGCGGTGCTCCTTGATCGCCTTGACGAGGTTCTTGGCCACATTGAGGGCGGCGTCCAGGGGGCAGTAGGGCAGCAGCACGCCAAACTCGTCGCCGCCCAGGCGTGCCAGCAGGTCGGAGGAGCGCAGTTTGACGAACAGGGCTTTGGCCAGCTGGCGCAGCAACTCGTCACCGGCCAAGTGTCCGCAGGTGTCGTTGACGGCCTTGAACCCATCCAGGTCGAGGTAGAGCATCACGTGGGGGCGATGCTCGTTGTGGGCTTTGCCGATCAACTCGGCGGCCATGCGCTCGAATTCCTGGCGGTTGGCCAGGCCGGTCAGCGCATCGTGCGTGGCCTGGTGCGTGATGCGGTGGTTCAGTTGCCGTGTCTGGGTGACATCCTGGAACACCAGGATCGCGCCGATCACCGCGCCTTGCTTGTTGAAGAGGGGCGCGCCGGAGTGTTCGACACAACGCTCCACCCCGTCCGTGCTGATCAGGCAGGCGTTGCCTGTCAACTCGGTCGTCGCACCGGTCGCCAGGACGGTGCGCAAGGGGTTGTCGATTGGCTGACGGCTGGTCTCGTCGAGCAGGTTCATGACCTTCTCGATGGGTTGGCCAATGGCGTCTTCCAGGGGGCAGCCGGACATGACTTCGGCCACCGGGTTGAGGTAAACAATGGTGCCTTGCTCGTCGGTGGTGATGACTCCATCGCCAATGGCGCTCAAGGTGACGTGGGCGCGCTCCTTCTCTTCGAACAGCGCGGCCTCGGCTTGTTTGCGCTCGGTGATGTCGGACACCAGGACAAAAAAACCTTCAACCGCCGTGCCTTCCAGGTGGGGGGTGTAGAGCACGTGCGCCCAATGCAGCACGCCATTGGAGTGGCGTACTTGGCGCTCAAAGCTTTGCAGTTCGCCTCGCAAGGCCGCTTCGGCATGAGGCAGGTTCAGGGCGTACAGCGGCTCGCCGACCACGTCCCGCATGTGCATGCCGCGCAAGGCCGGCAGGCTCAGGCCGAACCAATCGAGGTAGGCCTGGTTTGCGAATCGATTGCGCAGGGCCTTGTCCCAGAACACGATCATGCCCGGGAGGTTGTCGAGCACCAGTTGCAGATCTCTGGCGTGTGCTTTTTCGTCAGGCGAAAGGGGGAGAGGGTCGGTTGGCATCAGTGCAGTTCGATTTCTCAGTCCTCCTATATCGGCAGCCAAGCCAGGAATGTGAGAGAGCGCTCTGCACGGGGCCTTACTGCGTCGACAAACTCAGTCCCGCATGCTCGCGCAGCGGATGGAAGTGGATGTTGGGATGGCGCTCTTGCGTTAGCCGCAGGTCGTAGGCCGAGGTCATCATGTAGGCCAGGGTATTGGCCGCATCCAGTGCCAGTTTGCTGGCGTTTTCGTCGGTGAACTTCTTGAGGTCGGCGGCCGAGTCGGAGGTGATCCAGCGCGCGCCCACAAAGCGGCAGGGCATCAGGCGGATGTCGACGCTGTACTCGCCTTTGAGGCGGTGCTGCACCACTTCAAACTGCAGCTGGCCCACGGCGCCCAGCAGCATCGAGCCGCCCACCTCGGGTCGGAAGACCTGGATGGCGCCTTCTTCGCCCAACTGCATCAAACCGGCTTGCAACTGCTTGCTTTTCATCGGGTTGGCCAGTTCGACCGCCTGGAACAGCTCGGGCGCAAAGAAGGGCAGGCCGGTGTATTGCAGGGTGATGCCATCGGTGATGGTGTCGCCCAGCTGCACGCCACCGTGGGTGGTGAAGCCGATGATGTCGCCGGCGTAGGCCTCATCCACCGCCTCGCGGCGCTGCGAAAGGAAGGTCACCACCGAGGTGGGGCGCAGCTCCTTGCCGCTGCGCTGCACCTTGAGCTTCATGCCCGGGGTGTACTTGCCTGAGCACACGCGCACAAAGGCGATGCGGTCGCGGTGCGAGGGGTCCATATTGGCCTGCACCTTGAAGACCACGCCTGAGAAGTTCTCCATCTCGGGCGAGATCTCCTTGTGCGAGCCGTCCTTTTCAGTCGACAGGCGAGGGCGAGGCGAGGGGGCCAGGTCCACCAGGGCGTCCAAAATCTCTTGCACGCCAAAGTTGTTCACCGCCGAGCCAAAGAACACGGGGGTTTGTTTGGCGGCCAGGAACAGGTCCAGGTCAAAGGCCGGGGCGGCAGCGGTCAGCAGGTCCATGGCCTGCTCGGCCAGCTCCCAGTCGTGGCCAAAGCGCGCGTGCAGCTTGTCGCGCTCGGCCAGGGGCACGGTTTCGTCTTCGGCGCCGCGTTTGTCGGCGCCGGCGTCAAACAGGCGCATGCTTTGGGTGCGCAGGTTGATGATGCCGCCGAACTGCTTGCCTTGCCCGACCGGCCAGGTCATGGGCACGCAGGGCATGCCGAGTTCGCGCTCGACTTCTTCGAGCAGCTCGATGGGGTCGCGGCCTTCGCGGTCCATCTTGTTGACGAAGGTGATGATGGGCGTGTCACGCTGGCGGCACACCTCGATCAGTCGACGCGTCTGCGTCTCGACGCCGTTGGCCGCGTCAATCACCATCAGGGCCGAGTCGACGGCGGTCAGCACCCGGTAGGTGTCTTCCGAAAAGTCCTTGTGGCCGGGGGTGTCGAGCAGGTTGACCACATGGTCGCGGTACAGCATCTGCATCACCGAGGAGGCCACGGAAATGCCGCGCTGCTTTTCGATTTCCATCCAGTCGGAGGTGGCGTGGCGCGAGGCCTTGCGACCCTTGACGGCGCCGGCAATGTGGATCGCGCCCGAAAACAGCAACAGCTTTTCGGTCAGCGTGGTTTTACCGGCGTCGGGGTGAGAAATGATCGCAAAGGTGCGACGGCGGCGGGTTTCGGACAACAAAGACACAGGCGAGACTCCAGCGGGCTGGTGGGGCGGCGAGATGCGCCAAAACGCGTATTGTCCCGTCTTTTGAGGGGGGCTGGCCAGGGGTGCCCTCTACAGCTTCTCCGACATGTCGGTGCGATGCTCGCGGTGTTCCACTTGTTGGTAGAGATCTTTCGGGGTCTGTCCCTCGGCATCCCGCAGGGTTCGAGGGGCTCCTGCGGCCAGCAGCGACTCGATCACCGGGTCCGCGTGTTTCAAGCTGGCCAAATGGAGTGGGGTCTGCCCTTTGTTGTCTTGGGCAAAGACCGAGGCGTTGGCCCGCAGCAGTTCGGTGACCACTTCGCCTTTGCCGTTGAGGGCGGCGTAATGCAGTGCCGTGCGCTGGCTGGCATCCGGCGTGTCGACGTTCATGCCGGCGGCGATCAGCACCGGGATCGATTTGACGCTGGCGAAATGGAGCGCAGAGGAGCCATTCGGGGTGGTGTCGGTGAGCTTGAGGCCTTTGGAGAGCAGCAGCGCCAGCATCCGCTCATCCAGGCCCCCTTCGACGGCAATGTGCAGCACGTTGCGGCCATCCCGGCTGAGCTCCCTTGGGTCCAGGCCCAGGCTGAGGAAGTACTCCAGGCGATCGAATTTGGGTGTTTTGGCGACCTGTTGCAAGAGTGTGGTGTTCTGTATGGCGCCCACATTCTTGGGGTCGGCGCCATGCTGGATGAGCCATTTCAGCGCGTCCAGGCCTGCCGTGGGGGCCACGGCGTAAAGCACCCGGTTCATGCCGGGTTGGCCCACCTTTTTTGCCACATCGGCCAGCACCAGGTTATTTGCCGGACCATCAATCAGGCCTTCTTCCATGAAGATCTGAATCAATTCAGTGCGGATGGGCTCCAGCTGTTTGCGGTCTCGATTGCTGGTGGAGCACCAGCCAATGAAGCTGACCATCATCAACAGCGGAATCATTCTGAACAGGAAAAGCCTGCTCTTGGTCTGTGCTTCGTTCATGGAGGCGCTCAACGTGTTAACTGCAACGTGACCGGACGTTGGCCTCAAACCGGTTCAAATCGGATTTTTCGCCCTCGGTGAGGTCTTTGCGCGCGCGTTTCGTCGCGATGATGCGCAGGGATTCTCGGCATTGCTCGGTGTGGGCCGTGGACTGTTCGCGGGCGCGTTCGCGTTGCTGGTTGGCCTCTTGTAGTTGTTGCCGCTGGTCCCGGCGTTTTGCATCCGACTGGGAGCGCGCTTCATATTCTTCGTCCGCGCAATGGTCTTGATACTCTTGCTGCAGGCTGTTCTGCGTCTCACGACTCAATCGGCGCGCATACGCGTTGTGCAGCGTCTCGTTGAGGGTTCGGCAGCGGCCGCTCATGTAGTTCAAATAATCGGACGTGTTGGCGGAGCGGGGCGCCGTGCCATACGCACGTTGTGCATGGACCGCGCCGACGCCCGTCAGCGCCATGGTGGTCACCATGAGTCGAAAAAAACGGTTCATTCCTTGTCCTGATGCCAAAAAGACCAATGTGCTGCCAATGTTAAATCACCGTCGCCTAGGCCCGTGTCGTTTCATTAAGGAGCATCCAGGGTCAGGTGGTGGGGCAATGTGGTCAAAAGACACCTGATTCAGGCGGCAATTCGGGGCTTGCCAAGTTGGCGGTTGGTTTTATACTGGCCATCCTTTCGAGGAGCGTTGCAAGGTCGATTCGACCCCAGGCTCGAAAGCGTTCCCCATTGCAACCGCGCTCACCCGCATGTGTCCCGCTGGGTGAGTTGTCTTTTCGTGTCCAACCCCGGCAGCACGGCGGCTTCCATTTTTTTAGGAGCCACGCCATGAGCGCTGTTACGAAATCCCTGATCACCGATCACAAAGGCGTCGATTGCGTCGTCGCCGACATGTCCCAAGCCGCTTGGGGCCGCAAAGAAATCAAGATCGCCGAGTGCGAGATGCCGGCCCTGATGGCCATCCGCGAAGAGTACGCCGCCAAGCAAACCCTCAAGGGTGCCCGCATCACCGGCAGCCTGCACATGACCATTCAAACGGCGGTGCTGGTGGAGACCTTGCAAGCCCTGGGTGCCGAAGTGCGCTGGGCTTCGTGCAACATCTTCTCGACCCAAGACCACGCTGCCGCAGCCCTGGTCGAATCCGGTACGCCCGTGTTCGCCTACAAGGGCGAGTCGCTGGAAGACTACTGGGACTACACCCACCGCATCTTTGAATTCGGCGCCAAGGGCACCGAAGGCGAAGGCCCCAACATGATCCTGGACGACGGCGGCGATGCCACGATGCTGATGCACCTGGGCAAGCTGGCTGAAAAAGACCTGGGCGTCCTGACCAACCCCGGCAGCGAAGAAGAGCGCATCTTGTT
>JAZJZP010000362.1:7896-12470 GCA_040389805.1 Pseudomonadota bacterium
GAGATGTCGGCCAAGGGCACCTTGATGTTCCGCGCCATCAACGTGAACGACTCGGTGACCAAATCCAAGTTCGACAACCTGTACGGCTGCCGCGAATCGCTGGTGGACGGCATCAAGCGCGCGACCGACGTGATGGTCGCGGGTAAGGTTGCTCTGGTGGCCGGCTACGGCGACGTGGGCAAGGGCTCGGCTCAAGCCTTGCGCGCCCTCAGCGCCCAGGTCTGGGTCACTGAAATCGACCCCATCAACGCGTTGCAAGCTGCGATGGAAGGTTTCCGCGTTGTCACGATGGACTGGGCTGCCGACAAGGCCGACATCTTCGTGACCGCCACCGGCAACAAGGGCGTGATCACCCACGACCACATGGCCGCGATGAAGAACAATGCCATCGTCTGCAACATCGGTCACTTCGACAACGAGATCGACATCGCAGGCGTCGAGCAGTACGTCTGGGAAGAGATCAAGCCCCAGGTCGACCACATCATCTTCCCCGACGGCAAGCGCATCATCATGTTGGCCAAGGGCCGCCTGGTGAACCTGGGTTGCGGCACGGGTCACCCCAGCTACGTGATGTCGTCCAGCTTTGCCAACCAGACCATCGCCCAGATCGAGCTGTTCGCCCACCAGGACGCTTACGACATCGGCAAGGTCTACGTGTTGCCCAAGCACTTGGACGAGAAGGTCGCCCGCCTGCAACTCACCACGCTCAACGCCCAGTTGACCGAGTTGAGCGAAGAGCAGGCCGCCTACATCGGCGTGCCCAAGACCGGCCCTTACAAGCCTGATACTTACCGCTATTGATGGGTGTGCTTGCAGGCGCGGGCTCCGGCTCGCGCCTGTTTGGTTTCACCTTGCTTTCCTGCTCCTTGATTGCTGATCCCCTGACATGACCACCCCCACCATTCGCGCTGACCAACAATTGCTCGCCCAGGGCTTGGCCCCCACGCGCTCGGCCGCACAACGGTTGATCGACCAAGGTGCTGTGCAATGGCAAGGCCCCAAGGGTTGGACCACGGTGCGCAAGTCGGGGGAGGCTCTGCCGCCTGACACCGTCTTTCAGTTGCTGGACGACTCCGAGACCCGCTGGGTGTCGCGCGCCGGACTCAAGCTGGAAGGGGCGCTGGCGCATTGCGCCAATTGCAAGCACCCATTGCCCTTGAAAGACAAGGTCTGCCTCGATGTCGGGCAGAGCACGGGGGGCTTTACCGAAGTGCTGTTGTCCCAAGGTGCGGCGCGCGTGGTGGGGGTCGACGTTGGCCACGGCCAGGTCCATCACACCATTGCAGAGCACCCGCAGGTCACTGTGATTGAGGGCGTCAACGCACGTCATCTCGTCGCCGAAAACCTGGGCGAGGCCCTGCCCGAGGGCGGATTTGACGTCATCGTGGGCGATTTGTCCTTCATCTCGCTGACGCTGGTGCTGCCCGCTCTGGTGCCTTTCCTGGCCGACAAGGGCGAGCTGCTCATGCTGGTCAAGCCCCAGTTCGAGCTACAACCTGCCCAGATCGGCCGAGGGGGGCTGGTGAAAGACCCCGCCAGCTATCCCGAAGTGGAAGCCCGTATTCGCCAAGCCTGCACGGACCTTGGCTTGAAGGTGAGTGCCTACTTCAATAGCCCGATCGCCGGTGGCGACGGGAACCGAGAATTTTTCGTCCGGGCTCAGGCCCTCTGAAGGATCACATCATGACCCTCTCCGCCAGCAAGCGTCTGCCGATTAGCCTGGAGTTCTTCCCGACCAAGACCCCGGAAGGCGCGGACAAACTGGCCGTGGTGCGCCAGCAGCTCTACCCCCTCAAGCCGCAGTACTGCTCCGTCACTTATGGCGCAGGGGGCTCGACCCAAGACGGCACGCTCAAGATCGTGAAGGCCGTGCTGGCCGAGGGTTTTGACGCGGCCCCGCACTTCTCGTGCATCGGGGCCAGCAAATCCAGCGTGCGTGAGCAGCTGGCCGACTTTGCTCGGCAAGGCGTGCGCCGCCTGGTGGCTTTGAGGGGCGATTTGCCCAGTGGGTACGGTGGCTTTGGCGAGTTCCGCTATGCCAGTGAACTGGTGGCCTTTATCCGCGAAGAAACCGGCGATCACTTTCACATCGAAGTGGCGGCCTATCCTGAGGTGCATCCGCAAGCCCGCAGCCCCGAGGCCGACCTGCAGGCCTTTGTCACCAAAGTCAAGGCCGGGGCCAATGTGGCGCTGACCCAGTACTTCTTCAACGCGGACGCCTACTTCCGCTTTGTGGATGACGCCGGCAAGCAAGGCGTCACGATCCCGATCATCCCGGGCATCATGCCCATTACCAACTCGACCCAGTTGATGCGTTTCTCGGACGCCTGCGGAGCCGAGATCCCGCGCTGGATACGCACCCGCCTGGAGAGCTACGGCGACGACAAGGCCTCCATCCAGGCCTTTGGTCTGGACGTGGTGGCTGCTCTGTGTGAGCGCTTGCGCAGCGCAGGTGTGCCGGGGCTGCACTTCTACACCATGAACCAGTCCGGTCCTGTGCTGGCGCTGTGTCAGCGATTGGGTTGGTGATTGGCCGGTCCTGTGAGCGCGCCGCTGTTGCGCGCCCGCATCGCTGCTTTCTGATTCTCTGATCTGGCGCAAACCCTGGTCATGTGAGGTCCTTGCGGGACGGAGGCGTTGCATGGATTTGATCCAGGACAAGTTTAAGCAGGGGTTGTCTTGATGCAATGGCGTCATGGGGATGCCGAAGGCGGCGCCCCGCGAACCTTGTGACTACAGGACATCCCATGAAGAAGAGCTTCACCCTCCGCATCGCTGCCGCGCTGACCTTGTCGGCCGCTGTTTTGGCTCCCGCCGTGGCCACCGCCGCCGAGGGCAATTGGCTGGTGCGCGTACGTGCCGTGCACCTGGACCCGGCCAACAAGGACGACACGGGGCTGAACCTCAACATCAACAGCAAGGTGATCCCTGAGCTGGACATCAGCTACTTCGTGACGCCCAACATCGCCGCTGAGCTGGTCCTGACCTATCCTCAAAAGCAAGACGTGCGTGCTGGCTCAACGAAGATCGGTACCCTGCGTCACCTGCCGCCCACCCTGACCGCCCAGTACCACTTCCTGCCCACCGGCACCATCCGTCCCTATGTGGGCGCGGGCGTGAACTACACCAACTTCACTACCGTGTCGCTGGACGTGCCCGGGGTCAACATTGACCGCGGCAGCTTCGGTTGGGCATTGCAAGCCGGGGTGGACTTCAAGCTGGCCGAGAACCTGTACTTGAACCTGGATGTCAAGAAAGTGCAAATTCACGCCGTCATCACCTCTGGCGCCACCAAGCTGGGCACCCTGAAGGTCGACCCCACTTTGGTCGGTATCGGCCTCGGCTGGCGCTTCTAAGCCGTTCTCAACGCCCTGCGGGGCGATGGCGGTGGGCTCACAAGGCCTGGGCCGCCATGAAAAAAGGCTCCCCATCCGGGAGCCTTTTTCTTGAGTCAAAGCCGGGCCAGATGCGCCCGACTCATGCAATTACTTGGCTTGGCGGCGCTTGAGTTGGCTCATGCCAACCAGGCCCAAGCCCGCGATCACCAAGGCATAGCTGGTGGGTTCTGGCACGGCGGGCACGGTTGGGGGGGCCACCACAGTGCCAATCTTGACTTCCTTGATGATGCTGGCCACGAACGTCATGCTGGCGGGGTCGATGCCGTTTTCACCCAGGAAATCAACGAAGGCCGGTGCCAATGTGAAGTTGGAGGCCAGCAGACCCAGGTCGCGTGTCGCGGCAGACGAGGTCACGGAGGTGCCGGTTTCCAGGCCAAAGCTGCTGCTCACCGTGTTCGCGGTCAGCAAGGCTTGGTCGTTCAGGCTCAACAAAATGCCCACGTTCACGTCGCCAAACAGGGTGTTGGTGGCCAGGTCAAAGGTGAAGTCGGTCAGCTTGACCTTTGTGAAGCCCTTGGCCAGCTGCAGGCCGGACGTGTCGCTGAAGTCCACCAGCAAGGCGCCGGGGTTGGTGCTGGTCGAGACGGCTTGCACGGGGTCGGTCAGCGTGCCGGTGGCGGCGTCATAGGAGGCTGAGCCAAGGGCCGTGGTGATGTAGCCGCCAGCGGTTGCGAAGCTGGTGTCCACGGTCACGGTGCCGTTGGTGGCCGTGAACGGCTGATTGGCGGCGCAGGCCACGCCAGAGGCCAGGGCCAGGGCGATCACAGTCATGTGCTTGAAAGAGGTCATGGATTTTTTCCTAATTTGAAATAAATGATGAGGGCATCTTCAGCGATGCGGGTCGAATAACGCTCAGGGTTACCTCGGGCTTCCCCCTTGATTGAGGGGTGGCGGCCATGAAAAAAGGCTCCTTGAGGAGCCTTTTTTAGAGTGGATGCGAGGCCCGGGGTGCCGGGCCTTTACATCACTGAGCTTGACGGCGGCGGGCCACCAAGCTCATGCCGACCAGACCCAGGCCCATCAGGGCGTAGGTGGATGGCTCAGGGATGGCTGGGGTTGAGACGGTCCCAATGCGGATTTCCTTGATCATGGTGGCCACGAAGGTCATGGTGGCAGGATCAACGCCGTTGTCACCCAGGAAGGTAACGAACGCTGGGGCCAGCGTGAAGTTGCTGG
>JAZJZP010000363.1:0-952 GCA_040389805.1 Pseudomonadota bacterium
CAACGCACCCGTCAGCTCAATGCCGTGCTGTGGGCGCAATGTGTGCTGTTGCCGGCCAGCCTGTGGCTGATCGGGGTGGACCACCTGTTCCAGGGCAGCCGGGTTTGGTACGTCTTGTTGGCGCTGGAGGTGTTCGCGGCAATTGGCTACTTCTTGTGGCATTCGGGGCGGGCACGCCGCTCCGAGTTCTGGCTGATGAGCGCCGCCTTGGGGGTGATCACGGCGGTGCTGGGCATCGAGTTGTCGTTCCAGAATGGCCTGCTGCGCATCTGGGGCGTGCATGTCACCCATTTTGTGATGCCGGTGCTCTACACGGTGGTGGCGGTGCGGTTGATCCAGGTGTATGCCAGTGCCTTGAAGACGGCCGAAGGGGCCCGCAACCAGTTGGAGCAACGGGTGCAGGAGATCAGTGGCGAGATCGAGCGCAACTTCAACCAGATCGCCGAGCTGCGGGTCGAGCAGATCGCTGAAAAAGAGCGCAAGCGCATTGCCGCCGACCTGCATGACGACCTGGGCGCCAAGCTCTTGACCATCGTGCACACCAGCGACAACGACCGCATCTCGACCCTGGCGCGCGAGGCGCTCGAAGAGATGCGACTGTCGGTGCGCGGGCTGACGGGCCGGCCCATGGTCTTGTCGGACGCCCTGGCCGACTGGCGCGCTGAGGTGGTGTCCCGCCTGGGGCAATCGGGCATCGAAATCGAATGGCGCAATTCCATCGAAGAGGTGGAAGAGCCCCTGTCGGCGCGCACCTATGTGCAGACCACCCGCATCATCCGCGAGGCGGTCAGCAACATCATCAAACACAGCTCGGCCTCGCATGTGGTGATCCAGACCGATGTGCACCTGGAGCACCACGACTTTGTGCTGGTCATCCAGGACAATGGCAAAGGCATCTCCATGGAGCTCGATGGCCGCCTGGACCGGGGCCACGGCATGACCAGCATGAAGC
>JAZJZP010000363.1:962-2616 GCA_040389805.1 Pseudomonadota bacterium
ACCGCGCCAAACAACTCAACGGCCAGTGTCTGGTCGAGTCCGGCCCGGGTTTTGGGACCGTGATCCGTTTGACTTTGCCCCTTGAAATTGCCACGGTGCAACACAAGCCGCCGCCAGTACTCTCAGGAGCGCCCGGCACTGCTAGCATCCAACCTGGTGTTGCAGGATCTCCCTGACGCACACTCTCTTGATATGTGAGGCCCCGGCCATGAAGCAAATTCTCTTGCTCGAAGACCTTCCTGAAATCCGTGCTTGGCTTAAAACGCTGGCCCTTCAGGTGTTCCCGGGCGCGCAAATCAGCGAGAGCGCGCGCATTCACGATGCCCTGGAGCTGGTCAACGCCGTGCGCTTTGACGTGGCCCTGTGCGACCTGGGCTTGCCCGATGGTTCGGGCGTCGAGGTGGTGCAGGCCCTGAGCGAAAAGCAGCCCGATGCGCAGTCGGTGGTCGTCACCATCCATGACGACGATGAGCACCTGTTCCCGGCCCTGCAGGCAGGCGCGTTTGGCTATTTACTCAAAGAGCAATCGCGCGAGCAATTGGCCGAGCAACTGCAACGCATCAGCCTGGGCGAGCCGCCGCTGTCGCCCTCGATCGCGCGGCGCGTCATCAAGTACTTCACCGCGCAGGCACGCCAGCAGCCGCCGGCGGCGGCGCAGGTCGACTCGGTGACGCCCAATGTGCAGCTCACCGACCGTGAGAACGAAGTGCTGCTGCGCGTGGCCAAGGGCTTCACCCTGCCCGAGATCGGTGTGCAGCTCAACCTGTCGCGCCACACCATTGCGGACTACGTCAAACAGATCTACCGCAAGCTCAATGTGTCGTCGCGGGCTGAAGTCGCGCTTGAGGCGCAGCGTCTGGGCTTGTTCCGCCGATGATTGCTCGCTTGGTCGGGCTACTCGCCGAGAAGTCGCCCCCGCATGTGCTGGTCGATGTCAATGGCGTGGGCTACGAAGTGCAGGTGCCCATGAGCACCTTCTACAACCTGCCCGAGTTGGGGGCGCGTGTGACGCTGCTGACCCAGTTCGTGGTGCGTGAGGATGCGCAGCTGCTGTACGGGTTCCTGACCGCCGGTGAGCGGACCTCGTTTCGCGAGCTGACCAAGATCAGCGGTGTAGGCCCCCGCATTGCCTTGGCGCTGCTGTCGGGCTTGAGCACCGAGGAGTTGGCCCAGGCGGTGGCCGCACAGGATGCCGCGCGCTTGGTCAAGGTGCCCGGCATCGGCAAAAAAACCGCCGAACGCCTGTTGCTGGAGCTCAAGGGCAAGCTGGCGCCGGCGCTGTCCTTGTCCGGCGTGTCGCTGGTCAACGAGGCGCAATCCGATATTTTGCAGGCCCTGGTGGCCTTGGGCTATACCGACAAGGAGGCCCAGGCTGTATTGAAACAACTGCCCGCCGATGTTTCGGTGAGTGATGGCATCAAGCTGGCGCTCAAGACCTTGGCGCGCTGAAAGCAGAGAGTCGTAGTTCTATGTTGGGATGTGTGCGCAAGAGCGCGGCGGGGGTAGCAGGACTGCTCTTGTCGCTGGGCTGCCGGGTCGAGGCCGCGCCCGTGGTGGCGCCGGTGCCCGCCAAGCCCCCCGTGGCGATTCGAACCACGCAAGACTTTTGCAGGCAGACCACGGCCCAGTTACCCAATGTGACGATGGCGTTGTG
>JAZJZP010000363.1:2626-2966 GCA_040389805.1 Pseudomonadota bacterium
AATGGCGCGCGCTCGGTGCAAGGCCAGCCCTTGTTTCAGCGCGATGTCGTCTCCTCCCACCCCACCCTGCGGGTGCTGGTGATCGGCGGCGTGCATGGCGATGAGTTGTCGTCTACCTCGGTGGTGCTGCATTGGGTGCAGGCGGCCCTTCAGACGCCGTCCAATATCCATTGGCGGTTTGTGCCTTTGATGAACCCCGATGGCATGTTTTTGAGCCACCCCACCCGCACGAACGCGCATGGCGTCGACCTGAATCGGAACTTCCCCACCCCGAACTGGGACAAGGAGGCGCCGCACTATTGGGCCCAGCGGACCAAAAACGACCCGCGTCGCTTCCCTG
>JAZJZP010000364.1:0-6805 GCA_040389805.1 Pseudomonadota bacterium
CAATGAAGGGCAGGGGTACTTTGGTGATGTACACCGCCACGCCCAGCGCCAGCGCCAGGCCGATCAGCATACCAACGATCATGCCGAGGAAAAAACCTCCGCGTTGCGATTTCATGGGGTGTCCTTGCATGGGGGTTACATCTTTTCAGGAGCGCTCACGCCGAGCAAGGCCAAGCCATTGCGCAGTACCTGGGCGGTGGCGGACAGCAAGGCCATGCGGGCACGGCTGAGTTCGACATCGTCGACCAGGAAACGTTCCGCCGCATAGTAGCTGTGGAATGCCCCAGCCAGGTCACGCAGGTAAAACGCCACGTCGTGGGGCGCCAGGCCTTGGGCGGCCAGCGTCAGCATGCCGGGGTAGTCGGCCAGGCGGGTCATCAAGGCCAGTTCGGTGTCGGCACCAAGCAGCGACATATTGGCCTGCGGCAGCGTTGACAAGTCACCGCCATGCTCGGACACCCAGTCGCGCAGCACTTTGCTCATGCGGGCGTGGGCGTACTGGATGTAGAAGACGGGGTTTTCGTCGTTGGTCTTCAAGGCCAGGTCGACATCGAAGGTGAACTCGGTGTCGGCCTTGCGACTGATCAGGAAGAAGCGCACGGCGTCCTTGCTGGTCCACTCGATGAGGTCGCGCAGGGTGACGTAGCTGCCGGCGCGTTTGGAGATCTTGACCTCCTCGCCGTTCTTCATCACGGTGACCATCTTGTGCAAGACGTAGTCGGGCCAACCCAAGGGGATGCCGACACCAGCCGCTTGCAGGCCGGCACGCACGCGGGCAATGGTGCCGTGGTGGTCGGAGCCCTGGATGTTGACGACTTGCTGGAAGCCGCGCTCCCATTTGGCGATGTGATAGGCCACATCGGGCACAAAGTAGGTGTAGCCACCGTCGGACTTGCGCATGACGCGGTCTTTGTCGTCGCCGTAGTCGGTGCTGCGCAGCCAGAGGGCGCCGCCCTCTTCGAAGGTCTTGCCCGCGTCCACCAGTTTCTTGACGGTCTGCTCGACGCGTCCGCTGGTGTAGAGGCTGGACTCCAGGTAGTAGTTGTCAAACCGGACGCCAAAGGCTTTCAAGTCCAGGTCTTGCTCGTGGCGCAGGTAGGCCACGGCGAACTGGCGGATGCTGTCGATGTCGTCAGGGTCGCCCGAGGCGGTGAATTCGCGGTCGTCGGCCTTGACGGTTTGCTTGGCGAGAAATTCGCGGGCAATGTCGGCGATGTAGTCGCCGTTGTAGGCCGACTCGGGCCACTCGGCATCGCCGGGCTTGAGGCCTTTGATGCGGGCGTGTGTGGAGGATGCCAGGGTGGCGATCTGCACGCCGGCATCGTTGTAATAGAACTCGCGGGTGACGGCCTGGCCTTGGGTTTCAAACAGGTTGCACAGGGCATCGCCCAGCGCACCTTGGCGACCATGGCCCACATGCAGGGGGCCGGTTGGGTTGGCAGAGACGAACTCGACCAGAACCTTGCGATCGGTCAAAGGTTGGCAACCAAACCGCGCGCCTTCGGCCAGCACCTCGCCCACCACGGCCTGCTTGGCCTCAGGTTTGAGGCGCAGATTGATGAAGCCGGGGCCGGCGATTTCCATGCTGGACACCCACTGCTGCACCGCGGGCTGGGCTTGCAGCGCCTCGATGAGGGCCTGCGCCAGTTCGCGCGGGTTTTTCTTCAGGGGTTTGGCCAATTGCATGGCGGCCGTGCAGGCCAGATCACCATGGGAGGCTTGTTTGGGCGCCTCGAAGGCGGGGGAGAAGGCGGCGGGGGCATCAGGAACGACGCTGCGCAGGGCTTCCCCCAAGGCGGAAAGTAGGGCACGCTTGGCTTGGATCATGGTCAGGATTCTACGGGGACGCACAGGCCGGTGCGCTGTGCGCAGAAATGCACACTTTGCCCCCACCTTTTCAGCACACGTCTGACCCCGGTCCATGGAAAGATGGCATCAAGACACAGCAGTGGGACTTCATGACAGGCATCGACATTGACCTGGGTACCGGGATGATAGGCAAATACCGGATCCTCAAAAAGCTGGGCGAAGGCGCCACCAGCGAGGTCTTTCTGTGTCGGGACGATTTCAATGAACGCGATGTGGCGGTCAAGCGTGTGCGCTCTGCGGCACTGACCGACTCGGTGGACGGCCCCGTGTTTGCCCGCTTTTTTGCGGCCGAGGCCGCCTTGGTGGGCCGATTGAACCACCCCAACGTGGTGCAGATTTTTGACGCCACGCCGGACCCGGTGGCCCCGTACCTGGTGATGGAGTACGTGCCGGGCACAACGCTGCGCACCCATTGCCGCCCCGACCACTTGCTGCCACTGGAGCTGATCGTTGAAATTGGCTTCAAGTGCGCCATGGCGCTGGGTTATGTGTTCCGCCAGGGCTTGATCCACCGCGACGTCAAGCCCGCCAACATCATGGCCATCTCCAACGCGACCGGCGTCATCACCGACGTCAAGATCACCGACTTTGGCAGTGTGCTGAACCTGGACGCCGACGCCACCCAGATCCACCAGGTGGGGTCTCTGGCCTACATGGCGCCCGAACAGATTGACGGCCACACGCTCGACTGCCGCGCCGACATGTACGCCCTGGGTGCGGTGCTTTATCACCTGGTGGCGGGGCGCCCTCCGTTCGAGGCGTCGTCGCAGGCCGTGCTGATGAACCAGATCTACAACCAGGCCCCGGTGCCATTGTCAGGCTTGCGCTCGGGGGTGAACGACGCCGTCGATCAGGTGATCTTGAAGGCGCTGGCCAAGAACCCGGACGACCGCTACCCCAATTGGGATGCGTTTGCGCAAGCGCTGTCGGGCCTGATCGCCAACCACAAAGTGCCCCGGGGGCATATTCAGGGCGTGTTGGATTCGGAGCGCTTTAACTTGCTGCGCACGCTGGACTTTTTCAGCAGCTTTGGCGATGTGGAGTTGTGGGAGGTGGTGCACCGCGCCAAATGGCAGCGTTTTCCGTTTTCGCATGCGCTGTACCGCCGCGGCGAAGAAGGGCACAGCTTTCACATCATTGCGCAGGGCAGCGTCGAGGTGTTTCGCACCGGCAAACGCGTGGCCTTGCTGGGGGCGGGCACCTCGGTGGGCGAGATGGCCTACCTGGCCCCCAACCCCGAGTTGCGACGCCACAGCACCGACGTGGTGGTGAGCGAGCCGGTGACCACGATCTCGTTCATGCCCGAAACGATGCAGCAGTTGAGCCCCAATTGCCGACACCTGTTCGACGAGGCCTTCATCCGGGTGCTGGTGCGGCGCTTGCATGCCGCCCATGAAGCCCTGGCCCACCCACGGCGGATTTTGTAGCCCGCCCCGAATTCACCCTCGAGCGTTGTCATCCAGTCCGGCAAGTGTTGCGTTGAGTTATCTCGACCTAACAACCCCTGATGGAGTCTGACATGCGTACATTGATCGCCTCGTTGTCTTTGGTTTTGCTGTCCACCTTGGCCCACGCCGGCACGGCCTGTGAGTCACAAGCGGTGGGCAAGAACGGTAAGCCGCTGGCCGGCGCCGCCAAAACCAGTTTCATCAAAAAGTGCGAGAAGGAAGCCGGCGCGGGCAGCGCCAGCGCAACCTGCGCCCTCAAGGCCGTGGACAAGAATGGCAAGCCATTGGCTGGCGCGGCCAAGGCCAGTTCCATCAAGAAGTGCGAGAAAGACGCCGCTGGCGCCGCCCCTGCTGCATCGAAGTAAATCGAAACCGCCGCGCCGCGCAGGTGCTCCGTTGACACAGGCCCTCAGGGGCCTGTTTTCATGTGTGGGTGTCGTCGATCAGCGCGTCCAGACGCCCCGGGCCAGCAAGCTTGCAGCCAAGGGGATCAGGATCAACAGGTGGGCCTGGATCATGACGAGGCGGCGCACACTGCGCACCTCCAACTCGGTGGGCAAGGCGCCGGTGGCGTCCAACTGCTTGCGCCAGCGCATGAAGCTCAAGGTCGGTTTGATCGAGATCAGCCCGATGACCACAAACAAGCTCAGCTTGATGTGCAGCAGCGGTTGGTGCCAGTACCAGCCCATGCCTTTGGCACCCCAATAGGTGCGGGCCAGCCCGGTCAGCAGGACCGCGATGGCGGCGCACAGGTAGATCAGGTCCAACCGACCCAAGCGCCGCACCACGGCTGCGTTCATCCACTCGGATCGGCACAGGGCTGCCTCGCTGGTGATGAACACCACCAGGCCGAGGATGGCAATGAAGTGGGCGTAGGCCAAGAGGGGTTCAAGCAACATGGTGTTGGGGTCGTGGAGTTGATCAGATGATGCGCATCATGCCGGTGCGGCGGTGGCCGCCTGCCAATAGCCGGGGTCGCCATAGGCTTCTTTGATGAAATCGATCCACAGGCGCAGACGCAAAGGCAGGTGCTTGCGCTGTGCAAACACGGCGTAGATGCCCGTGGGTGGTGCGGCAAACGCATCCAAAACACTCACCAAGCGGTTTGATCGCAGGTCGGATTCGACCTCCCACAATGAGCGCCAAGCCAGGCCCAGCCCTTCGAGGCACCAGGCGTGCAAGACCTGCCCGTCCGAGCAATCGAGCTTGGCGGGAGGGCGCACATGGCTCAGCTCTCCATCCACGGTGAACGCCCAACCACGGGACTGGCTGGCCTCGGAGCTCAGGGTCAGGCACTCATGGCGGGTGATGTCATTGGGGTGGCTGGGCACCCCTCGCCTGAGCAGGTAGTCGGGGCTGGCCACACACAAACGGCGGTTGTCGGCCAGTCGCACACTGACCAGGCTCGAATCCGGCATGTCGCCCACGCGCACGGCGCAGTCGAATCCCTCATTGACCAGATCGACCAGCCGGTCCGACAGGTTCAGGGACAAGGACACCTCTGGATGCTGCGCCACGAATTGCGGCACCAGCGGTGCCACATGGCGCCGGCCGAAGCCCGCAGGCGCGGTGATGCGCAAATGGCCACTGGCCTGCAGGCCGCCGGCACTGACGCTGGCCTCGGCATTGGCCAGGTCGGCCAGCAGGCGCTGCGCGTCTTCCAGAAAGGCGCTGCCCTCGTGGGTCAGGCTGATGCGACGGGTGGTGCGCACCAGCAGCTTGACGCCCAGGCGCTCTTCCAGCGCATCGATGCGGCGGCCGATCACGGCGGGCGCCACGCCCTCGGCCAACGCCGCAGCGGTCAGACTGCCCTTGGTGGACACGGCCACAAAAGATTCGATCTGTTTAAGTCGGTCCATGGTCCCTCACCCCATCCTGCGTGCCCAGAGGGCAAACTACCCACAAAAAAGTCATGAATCAATGACTTTTTTGGCTGTTAATGTTTACATAAGTATCGAATAAACTGGCGTGCTTGAAAAGGGGGTCGCGACGCGCGACGATCTACCCCTTGTCCCCCATCTGATTTCACTGACCTTTTTTGACGAGGTTTCCCATGACCGCACGCACCACCGTCCACGGCCTCCAAGTGGCCACCGAGCTTTACCAATTCATTGAAGACAAGGTGCTGCCGGGCACCGGGGTCGACAGCACCAGGTTCTGGGCGGGCTTTGACAAGATCGTGGCCGATCTGGCCCCCAAGAACGCCGCCTTGCTGGCCGAGCGTGACCGCATCCAGCTAGAAATGGATGCCTGGCACACCGCCCACCCCGGCCCGATCACCGACATGCCAGCTTACCGCGCCCATCTGGAAAAGATCGGCTACGTGGTGCCCGTGCCGGCCGACACCAAGATCACCACCGCCAATGTGGACGCCGAGCTGGCCACGATGGCCGGCCCACAACTGGTGGTGCCGATCCTGAACGCCCGCTATGCGCTGAACGCGGCCAACGCCCGTTGGGGCAGTCTGTACGACGCCCTGTATGGCACTGATGCCATCAGCGAGGCCGACGGCGCCGAAAAGGGCAAGGGCTACAACCCCGTGCGCGGCGCCAAGGTCATCGCCTTTGCACGCCAGCTGCTCGACCAGGCCACCCCGCTGGAAGGCGCCTCGCACAAGGAGGCCGCTGGCTACCGGGTCGAAGGCGGCCAGTTGGTCGTGGCCTTGATCAACGGCGCGACCACCGTCCTGCAAAACGGCGCCCAGTTCGTGGGCTTCCAGGGGGACACCGCCGCCCCGACCAGCGTGCTGCTGGTCAACAACGGCATGCACATCGACATCCAGATCAACCGCGCCACCCCGATCGGCCAGACCGACGCCGCGGGCGTGTCTGACCTGGTCCTGGAATCGGCCGTGTCCACCATCCTGGACCTGGAAGACTCTGTGGCCGCCGTAGACGCCCAAGACAAGGTGCTGGGCTACAGCAACTGGCTGGGCATCCAGCTGGGTACGCTGTCTGAAGAGGTCGCCAAGGGTGGCAAGACCTTCACCCGCACGCTGAACGTGGACCGCACTTACACCGGCGCCAACGGTGGCGAGGTCAAGCTGCACGGCCGCTCGCTGATGTTCGTGCGCAATGTGGGTCACCTGATGACCAACCCCGCCATCCTGTGGGGCGCCAAGGGCCAAGAGATCCCTGAAGGCATCCTGGACGCCGTGGTGACCACCACCATCGCCTTGCACGACCTGCAGCGCCATGGCCGCGACGGCATCGTCAACTCGCGCACGGGCTCGGTCTACATCGTCAAGCCCAAGATGCACGGCCCCGCTGAAGTGGCGTTTGCCGCTGAGCTGTTCTCGCGCGTCGAACAAGTGCTGGGGTTGGCCGACAGCACCGTCAAGCTGGGCATCATGGACGAAGAGCGCCGCACCAGCGCCAACCTGAAGGCCTGTATCGCCGCCGCTTCCAGCCGCGTGGCCTTCATCAACACCGGCTTCCTGGACCGCACCGGCGACGAGATGCACACCGCCATGCAGGCCGGCCCCATGA
>JAZJZP010000365.1:0-2196 GCA_040389805.1 Pseudomonadota bacterium
CCGAACTCAAGACCTTCAACCAGCAGGTGGTGTTCACCCCCGGCAATGCCGGCACGCTCGACATGCTCAACCGCGGCGAAATCGCCATGGGGCCGGTCTGGGTCGACATGTTCCAGAGCTGGAAGGCCGAAGGCCGGCTGGCGCCTAACCTGCGCCTGAAGATATTGTCGCCCGGCATGCCCGGCCAGCCTTACTACTACGCCATTCCCGCCAAGGCCAGGAACGTCGAGCTGGCCAAGAAGTTCATCGCGCTGGCCACCAGCCCCGAGGTGCAGGCCGAGGGCATCGTCAAGCGCTTCAACTGGTACCCGGGCATCGACGCCAACGTCGTCAAGCCCGCGCTCGACCCCAAGGTGTGGAACTCGCTGTTCGTCGACATCACGCCGGCCGACCTGGCCAAGAACGGCAAGCCCTTTCCGCTCGCGCCTTACTTCAAGGACCTGCGCGAACAGTACGAAGCCCAGGTGCAGAACTGACCGTGGCGTGGCTTAATGTGGAAGACACAGCCAGCCGAGCGCACGAAGGCCTGGCCTGACACCGGCCGGGGCATGGAAGGCAGCGGCTCGTTGGTTGATCAGGCGGCAGCGGAGTCGGCCATGAAGCCGTGCTTACGCAGCATCTTGATCCAGCGCGGGGCGTTGCGGGCCACACTCAAGGCCTCATAGTCAACAGTCTTGTCCTCGTAGTGGCTGCCACTGGCCAGCATGGCGTAGATGGTGCGCAGCATCTTGTGCGCCAGGGCGACGACGGACTTTTTGTATCCCTTTCGGATGGCCAGCGCGTCGAACTTGGCCTTCAGCGCGCAGCGCGTTCGCCCCGCCGCCTGCGCGAACTCGCACAACAGCCGGCGTACCCAGGCGTTGCCCCGGCGGATGCGCCCGCTCTTGCGTTTACCCGCGCTCTCGTTGTTGCCCGGGCAGATGCCCACCCACGAGGCCAGCCGCTCCGCACTACCGAACACAGCCATGTCGCAGCCGATCTCCACCAGCAGCATCGCAGCGCCTTGGATGTCAATGCCGGGGATGGTCTGCAGCAGATTCAACTGCGGCTGCCATGCGCGCAAGCCGTCCAGCAGATACTGGTCCATGCGATTGATGCGCTGCTCGATCTGTTCGATGTGCTGCATGATCTCCTCGGCCACGAAGCGGTGCACGGCGCTGAACTGCTCGGTGCTCAAGGCCTCGAACAACTCGTCTCGGCTGGCCCGCAGCCGCCCCTTGTGATCCAACACCTCGTGCATGGCTTGGCCCGCAATGAGCGCCTTGACCATGGCCCGAGCACTGGCGCCGTGGATGTCGCTGACCAGCACGTTGATGCGGATACCGGCATCCACCAGCACCTTGTGCAGCCGGTTCTTCTCGGCGCTGCACATGCCCACCAGCTTTTGCCGCTGGCGCGCCACCAGGCGCAGCTGGCGGAAGTCCACCGGCGGGATGAACGAGGCTCGCAGCAAGCCCGCGCGCGCCAGCGTGGCCAGCCACTGCGCATCAAGCATGTCGGTCTTGCGACCGGGCACGGCCTTGACGTGCCGGGCATTGACCACCCAGGCGATGATGCCCACCGCCTCCAGCGCCGCGAACGGGCTCTTCCAGTACACCCCCGTGCTCTCCATGACCACCACCTCGGGCCCGATCTCCAGCGACCACTGCGCCAGGGCGCGGCGGTCGCGTTTGAAGGCACCGAAGTCGCGCTTGATCACCTCCACGCGGCCGTCGTCGTGCTCGACCATGGCGCAGGCCGTGATCTTGGCCTGGTGAACGTCCAGCGCAATGACGCGCTTGTGCATCGGGGTCAAATCCATTGCGTCTCTCCTGCAGCTTGAATCACAATCACAAGCGTGCGGAGCCGCGCAGGTGCCGCCGACCAACGGCCTGCCGAGCAAGCTCGGTGGCTCTGTTTAATGTGGGCTGTCAGGCGCGCCCAGACCCGCAAGGGACTGGGCAACGCTCGCAGGCAATCCTGGGTACGAGTGGTCGGCAGCGGGTCAACTTAGAGATCGCGGTCCAAGGCCATCAATAAATTGATCGACCTCTACCCGCGCGGCTCCGCACACCCTCAGTGTCTTCCATCATCCGGGGTGCTCGCACGGTTCATGTCACTTAGAACGTCAACACGTTCTCAGCGCCGGAGGCGTTCAGTCGGGCGCGCCTTCTTCAGCGTCGGCCGCAGATGGCGGCACTGCGGCCTCGGTGCCGC
>JAZJZP010000366.1:0-16904 GCA_040389805.1 Pseudomonadota bacterium
ACTCCACCGAGATTCATTGAAACCCAGGGTGTTGCACTTCACTTTTGAATCCGCCCAGATAATCAGCGCATGAACGCCATCACCATCGACAAAGAACGCTTGCCGCAACTGCTGCAAGCCATGCCCAAGGCCGAGTTGCACATCCACATCGAGGGCTCACTCGAGCCCGAGTTGATCTTTGCCTTGGCGCAGCGCAATGGTGTGGCGTTGCCTTATCCCAGTGTGGAGGCGCTGCGTGCCGCGTACGCCTTCACCGACTTGCAAAGCTTTCTGGACATCTATTACGCAGGCGCGTCCGTGTTGCTCAAGGAAGACGACTTCCATGACATGGCCTGGGCGTATCTGACCAAGGCCGCTTCCGAGAACGTGCTGCATGCGGAGTTGTTCTTCGACCCGCAAACGCACACCGACCGGGGCGTGCCCTTTGAGGTGGTGGTCCAGGGCCTGACACGGGCCTGCCTGCGAGCCAAAACCGAGTTGGGCGTGAGTGCCTCACTCATCATGTGCTTCTTGCGGCACTTGTCTGAAGAGGCCGCCCTTGAGGCGCTGGACGCCGCCTTGCCCTGGCGTCATCTGCTGGTGGGCGTGGGCCTGGACTCCAGCGAGCGGGGGCACCCCCCTGAGAAATTCGCAGAGGTGTTCGCCCGTTGTCGTGCCCTGGGCCTGCACGTGGTGGCCCATGCCGGCGAAGAAGGCCCGCCGCAGTACATCATCAATGCGCTCGATATTTTGAAGGTCGAGCGCATCGACCACGGGGTGCGCTGTGTCGAAGACCCGGCCCTGGTGCAGCGTCTGGCGCGCGATGGCGTGCCCCTGACGGTGTGTCCGCTGTCCAACGTCAAGTTGTGTGTGTTCAAGACCATGGCTCAGCACAACCTCAAAACGTTGCTGGATCATGGCTTGAAGGTGACGATCAATTCAGACGACCCAGCCTACTTTGGCGGCTACCTGAACCAGAACTTCACCGAGACCTTTGCGGCGTTGAATCTGGACGCGGCTGCCGCCTACACCTTGGCGCGCAATAGTTTTGAAGCCAGTTTCGCCAGTGCGCAGGACAAGGCCCGGTGGATTGGCCAGCTGGACAAGACTTTCGAGCGATTCGTCGGTTGATACCAGGGCTCATCGGGCCCAGCGTGTTCCTACTGGTACAAACTGGACCGCCGCCAAGACGGCGAGCATCAGGGCCAGGGGGACGGTCGATACATAGCCCACGTGCTTGAAGCCCAGTGCGCCGACCACGCCCCCCACGAAAAACGCCATCACCAGTGTCACGTGGATGCGCAGGCGGCGCCAGTTGACCATGACTTTCTCGTGCGAGGGGGGCTGTGATGCACTGTTCCAGTACAGGAGCTTGCCCATTTCAATGCCGATGTCCGTCATCAGGCCCGTGACGTGGGTCGTGCGGATTTCGGCGTTGGAGACCTTGGTGATCATGGCATTTTGAAGGCCCATCACAAAAGACAACAGCGCAATGGTGAGCGACAACTCGTTCGTGATGGACTTGCCGGTCAACAGGCCGCCTATCAGTCCAAACACCAACAACAGCCCGGCTTCAATCATCAGCGGCAGCGCATATTCACGGCGGCTGCGGCGCCTGCGCGCCCAATTGATCAAGATTGCAGAGGTGGCCGCTCCCAGCAGGAAGGCCAAAATGGCCCCAAAAGAGGCCAGCACCAGCGCCATCTCTCCCAGGGCCAGGTTGTCGGCCATGCCTGAGACCATGCCCGTCATGTGCGAGGTGTATTGCCCGATGGCCAGAAAGCCCCCGGCGTTGGTGGCGCCCGCGACGAACGCCAACGAGATGCCGAAATGGAAGTTGGTCCGTTGCGTGCGTTCCGGGGCGGTGAGGTCACGCAGGTAGTTGATCGGCATGAGTGCAGAAGGGGACATTCAGATTAAGTTCTAATGATCCCTCATTTACGAAGGCCTCGACACATTCCATGGCAATCAGTTCAGGTGGTTCGGTGCCCGCGTGGCGGTGGGCCCTCAAGCAAACATGGCGAGATCTGCGTTCAGGCAGTCTGCGTTTGATCATGGTGGCCGTGGTGTTGGCCGTCACAGCCTTGTCCGCCGTGGCATTTTTTGCCGACCGCATTGAGCAAGGCCTGTCACGAGATGCCGCTCAATTGCTGGGGGGCGATGCCGTGGTGGTGGCTGATCAGCCCGTGCCCGACAGCTTGCCTCACATCGCCGAGCGCATGGGCTTGCGTGTGGCTCGCACCGCGGTGTTCGCCAGCATGGCGCGTGCGCCCGACGATCGCGGCGGCGACAGCAAGCTGGTGACCCTCAAGGCCGTGGGCGAGCGCTACCCCTTGCGGGGCCACATGACTTTGGGCTCGGTCCAGCCAGATGGCACGGTCAAGTCCACCGAGGCAGCCCCTGCGGGTGGACCTGCCGCTGGACAGGCGTGGGTCGAAGCGGGTGTCTTGTCCGCCCTCAACCTCAAGGTGGGTGATTCGCTCTGGCTGGGCGATCAGTCGTTTGCGATCGCCGCCGTGATTGCCAATGAGCCCGATCGCGGCGCGGGCTTCATGAGTTTTTCGCCCAGGGTGCTGATCCGGTTGGCTGACTTGGCAGCGACTCAATTGGTGCAGCCTGCCAGTCGGGTGACCTACCGCGTGTTGGTGGCCGGTCCTTGGCGGGCGGGGGATGCTGGCGAGGGCAAGTTGAGCTCCAGCAGTCAAACCGCAGTCAACGCGTTTGTGGCCGAGGCCGAGCGGCAATCCAAGCTCACACGTGGTCTGCGCATTGAAACGCTGGAGCAGGGCCGTCCGGAAATGCGCGCCACCCTTGACCGAGCCGGACTGTTCTTGCGTCTGGTGGCCTTGTTGGCGGCGTTGTTGTCGGCCGTCGCCGTCGCCTTGGTCTCACGCGATTTTGCACAACGTCGCCTGGACGACTGCGCCATGCTGCGGGTGCTGGGCGTGCCTCAGCGACAAATGGCCGTCAGTTATGGGCTGCAATTCTTGCTGGTGGGCTTGGGGTCCAGCGTGCTGGGCTTGATCTTGGGATGGGGCTTTCATCAGGTGTTTGTCGCGCTCTTGGCCGACTTGGTGCCCGTCGGCTTGCCAGCGCCCAGCCTGTGGCCGTTCCTGCTGGGCTTGGGCGTGGGTGTGCTCTTGACGGTCGGGTTTGGCCTGCCGCCGGTGTTGCAACTGGCCAAAGTGCCACCTTTGAGGGTTTTGCGGCGCGACCTGGGCGAACTGCAGGGAGCGTCATTGCTGGCCTGGGTCGCGGGTGGCGTGTCCTTGCTGGGCCTGTTGATGATGGTGGCGCGCGACGTCAAGTTGGGTGCCATTGCCCTGGGTGGTTTTGCGGGGGCGGTGCTGATCTTCGCGGCCCTGAGTACCCTCGTGGTGTGGGGTCTGCGGCGTGCTGCTGAGCGCCTGAGTGGCGTCGCTCCACCCTGGCTGTTGTTGGCCACCCGGCAACTCACGGCCCAGCCCGCTCAAACAGTCGTGCAAGTGTGTGCGCTGGCGGTTGGGCTGTTGGCGCTGATGCTGCTGGTCTTGCTGCGCACCGACCTGATCGCCAGTTGGCGGGCGGCGACACCCGCCGACGCTCCCAACCGTTTTGTGATCAACATCCAACCGGATCAGACCGAGGCCTTCAAGGCGCAGTTGCGCCAGTTTGGCGTCGAGCAGTTTGACTGGTATCCCATGATTCGTGCTCGGTTGGTGGCCGTCAATGGCAAGTCGGTGCGACCTGAGGACTACACCGAGGAGCGCGCCCAGCGGCTGCTCGATCGCGAGTTCAACCTCAGCTATGCAGCTCAGCCCCCCGTGTACAACCCTGTCGTGGCCGGGCAGTATCGGGCCAATGAAGCTGGGGCCCTGAGCGTCGAGGCCGGGCTGGCCAAGACCTTGGGCCTTCACCTGAACGACACGCTCACCTTTGACATGGCTGGCGTGTCTCACCTGGGGCGCATCACCAGCCTGCGCAAGGTCGATTGGACCTCCATGCGGGTCAACTTCTTTGTCATGGCCCCGATGGCGGCGATGCCTGAGTGGCCGGCCACCTACATCAGTGCTTTTCGGGCGCCGCCGGATGGCAATCTGGACCGGCGTCTGGTGCAGGCCTTCCCCAGCGTGACGGTGGTCGATGTGTCGGCCACCCTGGTCCAGATTCGCCGAATCATGGATCAGGTCATTGCAGCGGTGGAGTTCTTGTTTGCCTTCACGCTGGCGGCCGGCTTGATTGTGCTCATGGCGGGTTTGCTGACCTCGCGTGAGCGCCGGGCGCGTGACTGGGCTATTTTGCGGGCCCTGGGCGCCTCACATGACCTGCTGGCCCGCGTGCAGCGGGTGGAAATGCTGGGCGTGGGGGCCCTGGCTGGGGCCCTGGCAGCCACGGCAGCCCTGGCCGTGGGTTGGGCCTTGGCCAGCCGCGTGTTTGAGTTTGAGTGGCACGCGCCGTGGTGGTGGCCGCTGCTGGGCGCGGTCGTCGGGGCAGTGCTGGCCGCGTTGGCCGGTTGGTGGAGCCTGCGGGGTATTTTGGAACGCCCCGTGGTCATCACCTTGCGAAGGGCCGATTAGACCCCCGCACGCAGGTTCACTGTGCGGTCAAACTGGAGATCAAGCCCATGTCGGAGCTGCTCATCAGGGACTCAATGTCCATCAGGATCAACAAACGATCATTGATGTTGGCAATGCCCGTGATGTAGGTCGTGTCCACCATGGAGGCACTCATTTCTGGCGCAGGCTGAATCATCTGATCAGCCAACTGCATCACATCACTGACCGAGTCCACCACGGCACCCACGACACGGCCGCGAACGTTCAACACAATCACCACCGTGAAGCTGTTGATGTCTGGACCGTCTTCGTTGACGCAGTTGAACTTCACCCGCATGTCCACAATGGGCACGATCACTCCGCGCAGGTTCACCACGCCCTTGAGGTAGGCCGGTGAGTTGGCGATCTTGGTAGGGGGCTCATAGGAGCGAATCTCCTGAACCTTCAGGATGTCGATCCCGTACTCTTCCGTGCCCAAACGGAATGTGAGGAATTCACGTCCGGACACCGCATGTTGAACTTGGCGAGCCGGGTTGGTGCGGCCTGACAGATTGCCCGGCAACATGCTGGAGGCGGACCGACCTGCTGTGGCGGACTTTGGGGCGGTTTGTTGAAGGGTTTCCATACACGTCCTCGACTTGGAGATAGATTCACTTTCCACTATCGGCCCGCGCGCTCAGAACTTAAGCCATGATGAGCAAGTGGGCCGTCCGGCAATTGTCAGAAACGGATCCCGTACCAGCCAAAGCCAATGTGCCAGACGGTCGAGTCGCGCACCGTATTGGTGCGGGAGACGATGGTGTCTAGTCCAAGCACCTCTGGAATCAACCACCATCTGGCCCCTGCCGCAGGCATGCCAGGCGAGCGGTTGTCGCCAACGACCTCGGTAAAGAGTTGCAGCCGATTTAGTGGGGTCCATGACAGAGCCACGCTGTAAGTGGTGCTGGATTGCTCATCAAGCTGATTTTTGGCGTAACCGAGGTTGGCGTGTAAGAACAACTGCTCAGCCAGCTCTTTGGAGGTGATCCCCAGTGCTGACCAGGTTGAACTTCTCCAGCGCCAGTCCGAGGGGTCTCGCTCTTGTCCCGTGGCCAGCTTGGCCCCAAAGCGCCAGCCTTGCCACTCCATAAAATCAGGGGCCCATTTCAAGGCCATGGCGCGGGTTTCTGATGTCGTGGCTCTCGGCATGGGCCTGTCGAATTGCAAGCCCAACTCCAGGCCATCGGCGACACCGCAAGCAGGCGCCAGCGAGTTGCTGCGCGTGTTGCTGCCTTTGTCGCTCCAAGCTTCAAGCTGACATTGCCGTGGCGGGTTAACGCCTGCGTCTTCGGTAGACAAGGGTCGGCCGGCCATGCTGGCAGTGGCGCAGCAGGTCAGCATCAGGGCGGCGCCCAAGAGTCGGCAAGGAGTCATCCAAAGTCTCCGTCAGTCGGTTTGCAGACTGCGTCGGTGTGAGTAAGAGGTTAGTGGAGACGGTATCGTCTGCGCAAGGAAAGACTTGAATCGCCCCGGGATTGGTGGAGGCTGTTTGGTTTAAGTCATGCGGCCACCATGCTGGCTTGACTGGCGAGTTGCGTGTAGTAGTTTGCCTCAGCTTCTGCTGGAGGTATGTACCCAATGGGTTCAAGCAGTCGATGATGATTGAACCAGGACACCCATTCCAGCGTGGCCAGCTCCACTGCCTCCTTGGTTTTCCAGGGCGCCCTGCGATGGATCAGGCTGTTGTCACGGTCGGGTTGCCGTGGAATATCAGCAGTGCGATCATCAAATGGGCCAGGGACTGGGGCGCATCCCGTGGGGCGGGTGGGCGCTGGGGCTGGCCGTAAAATCAGGCCTGCTCACTTCAGCTCAATCAATGCCATCCAGTTTCATCTCTCGCACCTTGTGCGGGCTTTTTGCGGGGCTGTCTACGGTCTACGCGGCTCAAACCGGGCGTCCGGTCCCGGCATGGCGCCCTGATCACACGGTCATCGTGGTGCTAGAGAACCTGTCGGCCCACGAGGCCAACGCGGCCCAGCGCGCCAATGGCAACGCGCCCGTCTATGGTCATGCCAATTGGCGGTATTTCAATGAGTTGGCCTCCAAGGGCGTCAAGTTCAATGACTCGCATTTTGGCCGGACACCCTATGGATCGTCGGTCCCCACGCGCCCCAGTCAGCCCAATTACCTGATGCTTTTTTCGGGGCACCACCAAGGGGTCTTGGTCGATGGGGTGGCCAACGACAGCTTGCCCGATGCCTGGTTGCCTCTGACCACGCCCAATCTGGGGGCCGCCATCATTAAAGCCGGTGGTAGTTTTGCCAGCTTCAGCGAATCGCTGCCGTACCCCAGCTGGAACTGCGCGACCGACAGTGATTTGGTGCCCTGTGGCCTGGCCAGAGCGCCGACGGACGATTACCGCCGCAAGCACAACCCGACCGTGAACTGGACCGATCAGATCGCGCCGACCAGTCGCCGCGGGCTCAAGGGTGACCTCAAACACCATGTCTTGCCGGTGGGCGTGAACCTGGGCTTTGAGCCCACGCACGACCCCGTGCTCAAACAAGCCTTTCGCGGTTTTGCCAAAAATGCGCAGGGCAAGCCTCTGTCGTTTGACCAACTCCCGACCGTGTCCCTGGTCATCCCCAATGAGCAGCATGACGCGCACAGCAACTCGGCGCTGTCGGCCGATGCCTGGCTCAAGGCGAACCTGGGCGCTTATGCCGAGTGGGCCGTTAAAAACAACAGCCTGCTGATCATCACCTTTGACGAAGACGGCTCAACTGACACCCGCCAAGGCGACCCGTATCTGACGGGCGCCCACCGCATCCCGACCGTTTTTTACGGCGCAGGGCTGAAGCCGGGCGTGGTGGAGCGCCGCATTGACCACCTTAATGTGTTGAGCACCGTTTTGTGGCTGCACGGCGCCCTGGATTCTTTCAAGGCCGACTTTCGGCGGCACTATCAGATAGTCAACGGGTCAGAAACCGAGGCTGAAAAACAGTTTCTTAACCTGACACCCCTCAGCGACGTGTTCGCTCGTCCCTAGAATCCCTGCCCATGGCTACCAAACCCACGTCCCAACCCAACGCCGTTTATGGCGAATCGTCGATCCGCGTGCTCAAAGGCCTGGAGCCTGTCAAGCAGCGCCCGGGCATGTACACCCGCACCGACAACCCCCTGCACATCATCCAAGAGGTCATCGATAACGCGGCGGACGAAGCTCTGGCCGGTTTTGGCAAACGCATTGCCGTGACCTTGCACACCGACGGCTCGATCAGCGTTGAAGACGATGGTCGCGGCATCCCCTTTGGCCTGCACCCCGAAGAAGGGGTGAGCGTGGTCGAGATCGTGTTCACCCGCCTGCACGCGGGCGGCAAGTTCGACAAGGGCTCGGGCGGGGCCTACAGCTTCTCTGGCGGCCTGCATGGCGTGGGGGTCAGCGTGACCAATGCCTTGTCCACCCGCTTGCAGGTGTCGGTGTGGCGCGAAAAGCAAGTCGCCCAACTGACCTTCAGCGGCGGCGACGTGATCGAGCCCTTGACGGTGCGCCCCGCCGCCTCGGGCGACCGCAAGCACGGCACCACCGCCCGTGCCTGGCCCGATCCCAAGTACTTTGAAAGCGCCGACCTGCCACGCAGCGAGTTGATGCATGTGCTGCGCAGCAAGGCTGTGCTGATGCCGGGCGTGACCGTCACGCTCACCACCGAGAAGACCGGCGAAACACTGACCTGGCTCTACCAGGGTGGGCTGCGTGATTACCTGACGCAAGCACTCAACTCGGATCCCCTGATCCCCTTGTTTGAAGGCGAGCAGTACGCCTCCGCAGCCGAGACCGAAAACTTTGCCGAAGGCGAAGGCGCCGCCTGGTGTGTGGCCTTCACCGAAGAAGGCAACGCCATGCGCGAGAGCTACGTCAACCTGATCCCCACGGTGGCCGGTGGCATGCATGAATCGGGCTTGAAGGATGGCTTGTTCAATGCCGTCAAAGGCTTCATTGAAATGCATGCCCTGATGCCCAAGGGCGTCAAACTGATGCCCGACGACGTGTTCTCACGCGCCAGCTTCGTGCTCTCCGCCAAGGTGCTGGACCCGCAGTTTCAAGGCCAGACCAAGGAGCGCCTGAACAGCCGCGATGCCTTGCGCCTGGTGGCCACCTACGTCAAGCCCGCGCTTGAGTTGTGGCTGAACCAGCATGTCGACTACGGCAAGAAGCTGGCTGAGTTGGTCATCAAACAGGCCCAGGCACGCCAGAAGGCGGGCCAGAAGGTTGAGAAAAGGAAAGGCTCGGGCGTGGCCGTGTTGCCGGGCAAGCTCACCGACTGCGAAAGCCGCGATCTGAGCCTGAACGAAGTCTTCCTGGTCGAGGGCGACTCGGAAACCCAGGCCGTTCTGCCCCTGCGCGGCAAGGTGCTCAATGCCTGGGAGGTCGAGCGTGATCGCCTGTTCGCCAACAATGAAATTCACGACATCTCGGTGGCCATCGGCGTTGATCCGCACGGCCCCAAGGACACGCCGGATCTGTCCAATCTGCGCTACGGCAAGGTCTGCATCCTGTCGGACGCGGACGTGGACGGCTCGCACATCCAGGTGCTGCTGTTGACGCTGTTCTTCCGCCACTTTCCCAAGCTGATCGAGACGGGCCACATCTACATTGCCAGGCCGCCGCTGTTTCGTGTCGATGCGCCCGCGCGTGGCAAAAAGCCTGCGGCCAAGCTCTATGCGCTGGACGAGGGCGAACTGACGGCCACCCTGGACAAGCTGCGCAAGGAAGGCTGCAAAGAAGGCAGTTGGTCCATCAGTCGCTTCAAGGGTCTGGGTGAAATGAACGCCGAGCAACTGTGGGATACGACACTCAACCCCGAGACCCGCCGCTTGCTGCCCGTGGCCTATGGTGAGCCGGGCTTTGATCTCACCGAAATTTCGTTTCACAAGCTGATGGGCAAGGGCGAGGCCGCCTCCCGCCGCGACCTGATGGAATTGCACGGCGATGCCGTGGAAATTGATGTTTGAATGTGTGCAGGTGCGTGAGAAATGACCCAAGAATCCATTGATTTCAACCCGCCGCCCTCTGATGGCGGCGAGTCCCTGACCCTGGCGCACTACGCCGAGCGCGCCTACCTGGAATACGCCTTGAGCGTGGTCAAGGGCCGCGCGCTGCCCGATGTGTGCGACGGCCAAAAGCCCGTGCAACGCCGCATCCTTTACGCCATGGAACGCATGGGCCTGTCGTACACGACGGCCAGCGGCCCCAAGCCGGTCAAGAGCGCCCGCGTGGTCGGTGATGTGCTGGGCCGCTACCACCCGCACAGCGACACCGCTGCCTACGACGCCATGGTGCGCATGGCGCAAGACTTCGCCTTGCGCTACCCCTTGGTCGACGGGCAAGGCAACTTTGGTTCGCGCGATGGCGATGGCGCGGCGGCGATGCGCTACACGGAGGCCCGATTGGCCCCCATCACGCGATTGCTGATGGACGAAATCGACGAAGGCACGGTCGACTTCATCCCCAACTACGACGGCTCCACGCAAGAGCCCAAGCAGTTGCCCGGTCGCCTGCCTTTCGTGCTGCTCAATGGCGCCAGCGGCATTGCCGTGGGCCTGGCCACCGAGATCCCCAGTCACAACCTGCGCGAAGTGGCCTTGGCCGTCGTGGCCCTGATCAAGAACGAGCAGTTGCCAGATGACGAACTGGCGGCCTTGATCCCCGGTCCGGACTATCCCGGCGGTGGTCAGATCATCTCCAGCCTGGACGACATCCGCGATGCCTACCGCACGGGACGCGGCAGCCTGAAGGTGCGCGCGCGCTGGAAGATCGAGGAGCTGGCGCGTGGCCAATGGCAATTGGTCGTCAACGAACTGCCCCCAGGCACCAGCTCGCAAAAGGTGCTGGAAGAGATTGAAGAGCTGACCAACCCCAAGGTCAAGGCCGGCAAGAAGGCCTTGAGCGCCGAGCAGACCCAGCTCAAGACCACGGTGCTGTCGGTGCTTGATGCCGTGCGCGACGAGTCGAGCAAGGACGCCGCCGTGCGCCTGGTGTTCGAGCCCAAGAGCCGCACCATCGAGCAGCAGGACCTGATCACCACGCTGTTGGCCCACACCAGCCTGGAATGCTCGGCCCCCATCAACATGACGATGGTGGGTGCGGACGGTCGTCCCACGCAAAAAGGCCTGCGCCAGATCCTGGTGGAGTGGATTGGCTTCAGGCAAGCCACGGTGCAACGCCGCACGCAACACCGCTTGGACAAGGTGCTCGATCGCATCCACATCCTGGAAGGGCGGCAGCTGGTGCTGCTCAACATTGATGAGGTCATCCGCCTCATCCGAGAGAGCGAAGAGCCCAAGGCTGCGCTGATCGAGCGCTTCAAGCTGAGCGACCGCCAGGCCGAGGACATCCTTGAGATCCGCCTGCGCCAACTGGCCCGGCTGGAAGCGATCAAGATCGAGCAAGAGCTCGCCAACCTGCGGCTGGAGCAAGCCAAGCTGGAAGAGATCCTGGGCAGCCCGGCCGTGCTCAAGCGCACCATGATCAAAGAGATCGAGGCCGATACGAAGCAGTTCGGCGACGAGCGCCGCACGCTGATCCAGGCCGAAAAGCGCGCCGTGGCCGAGGTCAAGGTGATCGACGAGCCGGTGACCGTGGTGGTCAGCCAGAAGGGCTGGGTGCGCGCGCGTACCGGCCATGGCCACGACCCCGCCAGCTTTGCGTTCAAGGCCGGAGATGGCCTGTACGGCACGATGGAATGCCGCACGGTCGACCCGATGATCGTGATCGGCAGCAATGGCCGTGTCTACAGCCTGCAGGTCAGCAGCCTGCCGGGCGCGCGCGGCGATGGCTCGCCCATCACCAGCATGATCGAGCTGGAGTCCGGCACCCAGCCCTTGCATTACCTGGCCGGCAGTGGCGAGTTGAGCTACCTGATGGCCAACACGGGGGGCTTTGGATTCCTGGCCAAGCTGGGGGACATGATCACGCGGCAAAAGGGCGGCAAGGGCTTCTTGAGCTTGGACGAGGGCGAGGCGGTGTTGCCGCCGGTGCTCATCAAGACCGGTCATACCCAGGTGGCTTGTCTGGCCCAAGGTGGGCGCTTGCTCGTGTTCGGCCTGGACGAGCTCAAGCTGCAACCCAATGGTGGGCGCGGTTTGACGCTGATGGATGTCGACTTGAAAACCGACCCCTTGATCTCGACCGCCACCTTCACGACGGTGGTGCGGGTGCTGGGCTCCGGTCGCGGTGGCAAAGCCAAGGAAGAGGACATCAAGAACACCGCTTTGACCTTGCATGTCGGCAAGCGCGCACGCAAGGGCAAGCCGGTGGACGGCATGCAAAAGGTGTTCGGCTTGCTGACGGTCAGTTGATCAAGGGTACTACACGCGCACCACGGTGACCGAGCACTCCGCCTCGGCCACCACCTGGGCGGACACACTGCCCAGGTAGCGGCGCATCGTGGAGTTTCCGCGTGCACCCATCACGATGTGATCGACCTGGTTCTTGTTGGCGAACTCGACAATGGCGGCCGCCGTGTCCGGGGACTCCAGCACATGAAAGGTCAGGCGCTTGTCGTCCATCGACAGGGCTTGTTGCAGGGGCCGCGCCCAGTGCTTGATGGCAATCAGTTGCTGCACATGCAGGCTGTTGCCGTGATCGTCGGTGAGCTTGTCCATGGCGACCCGATTCGTCTTCATGATGCTGACGCAGGCCAGGCGCGCACCCGGTTCGATCTGCAAGATGCGCCGCACCGTGGCCAGCAATTTTTGTTGTAACTCCGGCGTGCTGGACTTGATGCCAATGGCGACCATGATGATCGGGCTGCGCTCGATCTGATCACGGGTGTTGATGTCGGCCTTGGGCTCGGCGCCGATGGCTTTGAACCAACGGCCAAAGGTCGTGATGGGGCCCGCCTTGATCAGCTTGTGGGAGCGTCCTGTCAGCACGACCTGGTCGGGGTTTTGTAGATCAAACGCCAGTTGCGCGGCGCTCTGGTAGCGGTTCTCGGGCTGCACCTCTAGGCAATGCAGCACCACCTCTTGAAACCACGCGGGCAAATCGGGGCGCAAGGCCCGAGGTGGGGTGGGGTCGGTGTAGAGCCGCTTGCGCAGGCCCGGCACGGTGGTGGGTTGGCCAAAGGGGCGCTCGCCCGTGGCCAGGTGGTACATCATCACGCCCAGGGCAAACAGGTCGCTGCGCGGATCGGTGCGCACAAACTGGATTTGCTCGGGCGACATGTAGGGCCCGGTGCCCATCGGCAGGGCGAACTCTTCTTCGAGCAGGTCAGGCAACTGGTCGTGCCGGGAGAGGCCAAAGTCCACCAACACGGCTTCGCCGGTCTCCCTGAACATGATGTTGCTGGGTTTGATGTCCAGGTGCACCACATGCTGGCAGTGCAGGGCATGCAGGGCTTGCGCGACGCGGGCGCCGATTTGCGCGACCTCGTCGACCGGCAAGGGCGCCTGGTCCAGTTTGGGTCGCAGCGTGTCGCCGCCAATGCGCTCCATCACGATGTAGGGCTGCCGGGTGAAATCACCCCGGGCCACAAAGCGCGGCACGTGCGGGCCGCTCAAGCGGGGCATCAGCATGCGCTCGACCTCAAAGCCCACGATGCTGGCGGGATCTTCGCCACCCTTGATGCGCGGCACCTTCATGATCAAGGGCACATCGATGGGCTCGTTCAGTGGCGTGACCGACCACAGCACGGCCATGCCGCCCTGGTGCAGGCGCTCATCCAGGCGGAAACCGTCAATGATCTGGCCCGCTTCCAGGGCTGGAGGGCGCACGGGTTCAGTGACCATGCAGCAGTCTTTCGGCTTGGTAGGCGGGCAGACCGGCATCCAGGATGCGTTGGGCGGCCTGCTCATGGTTGTAGGGCACGCGGTGGAAGGTCAGCGTCTCGGTGTCGGTGTCAAACACGGCGTAGCAAGCGGCCGGGTTGCCGTCACGGGGTTGCCCCACTGATCCGGGAATGGCCAACCAACGGCGCGCGGGAGACAGCTCAATGGGTATCCCGGCGGTGGGCGTGAAGTCGCCCGATTTTCCCGTGGCGGTGAGGTGGTACAGGCGCGGGTCGTGCATGTGGCCGCAAAACACAAAGCGGTGTGGCGTGGCCGACAGGCTGCGGGCGGCTTCAAGCCTGCCATGCACATAGGCCCAGTGAACCGGGTCGTGGGCGTTGGCATGCACGATCAGGCAAGGGCCGACCGTGGCGGTCATGGGTCGCGAGGCCAAAAACACATGTTGTTCTTGACTGAGTTGCTGGCGCGTCCATTCCAGCGATGGCAGGACGTGTCCGGCCAGATCCGAGGTGCCGTGGCCATCAATGGCGTCGTCATGGTTGCCGCGCACGGCGATGGCGCCCTGGCTGACCTGGTCGCGGACAAAGTCGACCACCCACACCGGATCAGCGCCGTAGTCCACATAATCACCCAGCAACACCAGCTGGTCGATGCCCTGGGTCTGGGCGTGGGCCCAGACGGATTCGGTGGCCTCACGGTTGGCATGCAGGTCGGACAACAGGGCTAGTTTCATGAGTTTGAGTCTAGCCCGGCCAAGGCCCTATGCTCACCCTATGGAAATACCCACTGACCATGACATTTTCGACGGATCTTGATGATTGGAGCGTCGATTGTTGGGGTTCAATGGTTTTGGTAATATTCAGCCTCTCTTTGCGAGCCCGAACTGGTTTTCTGGCCGCCCACCTATGACGATGACCGCAGAACAAGAAGCCATGCTGCGCTCGATCAGGAAGCTCGTCGACTTCTGGCAGATCACGCCCGAAGAGCTGTACACCGATGAGCCCTGTTCGCCCGTACGCCCCATTGAGCCCCCGCCCCCGACAGGCCCCAAGTACAAGCACCCCATCACGGGTGACATCTGGGATGGCCAAGGCTCACAGCCGCCCTGGATTCGAGACGCCTTGACCAAGGAGGGCTATACCGTCGAAGAATTGCGTATTACCCAAGTCGAGCCTGAATTACCCGACGCTGACTGATTAAGTTTGCGCCAGATCAAATACGCTCCTTTTCGGGGCAATAACCTTGTGGGTGACCCTCAAAAATACGGGTTTTGAACCGAAGTGCTGTTCACTTCAGCATGGCTCAAGGACAACCCGCATGCGTACCAATTTACCGGTCACCGCTCACGAATACCTGCTGCCAGATGGCGCCTGTATCGTCTCCAGAACGGACCTGAAAGGGCGGATAACCTACGTCAACCCCGATTTTCTGGAAGCCAGCGGCTTTGACGAGGACGAGTTGATTGGCAAGGCCCACAACATCGTCCGGCATCCGGACATGCCGCCCGCCGCCTTTCAGGACTTGTGGGACACCCTCGGCGCAGGGCGACCTTGGACCGGCCTGGTCAAGAACCGGCGCAAGAATGGCGATTTTTACTGGGTGGTGGCCAATGCCACGCCCTTGCTGGATGGCACCGAGGTGGTGGGTTACTTGTCGGTACGCACCCGGCCGACCAGAGAGCAGGTGGCTGCCGCAGACGGGCTGTATCGACAGATCAACGCGGGGCAAGCCCCGGGCATTGCAATCGTTGAGGGGCGCGCGGTTGAAACGGGCGGTTTTTGGCGCAACAGCGTGATGGCGCGTTGGCTGGCGACCGCCACATTGCCCGGTCAGTCCAGTGCGGCATCGATGGTCATTGTTTTGTCGGCCCTGTTGGGGATTGCCTCTGGCTGGCTCCAGGCGTGGCCTCTGGCCGTGTTGTCGATCTTGGCGGCGGGTGCTGTGGTTTGGGCGCTCAGGCGTGCGGCCACCGAGATGAGTCAAAAACTGCTCCGTGCGGCGCAACAGTTGGACCTGTTCGCGCAAGGGCGCTTTGATGGGGTGGTGGAGGCCTATGGCCATGACGAGCTGGCTGGCATGTTGCTGGCCATCAAGCGCGTCCAGACCCGGCTTGGTTTTGAGTTCGCGGAAACCGTGCGCCGAGCGAACGAGAGCGAGCGCTTGCGTCAGATCAGCGAGCGCATCAAGCAGGCCCTGGATGTGGCGGCCGCCAATGTGATGCTGGTCGATACGGACTACAAGGTCATGTACGCCAATCAATCGTGCATTGGCATGTTCACCGCAGCGCAAGCCGAGTTGCAAACCCACGTGCTCGACTTCAATGCGGCCCAACTGATCGGCATGGACGTGAATCGCTTCCATCACAACGCGATGCAGCAACGTCAACTGCTGGAGGGGCTCAAGCAAGTGCATACCGAGCGATTGTTGATGGGGGGGCGCACCTTCGATCTGAGCTTCAACCCCGTGATCGACGCCAGCGGGTTGCGCCTGGGCACCGTCATCGAGTGGCAAGACCGCACTAACGAGCTGGCGGCGGCCGCGCATGAAAAGCGCATTGCGGCTGAAAATGCACGGGTCAAGCAAGCGCTGGATACATGCTCGACCAATGTGATGATTGCCGATGCTGACAACGTCATCATCTACACCAATCAAGCGGTGGACACGATGATGGCGCGCAACGAAGCCCAACTGCGCAAGGTCTTGCCGCATTTCGATGCGCGCCAGATCAAGGGGCAGAGTGTGGATGTGTTCCACAAAGATCCGTCGCATCAGCGCCGCATGTTGGCCGCCTTGACTGGCGAGTACAAGACTCAGGTCAAGGTCTCCGGGTTGACGTTTGCGTTGGCAGCCAATCCCATTTTTGATGCCAAGGGTGAGCGCATTGGCTCCGTGGTCGAATGGAAAGACCGCACGGCCGAGGTCGAGGCTGAAGTGGAGGTGGGTAGTTTGGTCGATGGAGCCAGTCAGGGTGACTTCAGTCAACGCATGGTCACTGCTGGCAAAGATCCGTTTTTCAGCATGTTGGCGTGCAAGTTCAATGAGCTGGTGGATACCGTCAGTCACACCATCCGAGATGTGCGTGCGGCGGCCGACCAGTTGACGTCGGCATCAGAGCAGGTCTCTTCGACCTCGCTGTCGCTGTCTCAATCTGCATCAGGACAGGCGGCCAGCGTTGAGCAAACCAGTGCGGCCCTGGAGCAAATGGCGTCGTCGATTCAAAAGAACTCTGATGGTGCCCTGCAGACCGATGCGATGGCCAAACAATCGGCCACGCAAGCCCATGAGGGTGGCGAAGCGGTCTCGCGGACGGTCGATGCCATGAAAAGCATCGCGGCCAAGATTGCGATCATTGATGACATTGCCTACCAGACCAACTTGCTGGCGCTCAATGCGGCCATTGAGGCCAGTCGCGCGGGTGAGCATGGCCGAGGGTTTGCCGTGGTGGCCGCTGAAGTGCGCAAGCTTGCGGAGCGCAGTCAGGCTGCATCCATGGACATTCGAGAGTTGGCCGCCAACAGTGTGAACATGGCCGACAAGGCTGGGTTGCTGCTGAGCGAGATGATGCCGTCCATCAATCAAACCTCGGAGCTGGTTCGTGGCATTGCGGCTGCTTCTGGCGAG